>NZ_DFMB01000061.1:0-332873 GCF_002375325.1 Marinobacter sp. UBA3604
GGGTTTGTCAGCAATCTGAGGCCTCCCGAAGGAGGCCTTTTTCACTTTGGAACGTTCTATCCCGATTACTTCCGGGCTTCGGCCGCCTTCTCTGCGGCATCAAAGTTGGCCTGGATTCGCTGCAACAGGTAGTCCCGTGCAGAGATCGGCGGGTATTTCTTTCCCGGCCCCTGAATAACCTGCTCTTTGTTCGCCTGACAGAAGAACGCCATGCTGTATCGGGGCCCCTTGTATTCGCCCTCTTTCGGCATCCTGACCCGATGCAGGGTCGACTTCAGACGGTCATCGCTCCAGCGCATCAGCATGTCGCCGATATTGCAGGTAATCCGGTCCTCTTTCGGCGCCACAGTGAACCACTCCCGGTCATCACCTTTGCCCTCGGCGTCTTTGCCCGGGCTGACCTGCAGGCCACCCTGGCCTTCCTGCTGGAACACCATGGTCAGGCAATCAAAATCGGTATGGGCCCCGGCGCGCCAGATGGATTCATCCAGGCGGGCATCGTCGGCCAGGGGCAAATAGTGCAGCAACCGGAGCGTGCTCTGATAATCCTCCAAACTGCGATCATGGGCCCGGCCAAAGAAGTCCCTCTCAAACCCGAGACGATCGGCAAAGCACGACAGAACCGTCATACCCAGCTGCCAGGCGCGGTTCTCGAAATCCAGCATCACCCGGCTGAATTCCGGGACCACCGTCTGGTTCGGCCAGAGATCATCCATGTGTGGGAGCGTAATCTGGAACGACTCTTTCTCATCCGCCGTTCCGGTGGACGGCCGTACCTGTGACTTGAACTCCCAACCGGAATTCAGTCCTTTTTTCAGCGGATACTGTTGTTTGCTGCTTTCCGGCAACGCAAAAAAGCACTCGGACAATGCAAAAGCCTGCTTGATCAGGTCGAGTTCAAGCCCGTGATTGGACAGTTGAAAAAAGCCCACGTCAGTGGCAGCTTGCCAAAGCTGATCAGTGATCTCTTCTCTACGGCGATCAAAGTCGGACAGATCGATAACGGGTATGTCCCCTTCGACCTCCCGACCCATACCACCAAAGGTCGTTTCCAGGTCCAGTTCTTTCAGCGCGTATTTTTCTGCAGTGTGAGTCATTGTGCCTCCCGGCATATCGCCAATGATTAGAACGGTTTCCGAAAGCAAACATGGCAGGAATGCGGGAGGCAGTGCATGGCCATCGCCGCCAACCGCGCCTGCAGGCACTTTCGGTCGACGACTGAGCAATGACCCGAAGTCGCGTGTCTGGCGATTCCTGACTGCTTCTACTCAGACTCGCAGGCGATCCCCGGAGGAACCTGACCTGCCATGCAAAAAGATGCAGCATTTGTGCCATATGACTAGCTCTGCAACCGCTTTGAAATTCAGGGGCCCGGGCCTGCACGGCGTATCAGGGCGAGCTTCAGGAGAGCCATTCGAGTGCAGCCTTCGGAAGCCTCGCACCAGCGTGGCGCATTAAAACCGCCGACAACGAGGCAGCACCTACTCTGACCAACCGGTCAGCAAATGGCCGCAATCTTGCATTGCAGTCCGGGGTAACCACCATTCAGAAGAGTAGAAGCGGTCAGAGGAACGCGCGATACCGGCAACACCTCGGGACATTGCTCTTGAACATCGAGAGGAGCAACCATTGGACTACCTTATCAAGAACGCCGTCGCAGTCGCGTCCACCGGGTTTTCGGATGCCCGGGACCTGCGCATCCGGGGCGGATACATTACCGAGCTGGGCAACGCCCTCGCCCCCACACAGGAGGCCCCGGAAACCGTCATTGATGCGTCCGGCTGCGTGGTCTGGCCAGGGTTGGTGAATACCCACCATCACCTTGCCCAGTCCATCATGAAGGGCGTACCGGAAGGGCTGAATCAGGATCTTGGAGGCTGGCTCAGCAGCGTACCCTACCGCTTCTGGCCAAAGGTGACGCCAGAACTTATGTACCATGCCGCTCGTCTGGGACTGTATGAACTGATTCGTTCCGGCGCCACCACTTGTGCCGACCACCATTACCTTTACCACAGCACCACCAGCTCGGAGTTGGAAGACGCCGTCTGGCAGGCCGCCGAGGAACTCGGCATCCGGATGGTTCTGTGCCGGGGCAGCGCCACGGAAACCGGCTCCCATGAAGGCATGATCGAACACAAGATCGAGCCGGAAAGTATCGACCAAATCATCGACCGCCTCGACACAACCCGAAAAAAACACCATCAAGCCGGGCCAGACGCCATGAAAAAACTGGTTGTGGCGCCGACCAGCCTGATCCATTCCAGTTCTCCGGAAGGCCTGAAAGCCCAGGCGCAATGGGCACGGGAAAACAAACTGAGAATGCACTCGCACTTGCTGGAGGTAGACTTCGACGAAATTCAGGCCCATAAGAGATATGGTCAGAGCGCGATCGATTATGCGGAATCCTGCGGTTGGCTGGGGAAGGACGTCTGGTACGCGCATCTGGTTCACAGTGACGCTCATGCCATCGAACGCCTCGCCGCCACCCAGACCGGCATCGCGCACTGCCCCACCTCAAACTGCCGCCTTGGCAGCGGGATTGCCCCGGTGATCCTGATGGCTGAAGCCGGTGTGCCCATTTCCCTGGGAGTAGACGGTTCGGCCTCTGCCGAATCCGGATCGATGCTGCAGGAACTGAACCTGACCTGGTTAATTCACCGGGCTCAGAACGGGCCCGATGCCACGACACTGGAGCAGGTTCTTGAATGGGGAAGCCAGGGTGGCGCAGACCTCCTTGGTCTGGAAAATACCGGTAGCCTGGCCGTCGGAAAAGCGGCGGACCTGGTGCTGTATGACGTCAACAATCCACGCTTTGCAGGCGTGCACGCTCCACTGATGTCACCGCTTATGTGCGGTGAGCCGGTACACGTCAAGCACAGTTTTATACACGGCAAGCGCATCGTCAGCGACGGATGTGTCGCCGGCCTTGACGAAGCGGACTTGACACGAAGCGTCCGGAATAGCGTTGCGGCACTCCTGAAAAACGCCTGAACAAGCACTTCCCATAATAAAGCCGGCAGGCCACTTACCTGCTGGCTTTTTATGGGCAAAAGCGCAAGCTTTTATTGCGGCAGCGTAGCGGTCATACCTTCAACGTACCAGTTCATGCCAGCCAACTCTTCCTTGGTCATTGAAACACCTTCAGGCACCCGAAGTTCGCCCGACTGGTCTTTCAGGGGACCAGTGAACGGATGGAACTCACCCTTGTCGATTGACTCCATTACCGAATTCACTTTGGCGCGCTGTTCATCGGTCAGGCGCTCTGAGATACCAACCACCTGAATCACGTCGTCAGAAATCCCGCCCCAGTAATCGGCCGGCTCCCAGGCCCCGTCCATGACCGACTGCACGGTATCGATATAGTACGGCGCCCAGTCATTTACCACAGACAACAGGTGCGCATCGCCACCAAACTTCCGCATATCAGAGGCCTGACCAACACCCCAATTGCCTCGCTTGTCTGCTGCAATCAGCGGTGCCGGGCTGTCGGTGTGCTGAATAATCACGTCTACCCCCTGGTCCATCAGGGCATTGGCTGCATCAGCTTCTTTAGCCGGGTCGAACCAGGTGTTGACCCAAACGACCTTGAGCTCAATATCCGGATTCACCTCCTTGGCACCCAAGTACACGGCGTTGATGTCGCGAATGACTTCTGGAATAGGGAAAGAGGCGATATAGCCCAGGGTATCGGTTTCGGTCACCAGACCAGCGGCCGTTCCAGTGACATAGCGACCTTCATAGGTGACGGACAAGTAGGTGCCAAGGTTTTCACCTCGCTTGTACCCCGTGGCATGCAGGAAGGTAATGTCGGGAAATTGCTCTGCTACACGGGCCGTCGGATTCATGAATCCAAAGGAGGTGGTGAAGATTACATCATTGCCGGCCTGAGCGAGTCGCCGAATGGTACGCTCTGCGTCAGCACCCTCACTCACGTTCTCGACATAGGTGGTAGACACTTTATCGCCAAAATGCTCTTCAAGGGCCAGACGCCCCAAGTCATGCTGATAGCTCCAGCCGTGATCCCCGACGGGACCAACGTAAACGAAGCCAACCTTCATGGGGTCTTCTGCCAGTACGGACATGGACATACTGAGTGTGGCAGCAAGTACCAGGCTAGATTTGGGTTTCATGGATAATCTCCTGAGCTTTTGTTTCATTTCGCGTTTTGGTTTAAATCGCTTACTAGACGGTCACAGCAAAAAGCTGGCCAACTGCTCAGGTTTTTCAGTCCATTGTTTTAACTAACATTTATGAAAGCTTCACCCCGCTCCAAGAAATACCGGGCACCAACTTGGATCAGTTTCTTCTGACTGCACCTCAACGACTCGTTTACCTTCGCTAGGGTGAACTCCATCCAGCGCAGCGAATCAAAGGTCATTCTTGAGGAATCAGAAATTCTCACTCGGGAGTACCACGGGGTTCCAGCCCTTTCCACAACCGATTTTACCACGACAGATCCCTTTTCAATCTTGATCGGAAAATCTGCTTTTCCAGCTCGTCATGGTTCATCTGCGCTAATGCCTGCCTCTTCGCCAAAACTCGGAACTCGCGAAGCCAACAACAACGTGACCCGGCGATCGGGCTTGTGGCAGTCTTTAAGATCATCACCTCTCTTGCCTTTGCAACCTTGCCCGGTCACCGAGCTATCCTCGCCGTGGGCCGTGTCGTTACCGTAAGCTCTTCAGGTTCTGGTTCATGCTCTGGTGCGAGCTCAGCCACGACCTGTGGCTGCCCGGTGATGCTCACATCACATTCCGACACAGCCAGTTCTTTCGTCCACTCTGTGGTTCTCCAGAACCAGCGTGCCTTCGCCGGTTTTCATCAAGCCGTTGTTGCCGCTGATCACACTGTCGATGGTGGCCTGATAGCCACTACTGGCCGTCGGCTTCCACCGCGCCATCCACATCAGATACCTTTACGGTGCCGGCATCCCCCGCAAAGATGGCAAAGCCGGGGCTGGGGATCATGGGACCGGTGACAGAACCGCTGGCATCGGTCCAGACGGAATTCGTCGCTGTCCAGGTGCCGTCGCCGCCGCCCTGGGTAGTGCCGCTGGCCAAGCCGTTGGCGTTCCAGAAATTCAACGTGGTGCCACCGGTGTTGATCAGGTTGATCTGTTTGTCGCCGGTAAGGTATTGCAGGCCGTAGGACGGATCCGGGCTGGCCAGCTGCAGGCCACCGTTGCTTCCGGAAAGGGAGCCGGTGTAATCAAACAGGCGGTACAGGCCCCGACCAAAGCTGCCGGTGTCGTTCAGGGTCAGCGTGGCACCATTGATAGCCAGATCGCCGTTGATGGAAACACTGTCGCTGGAGCCCGGTGTCGAGAAATCAACGCTTGGCGCACCAAACTCGAAATCCAGCAGGCTGCCCTGGGCCAGGGTCAGGTTGCCGTCGACGGTGAGCGTGCCCAAGCCTTCGCCCGGCGCCAGGGGGGCCGCCGGATTGCACCGTGGTATTGCCCAGTGCGCCGCTGCCGCCCAGCAGGCCACCTCTGTTCACGGTAAAACCCACCCCATTCATGGCGCCGTTCTTGATCAGGTTACCGTCACCAGAAATTGCACCGTCATAGAGGTAGTCGTTGGCCCGATTGATTTCCAGGGTGCTGACACGACTGAAGTGCAGATCCCCCACAATGGAACCGGTATTGCCGGCGGCACCAAGGGAAAGGCTCGCACCATTGTTAAGAACGGCAGAGCCAGTAAAGGTATGGTCGCCAGTCCAGATGACGTCCGAGCCAATCAGACCGAAGTGCCCCCCCCCCTCACTCACCCATCAGTCCTGAGCAGTGCCTTCCGTTAACGTCCAGGCGCTGCCACCGGCTTTTTCAAAAGATTCGAATCTACGAAAAATATCGGAGGCATCCGTTCCAACTAACGAAGTATCAAAGGTGCCATCAGCGCTGCCGCCCAGTGCCAACACATCATTATTGCCATTAGCCTGCACATTGCCGCCCAGGCTATAACCGTTTTCTAGGGTCAGGCGATTGTCACCACTGACAAAGTGAGCCGCCGTTGCTTGGTTGGCACCCGCATTGACCGTACCGACCTGGGTCACCGCCAGGGCGGAATCGGTGATGCAGTAACCACCCAGCACCTGAGCACCGGCGTCGATACGAATATTGGCGCTGGCGTCTACCAGGATCCCTGCGCCGCCATCGCCACCTTAGCCGCCGTTACCATTAAATAGTCAGACTTCCCGCCGGCCCCGCCGTTACCGCAATGCTCAAAAGGCGGAGGGCTGCTGCCCACAATCACCGGCACGGCACCAAAGTCGAACCCTGTGGTGGAAAGCGGCGTTCCGGTTACATTCGCCAGCTCCATAGACAGAAAGTTCCTGCTGCCCTGCAGATCCAGCGTGCAGCCATCCGATGCGCGATTGAAACCGTAGCTGCTCATTCCATAGGGCTCCAGCACCGTATCAATCGCACTCGCCAGTGCGATAAATCGGACATTGGTGTTAATGGTAATAATCGATATAACACCGTCGACCGTCACACTGAACTGATCACCATCATTGATGCCGGCCAGCGTTGTCAGGTCCGTTGCCCAATCTACCCCGGCAGGTAATTCAGCAGCCAAATATCGGCGCGCCCCGGTAAACAGCAGGCTCATGCCGTCGCCGCCGTCTCCGCCGTTACTGAACAGGCTGCCATGGTAGCCATTCTCACCACGCCCCCCGGTGGTACCGTCATGGCCTGTGCCATCAGCACCATCCGGCGCGGAACAGGCCGGCACCGAGATCAACAACAGGAAAGAAAAAGTCGCGCTGGAAACAGAGTAGAATCCAACACGGGCAAGGCAATGCCCCCAATACGGCGCTGAATGATGAGCGACATAACGACTCCGACATATAATTTTCTGTTATAAGCGATGTAGGGTAGAAGGCGGGATGGGCAAGAACTACTTATTGTTTTTATCACTTTCCGGAGTTTTATCATTTTTCGCCGCAGTCATACGCCGGCCAAGGGCGGGAAACCCTAGAAACACAAATCATGGCGCATCATCATGAAAAAGCTGGACGACCTTTCATTGCAGGGCAGCATTCATACTTTGAATATGTCCGGCGGGAACACTTTTGATATCCCCGGCGTTCGTGGGCGCATGGAGCGGCTTCAGTTTGCCAGTGGCATTGTGTTGACCGGCTGGAATACGAGGTGCTGGAAGACTGTTTTCTTGACATGCAGGGATCCTCTACCGAACCCTGGATCGAGAGCGCCCTGCATCTACAGGGACAGTCGGAACTGGCTTGCCCCAATGGGGAGCGCCATACGCTCCACCCTGACGCGGCCTTGCTGATGCGCGTTGACCAGCAGGGCTCGCAGTTCCAACTGCACAAAGGGCAACTGGTTCGTCATGTTGGTGCGTCTTCCACATTGAGCACATTGCGCCCACGCTTCGGCGGCAATTTGCCCGCCACCCTCAAGGCATTTGACGTGCCCTATGGGGATAGCTGCCATATTCGCACCATGACGCCGAGCGCGCGTTTACGGCAACTGGGCTCTGGATTGTTTTCTCACCACGCCAATGGCGCTTGCCGCGACTTGAAGCTGGAAGCCATCGCCAACCTCTTTTTGTCTGAACTGATTGAAGGATTTGAGGAAGGCTCCGACGCCGATGACACACTGCCGCCGTGGGAAGAGCAGGCCTACCAGGATCTTCTGGATCAGATTAGCGGCGCCCTGGACTCCACGCTGTCCATCCCGGCCCTGGCCGATCGGGTGGGACTGACCGAAAGCCGACTGGACCAGTTGTTCAAACAAAAGCACGACCAGACTTGCGCCGAATTTATCCGCAATGAACGCATGAAGCTGGCTCTTCGTCTTCTGGAAGACGGCAGCCACCCTGTCAAAGTCGTGGCAGACAAGGTCGGCTACGGTTATGTGAGTAACTTTTCCCGCGCCTACCGAGCCCGTTTTGGTGAAACACCAGCACGGACTCTGCGTCGCGGTGCGTCCGAGTAACGGGGTAGAACCCGTATCCGCTAGAGAATAAGTGGACACTATCGATAACCTGATCACGGTTGATCATCCGGCAGCGCACCTTCTTCACATTTCCTGCAGTCAAGCTCAAGCTCCAGCATCGACTCTCTACCTACCGCCGAAGTGACCCAAGGGCGGTTCACCCAAGGCGGCGAATGACGCACATGCTGATTATGGCCGCATGCCAACTGAGCGACCCAGTGGTTTTCCTTGTCTTTGTGATAGCCAGTGATGGGTTGTTTCATAAGTTCCGATCCTACCCTGTTTCCTCGCACCCAAGCCGCCCGAACTGTTTCCGCAACCACACCCGCCAGAAGCCCGAACAAGGGGTCGGCCCAGACGGTCACCAGTGCGGTTGTCGCGATAACCGGCCAGCAAGACGGCTTCGCGGCCCAGAGACGCCTGGACATGGCAAGCTCTACAGCCGCTACCAACAACAAGGCCCCGAGACCCACCACCGGAATGGCAGCGATCAATGATAGCCCCCCGGCAGGAAAGCAACCATGAGCAAAGCGGTTCCCAGCACAATGGGAGCCATGCCGGTTCCGGCACCGAAACGATGGTGCGCGGCCACGCCTCCGGCGCCATGACACATGGGCAGGGCGCCGAGCGGAACGAGAAACAGGTTCGCCAAGCCCGTCGTCACCGACAGTCGGGCTGGCGACACGCGATGAGATTGCTCACCGAAGTAATCCCCAACCACCAAGGCGGTCAGTACGATGGCATTGGTGATCGTAAGCGCCAGTTGAGGGAACACCAGCATGGACATCGCCTGCTGCCAGCACACCGCTGGCGACCAGGCTCTGGGACGTCACCTCGGTGGTCAGCAACAGCGCAGCAACCGCTTTCATGGGTTGTACCGGTATCGGCAGCCGATAGTACAACCCCGTTGCAATGTAGAACGCGGCAAACCCCAGCATTACGGGTATCGGTGCCAACCCTGCCACGCCAATTGCTCCAAGACTCAGTGGCAGCAAGGTACCGATGTCACCCAGCGCCCCGCTGACCTCCTTCACTGAATCTTTCGGGTTCAAGGGCATGCGCGCTCCTGATTCTTGGCCAGTTTTTATTAACGTTATTATTGGCAACTCTCACGCGTTATAGACGACATGTCCCAACTCGGTGATGTCGTAACCGCCCAACGCCTCGGCGCGCTGGACGAAGCGCTCGCTACCGGCAAACGCCAGCAGCCTCTGCATGGCCGGATCAAAATAGTGGCGCCGGCGCATAGCCAGATCAAAATGCTCCTGCTGCAAAGGTATAAAAGCGAGCCCCTGGCGCCGCGCCGCCGCTTCGATTCCCACGCCAACATCCGATTCGCCCTGTCGAATGGCCAAGGCGAGATCGTCTTCGCTAAGCGACGGATGTGTTGCCCACGTGAGGTGTTCGGCATCTATGCGGTGTCGAGCAAGCAAGCTCTGCAGTAAATGGCTAACGCCGGCATCAGGCTGGCGATGCGCGAGACGTATGCCCGGGCGGGCGATATCCTCCAAGCGGGCGAGTCGGTGAGGGTTATCGGCGGCTAACAGGAGCCCCTGCTGGCGCTTCGCCCAGCGAATCAGCACCAGGTCACGCATGCCACTCAGCCCCAACGTGACAGGATCATTGTAGTCCCGGCTATCGGCGTGCCAGATATGCATCCCCGCGAGCATTGCGCGACCGGCGATTAACCGTTGTACGCCATCACCACTCCCCTGGCACAGCAGCGCCAGTTCCGCGCCGCTCTCTTTCACCGCCCACTCCAACAATGGATCCTGGCTGCCTGCCAGGACCGGCGGGGTCGGCGAACTGACAGCGTCGTCACCTTCCAGGTGGTTCATCAACCACAGATCAATACGCTGGCGTGGAAACAACAGCTTTCCGGTCACCCGCACACAGGGAATGACGCCCTGGCTGACCAGATCATAGACTTTGCGCTCTTTCAGGCGCAGATACTCGGCAGCTTCGGCCGTGGTGAGGTAAGCGGGAAGCGTCATTGATCTCTCCTGCCGCCTGGAAAAGCACTAAACTGTTTTTAGCTGCATATTTTTCAACAGGCTGTGCAAAGCGTAGTCAGAAACTCCACGATGCTCAATAACAAGGAGACGCAGCTGTGGAAAATAATGCGTTTTACGTAGCGCTGTCGCTACTGCTAAACCTCGACGCTTCGCTCTTTCAGATCGTGGCGCTTTCGCTGCAGGTGTCGCTTCTGGCGGTACTGATCGCGGCTGTGCTGGGGTTTCCCCTCGGGGCGGCGGTGGCACTGTGGCGCTTCCCCGGGCGCAGCGTCATGATTGTCGTGCTCAATGCCCTGATGGGATTGCCGCCGGTGGTGGCTGGGCTCGCCGTCTATTTACTGCTCTCGCGAGCCGGCCCGCTGGGTGAGTGGGGGTTCCTGTTTACACCCGGGGCCATGGTCATTGCCCAGGTGGTACTGGTGTTACCGATTCTGGCCGCGCTCTCGCGCCAGAAGGTGGAAGAGCTTCTGGGTGAATACCGCGAGCAGTTTATGTCACTGGGTATGTCCCGTTCACGCATGATGCCCACCCTGCTGTGGGATGCCCGTTTTGCGCTATTGACTGTTCTGCTCGCCGGCTTTGGCCGCGCCAGCGCCGAAGTGGGCGCGGTGATGATGGTGGGCGGCAATATTGATGGGGTCACGCGGGTCATGACCACCGCCATTGTGCTGGAAACCGGCAAGGGCAACCTGCCCTTGGCGCTGGGGCTGGGAATCGTGCTGCTGACGCTGGTCATGCTGATCAACGCAGGTGCCTTTTTGGTAGGTGAACTGACCAGAAGGCGGATAGGATGACTTCATTTAACGTTCCACTCCTTGCTTCGGCTGCCCTCCTTCCGCCACCAACGCTGCGTTTTGATGGCGTAGCCTTCAGCCAGCAGGGTAAGGCACTGCTGGGCCCCTGCTCATTCACCCTGGACGGCACCGGCCCCACCCTGGTGATGGGGCCTAACGGGGCGGGCAAGAGTCTTCTGTTGCGGCTGGCTCACGGTTTGCTCCCACCGACTCAGGGACGGGTGGCCTGGTCAATTGAGAGACGCCCCCGCCAAGCGATGGTGTTCCAGCAACCGGTACTGTTGCGCCGCTCAGCCTTGGCGAATCTCGTTCACGCGTTAGCGGTGAATAATGTCCCCCGCAAGACACGTACAAAGATCGCTTGTGAGGCGCTTGAGCATTTTGGGCTGACCCCGTGCGCAAACACGCCCGCGCGCGTACTCTCCGGCGGCGAGCAGCAGCGCCTGGCACTGGCCCGTGCCTGGGTACTTGCTCCCCAGGTGCTGTTTCTGGATGAACCTACCTCCGCACTCGACCCGGCGGCGATTAAAGGCGTGGAGGCCGCGGTACGCGAGTTTCATCAGCGGGGAACGCGCATCGTCATGACCACTCACGATCTGCATCAGGCGAGGCGCCTTGCCGGGGATGTGTTGTTTCTCTCTGGCGGGAAAGTGTGTGAACACACCTCTGCCGAAACCTTTTTCAATAGCCCCGTCTCGCGGGAGGGGCAAGCGTTTATTGCCGGAGAACTGATGGAATAGTTCGGCTCTGACGGTTTTGCCGACGCGTTACTCATTGGACGTTCGAAACACGCAAAAGGAGACAGCAAGATGAAAAAGGCATTAATCCTTGTACTCGCAAGTGTCACCGGCATGAGCGTGGCGCTCGGCGCTTATGCCGATGACTACATCACCCTGGCCTCAACGACTTCAACCCAGAATTCGGGGCTGTTCGACGCCATTTTACCGCAGTTCGAAGAGGCCACCGGCATCGACGTGCGGGTGGTGGCGGTGGGCACCGGTCAGGCGTTTGAAATCGCCCGCCGCGGCGACGCCGACAGCCTCCTGGTACACGATACCGCCGGGGAAAAACGCTTTGTCGAAAACGGCTTCGCCAGCGAGCGGGCCGATGTCATGTACAACGATTTCGTGTTGATTGGCCCTGCGAACGATCCGGCGAATATCGGGAAAGCACAAAGTGCCGCCGAGGCCTTCGCGGCGATTGCCCATGCCAAGGCACCCTTCACCTCACGCGGCGATGACAGCGGCACCAACCGCGCCGAGCTGCGCCTCTGGGAGAACGCCGGCGTCAGACCCGACGGCGACTGGTACCGCGAACTCGGTAGCGGCATGGGGCCAACGCTCAACACCGCTGCGGCCATGGATGCGTACGTGATGTCGGACCGCGCCACCTGGGTGGCGTTTGGCAACCGCCAGAACCTGACGCTGCTTTTTGCCGGCGACGAAGTGCTGTTCAACCAGTATGGTAGCTTGCTGATCTCCGAAGAGAAGCACCCGCACCTTAAACACGATCTGGCGAAACAATGGCATAACTGGCTGATTTCCGGGGATGGCCAGCAAGCGATCGCGGACTTCGAGGTGGACGGACAACAGCTGTTTTTCCCGAATGCCAAATAGGCTAATCTCTGGGGACGTGCATCGATATTCAAATCCGTGGCGTTCCTGGAAGAGCTATAACAACAATGACCATTAATCCGATACTGCCCGATCCCAAAGACCCTCGTTTGTCCCGCGCCGTCGAGGGCGTTGATGAAAACGGTCAATCAAAGTCCATCAGCGTGATCGAAGAGCGCCCTCTGACGATCTATCTGAACAGCCAGGAGATCGTCACCGCCATGACCATTGGCGATCACCCGGAGTATCTGGCCCTCGGCTTTCTCCTGAATCAAGGTATGCTGAAGGAAAACGATCAGGTCACCGGAATTGACTTCGACGAAGAGCTGGAAGTCGCCGTGGTGCGTACCGCAGGTGTTACCGATGTCGAAGACAAACTGGAAAAGAAAACCCGGACGTCCGGCTGCGCCGTGGGTACGGTGTTCGGTGACATGATGGCAGGGCTTGAAGGCCTGTCGCTACCAGACACACCGGTGCACACCAGCACGTTTTACGATCTTTCCTACCAGATCAACCACACTCCCAGCCTGTACATGGAAACCGGCGCCATTCACGGCACGGTTCTGTGTCAGGATCGCCAGATTCTGGCCTACATGGAGGATGTCGGGCGCCACAACGCGGTGGACAAGATCGCAGGATGGATGTACCTGAACGGCATCACCGCCGCCGACAAAGTCCTCTACACCACGGGCCGCCTGACCTCCGAAATGGTCATCAAAACCTCCCTGATGGGAATCCCGACCCTGATCAGCCGGTCGGGCTTTACCGCTTGGGGCGTCGATATTGCCCGGCAGGTCGGATTGACCCTGATCGGTCGGATGCGCGGTAAAAAGTTCACGTGCCTCAGTGGGCAACACCGCCTGGTGTTCGATCAGGACTTGTCACAGGTTCCTGACGAGGACAAAAAGCACCGTCGAAAAGGGGCCGAGCATGACTGATTGCGCGGTCATTCTGGCGGGCGGCCAGGCCAACCGGATGGGCGGCGGCGACAAGGGACGGTTGATGCTGGGTGATCAGTCGTTGATCCAGCGGGTCATCGACCGGATCACACCGCAGGTGGACGCCGTGGTGTTGAACGCCAACGGCGATCTGAGTCGGTTTGATGATCTGGGTCTGCCAGTGGTGGCTGATTCAATCGCTGATTTTCCAGGCCCGCTGGCAGGTGTTCTGGCGGGCATGGATTGGGCGGCCGAACAAGGGCATGAATGGCTGATCAGCGTCGCTGCGGACACCCCCTCGTTCCCCCGGGACCTCGCTGCACGGTTGGCCGGGCATGACACGCCCGTGGTGCTCGCAGCGACACCGGATCCGGAACGTGGTCGCCTGCCCCAGCCAACGTTTGGCCGCTGGCGGGTCGCGTTGCGGGATGATCTTCGAGCCGCCCTGAACGACGGCGTGCGCAAAATCCGCCAGTGGACACAAGCCCAGGGTGAAACCCTGGTGGTGTTCGGCGAGGACGACTTTTTCAACATCAACACACCGGAAGACCTGGCCTGGGCGGAGAAGCACCTGAAGTGAATGTCATCGGCATTGTGGGCTGGAAGAACAGCGGAAAAACCACGCTGGCAGCAGCCTTGATTCGCGAGCTGTCCAGCAGGGGGTTAACGGTTAACTCGATCAAGCACGCCCATCACGGGGTGGATGTCGACCAACCCGGTACCGACAGCTTCAAGCACCGCGATGCCGGCGCTCGCGAGGTTATCCTGGCGGGCGGGCGACGCTTTGCCATCATGCACGAACTGCGCGGCGCTGAAGAGCCAACGCTGGATGAATTGCTGGCGCGGCTGGGCCCCTGCGACTGGGTGGTGGTCGAGGGCTTTAAAACCCACCCGCATCCCAAGATTGAAGTGCACAGGCAGGAAAGCGCCCGTGCGCCCCTCTACCCGGAGGACGACAGTATCATTGCCCTGGTGGCGGACTATGTAGTGGACTACGCTGCGGATTTCCCGGGCCCCGTTTTCGATGTAAACAATGTACCCGCCATCGCTGACTTTATTCTGAGCCCAGGGACATCATGAACGGGAAAACAACGACTCCACTTCGTAACGATTGTTTCGCCCTGCCCCCCGGGGTGAACTGGACGCCGGTGGAAGAGGCACTGGAGCGGCTGCGCTCACGCCTACATCCGGTAGTGGAGGTGGAACACGCCGTTTCGCTGTCGCAGATCAATGGGCGAATCCTGGCAAGCGACGTCTCTGCGCCTCGCGCTCATCCCCCAAGCAACAATTCCGCGGTCGACGGCTATGCCTTCGCAGGGCCGCTAACGGACGTACCCTGCAGCCTGCCCCTGATTGAGGGCCGCAGCGCCGCCGGGGAACCGTATATGGGGAACGTGCCTGCGGGCCACGCCATCCGGATTCTGACCGGCGCGGTGATTCCGGCCGGCACGGATACCGTGGTCCTCGAGGAAGACTGCGAAGTCCGAGATGGCCAACTGCAGTTGAACGGCACGTTAAAAGCCGGCGCCAACGCGCGCAAAGCCGGCGAGGACATCAAGGCACAGGATCAAATCCTCACGGCAGGCACCCGCCTGACGCCAACCCAGATTTCAGTACTTGCCAGCGTGGGTGTCGACTCGGTCGACGTCTATCACCGCCTGCGCGTCGGCGTTTTATCCACGGGGGATGAAGTAAAGCCCGTCGGCTCAGCCGTCACCGACTGGCAGATCTATGACGCCAACCGGCCAATGCTGAATGCTCTGGTGGCACAACTGGGCTATGAGCTGGTGGACCTTGGTCATGTGCTCGACCGGGCCGAAGAAGTCAAAGCGGCGCTGGAGCGAGGCTCGGAACAATGCGACCTGATCCTCACCAGCGGCGGCGTGTCTGCCGGCGACGAGGATCATGTGTCGAAAATGCTGAAAGCACACGGTGACATCAGTAACTGGCGCATTGCGATCAAACCGGGCCGCCCGCTGGCGCTGGCCATGTTCCAGGGAACGCCTGTGGTGGGTTTGCCGGGAAACCCGGTCGCCGCCTGGGTCTGCGCACTGCGTTTTGGCGCGCCGGCGATGGCCTTGCTGGCAGGAGGGAACTGGTTCGAACCCCAGGGCTATCTCGTGCCCGCTGGTTTTTCCAAGAATAAGAAACCGGGGCGCAGCGAGATGTTGCGGGCCCGCGTTCGGGATGGGCAGGTTGAGGTATTTGGCTCTGAGGGCTCTGGACGTGTAACCGGCCTGGCCTGGTCCGAGGGTTTGGTGGAGCTGGACGAAAGCGCCCAGCAGATAGAACCGGGCACCCTGGTGCGGTTTATTCCCTATGGCAGTTTCGGACTGTAATCAGTCAACGCTGCCATGTACGGCAAAGGCCTCCAGCGATGCATCCTGCGGGCCCCGGGAGCGGTAGGTTTCCTCAACACCCAGTTCGGTGAGCGTGCGGCTGACCATCAACAGCGTGTTGTCCTCGAAGTCCTCACACATGCTGCGCATCTGGTCGATTTCCTCACAGGCGACCGGATAGGCCGCATCGATATCCGGAGCGCCGTAACACTCAACAAACGTCTGCGCCAAGGTCTGGCGTAACTGCTCCAACTCCGCTTCGGTGATGTCGCACACGCCCACAAAACTGGCACGACCGCCTGACTCGATGCTGTACCAACCATTGCTGAAGGCCTGCCGGGCCTTGCCCTTCAGGTCCGCTTCGGTCCAGTTGGAAAACTCAAACCCGCCGGATATCGCCCATTCACCGCTGGGAGCCGGCAGGTCAAATACATTGTCATCGGATACATCCAGTCGCAGGGTTCGGGCCAGTTTCATACGTGCTCCGCAAATTCGATCAAACTCACTGTTTCGGTCATGACATCCTGGCGCAACAGCATCCGGCCCTTTTCATCCAGGCCCACAAAGAGCCCGGGCTTTGGCAGGTCGATCATTTTACCCAGGGTGTCACAGCGTGGCCGCCACTCATTGTGTATACGCTCAAAGCCACTGTCCATGAAGTAAGTCAGCCACAACAATGTGTGCTTGGACCAGCTTTCCAGAAGCGCCATGGGCGTGATCTCAACACAGCCTTCCTCGTGCAGACAGGTCTGGTTCGGCGTCTCGCCCGGCTCGCCGCCCACCGGCAAAAAAGGCACATCGATGCCGACAACCAGCCAGTTTGGATGAGCGCTGGGATCTGACACATCCGCAGCAAAACGGACACCGCCGCACACCGCGCCATTGACCTTGATACGATCGGGCCATTGGAAGAACACCGGCACTTCGGGCGGGGCCAGCGCGCCCAGACTTTCAGCCAGGCCTATCTGGGCCACGTAGACCACCTGGACAGCCTCTTCCAATGAGGTTTCCGGCGCCAGCACCAGGGCCGCGCGCAAAACGTCCACCGCGTCGGAATAGAAGATCGTGCCGGAATCAACTCCGGCAATGGCACGGCTGACGGCCTTATCAAACGGATCCGTCTGGTTTGGCACCCGTTCGCCCGTAAACAGCGGTGGTAAGCGCGGCGACACGCTCATCGCATGGCCTCGGCGTACACTTCGGAGGCGATCAGTTCATCGGCGATGCGCTGAAAAGCCCTCGACTGAGGGCTATCCGGCTTCGATACCACAATCGGGACACCGCCATCCGAACCAACGCGGATGTCCAGATCCAGCGGAATCTCGCCCAGGAAGGGCGAGCCCAATTTTTCAGCCTCCGCCCTGGCGCCCCCGTGCCCAAAAGGATGGTGCTCTTTGCCGCAACCATCGCAGATAAAAGAGGCCATGTTTTCAATCAGGCCGAACAGGGGCACATCCATCCGTTTGAACATATCGATGCCTTTGCGCGCGTCCATTAACGCGATGTCCTGGGGGGTTGAGACCACAACCGCCCCTGCGACAAAGAATTTCTGGCTCAGGGTCATCTGGACATCACCGGTGCCCGGGGGTAAGTCCACCAGCAAGACATCCAGCCGGCCCCAGTCCACCTGGTTCATCATCTGTTGCAGGGCGCCCATCAACATGGGCCCGCGCCAGACAATGGCTTCATCATCGGAGGCCATCAGGCCCAGGGACATCAGGGTCACCCCGTGATTGCGCAGCGGCAGTATGGTATTTCCGTCAGGGCTGGACGGCCGACCTGAAACACCCATCATGCGGGGCTGGCTGGGACCGTACACATCGGCATCCAACAGGCCCACTTTCAGACCTTTCGAAGCCAGTGCAACCGCCAGGTTGGAGGCCACGGTCGACTTTCCGACTCCCCCTTTGCCGGAGGCGATGGCAATGATGCGGTCAACGCCTTTAGGGTTCTTGTCCTGAGGCCGGGGAGCGTCGGTACCAATCAGGTTCGGTTTTCCTACTTCGGTGTATTCAACCATGTCGCGTCCTGTTTTTATTCTAGCTGTCCAGGTAGTCGTCTCTGGTGCGAACCCTTGGGCGCTCTCCTCCTGCCAGAGGCGCGTTTTCCCCGTGGAACTGAGATTTCACCCGACAGTCGTCACACATCTTTATAAGCTGGACGTTATCGGCGTTTTTGTACATCCAGTGCTGATTCTCCAGTTTTTCAACGATCCGGTTGATGGTGCTGGCAACACCGAAGGGCTTTCCACACTTGATGCATTCGAAAGGCTCCTCGCCGTGCAGTGCCCGGGCGCTTAGCGCCCCCTTGGACAGATCCAGTTGCGGCTTCAGGTTGATGGCTGTCTCGGGGCAGGTGCTGTCGCAGATGCCACACTGAACACAGGCATTTTCCGTGAACTGAACCTCCGGCCGGTCCGGATGGTCGCCAAGGGCGCCAGTCGGACACAGAGACACGCAGGCCAGACAGAGCGTGCATTTATCGGAATCGATTTCGATAGCACCATAGGGCGCGCCCTGTGGCAGGGGGATCGGCGCTTCAACACCGTCCGCCATCGCACTGACGGTAACCCGTGTGATGTCACGGCGGCCGCCAACCAGTAACACGGGCTCACTGACGCGGCCCGCATTGTCCCCTTCTGCACTGAGCTCGTCAGTCGCAACCACCCGGATCCGGGTGGGCGAATGGTGGGCACCGCTCACCATGGCCTGAGCCAGTTCCACTTCCGCGGCAACGGCCTGGCGGTCAGTCTCGTTGTCCGCCAGCAGCAGGACTTCCGCATAGCCGGCGCCCAGTGCGGCCAGGATCTCGGCATGGCCGATACGATCGATATGCTCAAGCCCCATCGGAATCAGGTCGTCCGCCAGCCCATCGCCGTACCGTGCCAGGTGCGCCATGGCCTCACCACCGGCGTCCAGGGTATGGAACACCAGCCGAGGGGATTCTTCGGTATGTTCACGATACACCCTGGCCATCACGTCCACGGCTTTGGTCAGGGCTTCGAACGGGCTTTCGTTCATGGTGATGGCTGAGGTCGGGCAAACAGCCGCGCAGGAGCCACAACCGGCACAGATATCCGAATCAATCTGCACGTGGTCACCGAACGAAAAAATGGCCTCGGTAGGGCAGACATCCAGGCAGCGGGTACAGCCGGTTTTGTTGGCCCGGGAGTGGGCGCACAGGGACTCTTCCAACCTGAAGTAGACGGTTTTCTCGAACTCACCAACCCGCTCCCGGGCTGTCAGGGCAATGCGCTCCAATTCCCCGGTTTTGGCGGGGTCGGCCCAGAAATAACCGTTGCGCTTCTGATGGCTGGGAAAGGCCGGAGCGCCACCACGGAGGTCGATAAACACATCACATTCGCTACTAGCGGTGGCCTGCACCTCGCCATAACCCAGTGCACCACGGCCGGCGGGATTCAGGGTTTGCAACTGGGCAAACTCCATTCTGAAATTGCCCAGTGCGCCATAGGCTGACGTCAGTCGGCCCCTGGCCACGTCGTAGGCGGCAGAGGGAAGCTGTATGGGGCCGGCATCGTTGACGATACAGGTAACCCCCAGCTCGTCCTGTACCAGCTCGGCCATTCTTACGGCCTGTTCGGTGGGGCCAACGATACAGCACACCCCGCTGGAGCGGATCGTTTTCGCAGGCGCAATCGGAGCTGGCAGCTGGGCCGCGGCAACCAGGGCCGCTTGCTTGGCATGCTGACGTTTGGGGTTTGCACTCGCGCTCCCCCAACCAGCCCGGTCCCGGATGTCGATGGTGCCCAGCGGCGCGGAGTGCCCGATTTCAGCTTGCACATCCTCGCCCAGACGCTCAAACAGGGCAGCCTGCTGGCCACAGGCAATGAGTACGTCTGCATCACCACCCAGGTGCTCAGCGGCCATCTTCATGTCGTGGCCGCACAATTGATCCACCGCGATTACCTGTTCAGCGGCTGCGGCCTTGCGCAGCGCCTCAGGATCAAAGGACTGTGTTTTATCGCAGCTGCATAGCAGTAAGGTCTTGTGTGCCGTCATCAGGAACTCGACTCTTTTCATTGTTGTTATACGTATACGAAACACTATAGCTCTTCGAGCATGCCACAGCCGTTTGTTTTTGGACAATTGGAAAGTTGGATATTTTTTGACCTCCTGCTAGCTTGAAGGAATAACAAAAGAGAGCAGCCATGAGCAGTCGCACAGATCATTGGAAACGCGCGTTACAAGTCGGTGCCGTCGTTCGCCAGTCCCCTGGCGTAACCCAGTGGGCGCGGTATATCTGGAAGCCGGTGGCGGTCATACCGGGCGCCCCCGAGGCGTTCTGGAAAGAACTGATCCGTGAAGGCGATGACGTGGATTACCACGCAGGCACGGTGACCATGGAGCTCTTTCGCGCCGACGTGGAAGGCTACCTTGTATCCCTGAACATGGCCGTTCCCTCCGTCTGGATTGTCATGGATAAGGACCAGACCGGTCGCTCTCCCTCAGGGTGGGCCGTCAGTTCCATTACCGCCAGTGCCCATGAGGCATTGGATGCACAGGACAGTGGCGAAAGTATCGTCGAGCCTGTGCCCATTCCCGAGTCTCTGGCGGCCTGGATCAAAGAGTTTGTCGATATGCACTACATCGAAGAGCCCTTCAAGAAACGGCGTCGTGACAGTGTCCAAGTCGATGGTATCGAAGACGCCAAAGGCGATCCGCGTATCCGTCAGGAGAGCGACGTCTTTCGCGCACCCGCCAACATCAAAAAACCGAGGATTCAGTGATGGCTGAGTCACGCCTGCAACGTTGGTCGCGCAAGAAAGCAGAAACCGGTAATAAAACTGAGCCGGCGGCGCCCTCGGTCGAGTCCGAGCCGTCACCGGAAGAACAGGAACTCGCCATCAATCAGACCTTGCCCGAGCACGATGTATTGGAGAAATACGGCTTACCAGATCCTGATGCCATTGAGCTGGGTACCGATATTACCGGGTTCATGCGCAAAGAAATCCCCGAGCTGCTACGCCGCAGGGCCCTGCGATCACTTTGGAAATCCAACCCCGTACTTGCCGTGCTGGACGGGCTCAATGACTACGATGAGGATTTCACCAGCGCGGCTAGCGCGACCGGGGCCGTAAAGACCCTCTACAAGGTGGGACAAGGGCTGATCGACCGAACCAAAAAGGCGGGGGAGCAGGCTGATAAAGAACGCGGGGACTCCATCACAGAGCACACGGAGCAGGCCGAAACTGCGGTAACGATGGCGCCTCCGGAACCTGCAGAAGCCATCGAGGAATCCGAGTCCGACTTCGAAGAAGTTCCATCAGATACTGCTGGCCATACCCAACCAGTGGTCACCAAAACCGGGGAAGAATCGACACCGCGCTACCGCCCACGAATGCGTTTTGGCGATTCGTGAATCGTTAGCAACTGTAGTTGCGCCCGACACAAATCGGAGCTATATACAGTAGATCGGTGATTAAAAATTAGACAACAATAAACAAGAGACAAGAAGAGAGAGACGTCTTGGCCAACACTGCAGAAGTTCAGTGCCCTCGCTCGATCAGCGACGAAGATCGAGCCCGTGCCCAAATGTATCAGTTGCTGGGTGTCTTGCTGGGCGGCCCACCTTCAAGTGAGTTGCTGCGGGGACTGGCGACCTTAAAGGGCGACGACACTCCGATAGGAACCGCCTCCAGAAACCTCGCTGCCCTTGCCCAACGCACCACGTCCAAGGATGCCGAGCGGGAGTTCAACAACCTTTTCGTTGGCATTGGTCGTGGGGAATTACTGCCCTACACCAGTTATTACCTGACCGGCTTTCTCAACGAGAAGCCCCTTGCGGATCTGCGCAGCGACCTGATGGCCAGGGGCATCAAGGCAAGAGACAACGTTAAAGAACCGGAAGATCACATGGGCACGCTGTGCGAAATCATGGCCGGCATTATTGCGGGCGAGTTCCTGTGTGACAGTGACCAGCCTTCTCAAAAAGCCTTTTTCGACGCACACCTGGCGAAGTGGGCGGCACTGTTCTTTACCGATCTGGAAGAAGCGCAAAGCGCGGTTTTCTACGCGCCTGTGGGCTCGCTGGGCCGGGCTTTCATGGCCGTTGAGGCTGATGCTTTTGCCATTCAATAACTGGGACCTGCCTGGTCCCTTAACTCAGGTGGAGGTGTCCAATGGACAACCCGAAACGTGAAAACAGCCGCCGCCGTTTCTTGAAGGTGGCAGCAGCTGCAGCGCCTGCGGCTGTTGCGCTGGCAGTTTCCCCCAACGCCGCAGCCGAGGTGGTGAAAGAAGCCCCGAAAAGCCGCGGTCTGCGTGACACTGAACACACACGTAAGTACTTCGAATCGGCTCGCTTTTAAGGAAGCGTGCGTCATTCAAGGTTGCGAAAGGCTCTTGAATGGCCACACCTCCGTAAAACGAGAATAAAAAGAGAGAGGTAATTGACATGTTAAGAAAGAAAACCAACGGGGTAGCGAAAGGCCCCCGTGCTGGTTCTTTACTTTCATCCCTCGCTGCCAAAACCATGGATCGTCGTGGTTTCCTGGCCGCCTCCGGTGTCACAGTGGGTGGTCTGGCAGCTCTGTCACTAACATCCGGCCGCGTTGAGGCCGCCACCCCATCGACGGAAGGTGGGAAAATTGTTCGCAAAAAGTCCGTGTGTACCCACTGCTCGGTTGGCTGCACGGTCGAGGCTGAAGTGCAGAATGGCACCTGGATCGGGCAGGAGCCTGGTTGGGACAGCCCCTTCAACCTGGGTGCGCATTGTGCAAAAGGCGCCTCAGTACGTGAACACGCTCACGGCGAACGCCGTCTCAAGTACCCGATGAAAATGGTCGGCGGACAGTGGCAGAAAATCTCCTGGGACGAAGCGATCAACGAGATCGGCGACAAGATGCTACAGATCCGCGAGGAAAGCGGTCCGGATTCGGTCTATTGGCTGGGAAGCGCAAAGTTCAACAATGAGCAATCCTACCTTTTCCGCAAATTCGCTGCCTACTGGGGCACCAACAACGTTGATCACCAGGCCCGGATCTGCCATTCGACCACGGTTGCCGGCGTAGCCAACACCTGGGGCTACGGTGCGATGACCAATTCGTACAACGATATCCACAACTCGAAAGCGATCTTCCTGATCGGTGGTAACCCTGCGGAAGCGCACCCGGTGTCGCTGCTGCATCTTCTCAAAGCCAAGGAAGAAAACAACGCGCCGCTGATTGTCTGCGACCCTCGCTTCACCCGCACCGCCGCGCACGCGGACGAGTATGTACGGTTTCGTCCGGGCTCAGACGTCGCGCTGGTCTGGGGCCTGTTGTGGCACATCTTTGAGAACAGCTGGGAAGACAAGGAGTTCATCCGCACCCGGGTGTACGGCATGGACGACATCCGGCAGGAAGTAAAGAAATGGAACCCTGAGGAAGTCGAGCGTGTAACCGGTGTGCCTGGAGCACAGCTTGAGCGCGTCGCTCGTACCCTGGCGAATAACCGCCCTGGCACGGTCATCTGGTGCATGGGTGGTACCCAGCACACCAATGGCAACAACAACACCCGCGCCTACTGTGTGCTGCAACTGGCACTGGGCAACATGGGCGCTCCTGGCGGCGGCACCAATATCTTCCGTGGCCATGACAACGTTCAGGGCGCCACTGACCTGGGTGTATTGGCCGATACCCTGCCCGGCTACTATGGCCTGGCCGCTGGCTCCTGGGCTCATTGGGCCCGCGTCTGGGAAGAGGACCTGGATTGGCTCAAGGGGCGCTTTGCCGTGTGGGACAAGGATGGCAAATCCAGAGCCATGATGAACGAGAAAGGCATTCCCGTATCGCGCTGGATTGACGGCGTTCTGGAAGCCAAGGAAAACCTGGAGCAGCCCGACAATACCCGGGCCATGGTGCTGTGGGGCCACGCGCCCAACTCGCAGACCCGGATGCTGGAAATGAAGGAAGCCATGGAAAAGCTCGACCTGCTGGTCGTGGTGGATCCCTTCCCTACCGTGTCAGCGGTGCTACATGATCGCAAGGACGGCGCCTACCTGTTGCCCGCCACCACCCAGTTCGAGACCTCGGGTTCAGTTACCGCTTCCAATCGTTCGCTGCAGTGGCGTGAGAAAGTCGTTGAGCCGTTGTTCGAGTCGAAGGTCGATCACGAAATCATAAAGCTGTTCGCGGACAAGTTCGGCTTCACCGATCGCATGTTCCGCAATATTGCCATTGAAGGCAATGAACCGGTCGTCGAGGACATCACCCGTGAATTCAACCGTGGCATGTGGACCATCGGCTACACCGGTCAGTCGCCCGAGCGCCTGAAAAAGCACATGGCCAACCAGCACCACTTCGACAAGACCACACTGCGTGCGGTGGGTGGCCCCTGCGATGGTGATATCTACGGCCTGCCATGGCCATCCTGGGGCACACCGGAAATGAACCATCCGGGCACACACGTGCTCTATGACATGTCTTTGCCGGTGTCCAAAGGTGGCCTTACCTTCCGTGCCCGCTTTGGCGTTGAACGCAACGGCGAAAACCTGCTGGCGGACGGCGTTTACTCGAAAAACTCCGAGATCAAGGACGGATACCCAGAATTCACCATGCAGATGCTGATGGACCTGGGCTGGGATGGCGACCTGACGGCCGAAGAGCGGGCCAGCATTGATGCCGTTGCCGGCCCCGAAACCAACTGGAAAACCGACCTGTCTGGCGGCATCCAGCGTGTGGCGATCAAACACGAGTGCGCGCCCTTTGGTAACGCCAAGGCCCGCGCCATCGTCTGGAACTTCCCGGACCCCGTGCCGCTTCATCGCGAACCCCTCTATACCAACCGCCGAGACCTGGTGGAGGACTATCCGACCTACGAGGACAAGACCTTCTGGCGTGTCCCGACCCTGTACGAGTCCATCCAGAAGAAGGACTTCAGCAAGGACTTCCCCATCATTCTGACCTCAGGCCGATTGGTTGAGTATGAAGGTGGTGGTGACGAGACCCGGTCCAACCCGTGGCTGGCGGAATTGCAGCAGGACATGTTCATTGAAGTGAATCCGCGTGATGCGAACAACATGAACATTCGTGACGGTAAGGATGTCTGGGTGTCTGGCCCGGAAGGCGCACGCATCAAAGTCAAGGCCATGGTGACCGAACGGGTCGGCGAGGGCGTCGCCTTCATGCCGTTCCACTTCGGCGGACACCTGGAGGGCAAGGATCTGAGGGACAAGTATCCGAAAGGCTCCGACCCCTACGTATTGGGTGAATCCACCAACACAGTTCAAACATACGGGTATGACTCGGTCACACAGATGCAAGAGACCAAGTGCACCCTGTGTTCGATTATGCCGGCATAACAAGAGGTGTAGATCATGGCCATTGAAGGACAAGCAAGAGCGAAATTCCTTTGCGATGCCGAACGCTGCATCGAGTGTAATGCCTGCGTAACGGCCTGCAAGAATGAGCATGAAGTCCCCTGGGGCATCAACCGTCGACGCGTGGTGACCATTGAAGATGGCAAGCCCGGTGAGCGTTCGATCTCGGTAGCCTGCATGCACTGTTCAGACGCGCCCTGTATGGCCGTCTGCCCCGTGGATTGCTTCTACCAGACCGAAGACGGTGTGGTTTTGCACTCCAAGGATCTGTGCATTGGTTGTGGGTATTGTTTCTACGCTTGCCCATTCGGCGCCCCTCAGTTCCCGCAAGCGGGCAACTTTGGCAGCCGTGGCAAGATGGACAAATGCACGTTCTGTGCGGGCGGTCCGGAAGAAGACAACTCCACAGCGGAGTTCTCCAAGTACGGGCGCAACCGTATTGCGGAGGGCAAGCTGCCGATCTGTGCGGAAATGTGCTCCACCAAAGCCTTGTTGGCCGGTGACGGCAACGAGGTAGCGGACATCTACCGCCAGCGTGTGGTGAACCGTGGTTTTGGTTCAGGCGCATGGGGATGGGGCACAGCCTACGAGAAGAAGGGCGCGTAAGCCCATTGGATGTTTCCGGGGCCCTGGGGCCCCGGCATTCGTTAAGGCAACGGATTCTTTTTGTTCATTCCGCTGGAGTGCTTTCATGAACTGTAAACTATTCGGTGCCGCCGTTTTTGTGCTGGCGACATTGGTCTTCAACCCTGTGTGGGCGCAGGACGTTCCCGAGTCTGACCAGATGTCTACCGGGGGCGGCCAAACCCTCGAAGACATCATGGCCCGGCAGGAAAGACTGAAAGCTGACGGGGAATCCCGTTCCAAAGAAACAGGTAATCCCGCCAATGCGGCGCCGATCAACGAGCCACTGGGCACCCGTGGCGGGCGTTCCGATGCTGATGCCTGGCGCGGCATTCGCTACGACAACATCGACATTGAAACCCAGGTTCGCAACCCGGCGGCCGATGTTCTGATCCAGGACGGCGGCATGCGCTGGTACCAGTTGCGTGAAGGGCCGGTCATCACCTACGGCGGCGGTGCCATTCTGGGCTTCATCGCATTGCTGGTGGTGTTCTATCTCATTCGCGGCAGGATCAAAATCGAAGGCGGCCCTGCGGGCACTACAATTGAACGGTTCAAAGCCGTCGAGCGGTTCGGCCATTGGCTGCTGGCAGGCTCGTTTATCGCCCTGGGCCTGACGGGGCTGATCACCCTGATGGGGCGAAGCTTCCTGATCCCGGTCATGGGGGCCGACGCCTTTGCCACCCTGGCTGCCGGCTCCAAGTGGGTCCACAATAACGTTGCATGGGCGTTCATGCTGGGGCTGGTGATGACGTTTGTCATGTGGGTGGCCCACAACATTCCCAACAAGCTGGACTGGCAATGGCTCAAGGCCGGCGGCGGTATCTTTACCAAGAGCCATCCGTCCGCGAAGAAATTCAACGCCGGCCAGAAGATCATTTTCTGGACCGTGATGGTGCTGGGCGTCTCAGTGTCCCTTTCCGGGCTGTCGCTGCTGTTCCCGTTTCAGATGCCCATGTTTGCCGATACCTTCGGCATCATGAACAGTGTTCTGGGTACCAGCTTCCCGACCGATCTGGCGCCCCACGAAGAGATGCAATACGCCAACCTCTGGCACTCGATTGTCGCATTCGTGATGATGCTGGCCATCATTGCCCACATTTATATTGGCTCGGTTGGCATGGAAGGCGCCTTCGATGCCATGGGTAACGGCCAGGTTGATGTGGAGTGGGCACGCCAGCACCACGATCTGTGGGTGGCCGAGGTTGAAGCCAAACAGGGTAAAGGAGGGTCATCGTGAAAGTCATGATTTCAGCGTTTGTCGCGGCGCTGGTGATTGCCTTTGCCGCCCCGCCCGTTCTTGACCAGTTCGGGTGGTCCTCCGCCACGCAAACCAGCAGTGAGAATGTGCGGCTTGACTGAACAGTCCCAGATGCATGAAACAGAGGTTTACCAGATCGATGCCATCGGTTTGGTATGCCCACTGCCCGTTCTGCGTTTTAAGAAGCGCACCCAGGGCCTTCCCAGCGGCACGCAGGTTGACTTCCTGGCCGATGATCCCAGCGGTCGTCGGGATTTACAGGTGCTGTGCGAGCTGACCGGGCACCGGATTGAATGGGTCCGTGAGGAGGATGCCGGGGTGCTTCGGTACCGCATCTGTCTGGCTTAGCGATCGCACCGGAACAGGCCGGCTGCGGTCCTCGCATGCCTACTCAAACCATTCGGCGGAAAATACCATCCCCACGGAGCATATGGCGAAAGGCCGCCGCGATATGGCCTGCGACCAGAACACCTAGCGTTATGGCTAGCCACCCGTGTATCGCAAACAAGCTCCCAGCCAATTCCTTGTCCTCCGGCACAAAAGGCATGGCGGGCAGTCTGACATCGCCCACGATGCCCAAAGCCGGATACGCCGTCACACCGGCCCAGCCAAACAAAGGCGTAACCACCAACATGACGTAGATCAGGTGGTGCATGCTCTTGGCTGCAATCTGCAATGTGCGGGGCATGCTCTCGGGATAGGGTGGGCTTTTTACCCGTATCTTAACCACGATCCGCAGGATCATCAGTAGGAGCACGGTAAAACCTATGGCTTTGTGCCCACTGTACAAGGTATTCGTCAGCGCCCCCCAGATATCAGCTTCCGCACGCGACGCCATCCAGAGCCCGACGGGTATCAACGTCAGGACCATCAGCGCCATTACCCAATGCAGTACCCGCCAGCCCGCGGGGTATTTCTGGATCTGTTGCATACGCCTTCTCCATCAGCGAATTTATTCGTGCACTCTCCAGAGGCCAGCAGAGGCCAGAGGCGGTGCCATGCAGCCTAATGACAGCATAGATCATTGAGTCGAATTCTACTTTCTCTATCCCGATGCTGGTAATGTGCTATACGGTTATCAAAGCCCCTTAAATGGAGAGCCGGACCGGATACGTGCGTTACACCGACACGTTGCCAATTGGAATTGTTATGCGGGCATCCTCAAGTAAACTGATCGTCAGGCTCTTCCCCTTCCTGACATGGGCCAGACCCACGAGACGGCAGAACCGGGCGGACGCCATTGCCGGCATCACGGTCGGGTTGGTACTGATCCCCCAGGCCCTGGCATACGCCCAACTCGCGGGGATGCCGCCCGTTACCGGTCTCTACGCGGCACTGCTGCCGGGCATTGTTGGGGCATTGTTCGGTTCATCGTCACTGCTTGCGGTCGGGCCTGTGGCATTAACCAGCCTGCTGACCTTCGCGGCGCTGCAACCGTTGGCCGAAGCGGGGTCCCCGGAATGGGTGGTGATGGCCATATGGCTCGCCCTCTATTCCGGGCTCATGCAGTTTCTTATGGGCGCGTTCCGCATGGGCATTCTTGCCAACCTGATCTCGAACGCTGTCGTTCAGGGATTCGTGAATGCGGCTGCCGTCATCATTATCGTTTCACAGATCCCTGCCCTACTGGGCTTCGATACAGGCGCCGGCGAAAACTGGCTATCCACTCTCTGGCAGGAATGGCAACACGCCCCCTGGCGGCTGGTCGCAACCGCCGGGTTCGGCCTCGGTGGCGTGGCAGCGCTGCTGCTACTCGGAAAATTGACCGCGCGCCTGCCTGCGGTGATGGTCGTTACACTGATTGGCATCGCCGGCAGTTATCTGCTGGGATTTGGAGAGCTTGGCGGCTCGGTCATCGGTCCGGTCGGAAGCGGACTTCCCCAGCCTTCATTGCCTCTGACACTCTCCGTTGACCAGCACCTGGCGCTTCTGCTGCCCGCTGCGATCATTGCACTGATCAGCTTTACCGAAGCGATGTCCAGTTGCCGCACCATGTCGCGAATAACAGGAGAACCGTGGGACCGGAATCAGGAGTTAATCGGTCAGGGTCTGGCCAAAATGGCCAGCGGCTTCAGCGGTGCCTTTCCTGTCAGCGGTTCGTTCTCCCGCACGGCGCTGAACGCCTACAGTGGCGCCAAAACCGCGAGGGCGTCCCTGATCGCCTCACTGCTCGTGCTGATCTCTCTTTTCGGGTTTACCGAGCTCCTGTATCACCTGCCGACCGCGATCCTCGCCGCCATCATCATTGTGCCCGTCACCCGGCTGATTGATGTCCGCTCGCTTACCCGATTGAGCCGTGAAAACCCCAAGGATGGCATGGTAGCTCTCGTCACCCTGGTGGTGACACTGGTCACCGTGCCAAACCTGTACTGGGGAATTCTGGCGGGCATAGCGGCGTCTTTGCTCGCCTTCCTTCATCATCATGCCGTGCCGCGAATCATTGAACTGGGGGTTCATGAGTCAGGTGGGTTTCGTGACCGACATCTTTATCAGCTGCCGCCCATTGCCGAAGGGGTTCTCGGGGTGCGTATGGACGCCTCACTCACTTACCTGACGGCACCGGTTCTGGAGCGCTCCATCCGCAAGCGAGTGGATGCCGCCCCGGATCTGAGAACCGTGCTGATTTCTGCATCCTCCCTGAATCAGGTCGACTCTACTGGCCTGGATACCCTGCAGGACATCTGGTCCTTTCTGGATGCAAGAGGCATTACCCTCTACCTGTCCGGCCCAAAACTTCCGTTGAGGGAGGCCCTTTCAAGGACAGGGCTGGCCCAACTGATCAAAGAGGAGAATATTTTCGCGACCGACGCGAAAGCGATTGAGGCATTGACGTAAAAGCCGGGGCCATCCCAGACGCAGCGTTCAGTGCGACTTCTCGACGAAAAAGGTCCATAACGGTGCCGGGCGCCCAAAGAAGTACCCCTGTAAATACACCCCCGGATGGTGGGTTTTCAGGAAATCAGCATGTTCTTGCGTTTCCACTCCCTCCGCCACAACTCGAACATTCATGGATTCACCTATACGTTTCACCATATCGACGATATCGGCGGACGTGGAATCGTTTAGCGCCGAAAGCACAAACGACCGGTCAATCTTGATTTCCGATATGGGCAATCGGCGCAATTGGGAAAGCGAGGAATAACCTGTTCCGAAATCGTCCAGCGAGAACGTGCAGCCAAAGTTCCGTATCTTCTCCATCTTTTCGACAACGGCGTCCACATCTTTCACCATCACGCTTTCCGTCAGCTCGAACGTAATCAGCGCGGGCGGGTAACCCGAGTCTGCAACCAACCCGAGGATCGCCTCAGCAAAATCCTCTTCCGCCATGTGCTTGGCGGAAATATTGATCGAGCAGCGGAGCTTTCGCGAATCTGCTCTCATCTGAGCCAACATTCCCAGGCACACGCGAACGATATGGCGCTCCAGGGCGACAATCTGCCGGGTTCGCTCGGCAAAAGGAATAAATTCACCGGGCCCCAACAACCCTCTTTCCGGATGATCCCAGCGAACCAGAAGTTCGATGCCCGCCAGTTCCCGGTCCGGGCTATGCTGAGATTGAGCATACATTGCAATTTCGTTCTCGGTAATCGCTCGGGCCAGTTCCGACTCCACTGCCATTTGCCGCCGGATATTCTCGCTCATGGAATCTTCAAACATCGCAATAGCCCGGTTCGAGTCCTTGGCATTTCGGTGCGCTGTTTCGGCATGACGCAAAGCCAGCGATGGCATATCGGAGCTTTCTGTTGGGTACAGCGCAAAGCCACCGGTAGCCTCTATCGTTAACGCCCCTTCCGAGCGATAAGGTACGGGTTCCCGCAAAGCCCTCTGAATACGCTCGAACAACTGCAGCGCTATCCGGTAGGCTTCGTCCAACGTCCACTGCTTTGGTGCCAGCACTATTCCAAACTCATCGCCCGACAGACGAGCGATGGAATCGTCTTCATGGCAGGCATTCCTGAGCCTCTCGGCAAAGGTTTGAATAACAATATCACCGCAGTCGAACCCATAGTTCTCATTTATATATCGGAAGTTATTGATATCAATAACAATAACAGCCGTAGCCATGCCACCGTGATGACACAACTTCAATACGGTACTCAATTGGTCCAGGAAAAGAGCCCGATTGGGGAACCCGGTAACAGGATCGCGCCAGGTCAGCTCTTCCAGTCGCTGTTCGGTCTCTTTCAGGTTGGTGATATCGTTAAAGACCGTCACGTAGTGGGTCACCTGGTCGTCATCAGCCCTTATCGTGCTGATCGTCCTCAGCTCCGGATAAACCTCGCCATTCCTCCTCCGGTTGTAGATCTCCCCCGACCAGTGGTTATGTACCCCTAAATAACCCAGGATACTGGTGCTGTCATGGCGTTTGTCCACGCGCACATCAAGAACGTCATGATAACGACCTAACGCTTCGTCTTCAGAGTAACCGGTAATACGGCTGTAGGAGGGATTCACTGCGGTGATCTTGCCCTCATGATCAAGCACCGCGATACCTTCCGAGGTCGACATGAAGGCCTGCTCATAGAGGTTCCCTGAGTCAGCGGCCCGGTCCCGTTTCTGCTCCTGCCTCAAACGCCAGTTCAACTGGTCCATCTGATGCAATCGTTCGTTTAACGTTTGATTGAGCTCGACCATATGATCGAGCTTGCCCTTCAGGGAGATGTGCGTGCGCACTCTTGCCCGCACGGAGGGGATGTTGATTGGCTTGCGAATAAAATCCACAGCTCCTGCCTCAAACCCCTTTTCCTCGCTGTCGGTGTCAATGAGTGCCGTGATGAAGATAACCGGGATATGCTGAAGCTCCTGGCGTTTCTTCAGCCGCCGACACATTTCCAGACCATCCAGGTCCGGCATCATGATATCCAGTAGCAACAAATGGGGACGCTCCCCCTTATCGAGAAGACCCAACGCCTGTTCCGCGCTGGTGGCCACGATAACGTCATGATCGTTTTTCAGTGCCTCCGACAACACGCGTATATTGGTGGGCTCGTCATCCACGACCATGACTCTGGGTTTTACCTGAGAAAAGTGCGTTCCTATCGAGTCGTCCCGTTCCAGCTTAGATGTCAGGTCTGACACAGTTGCGCCCCCCTTCCCTCTTTGCTTCATAAAGATACTGATCCGCTGTTTCCTTCAACTCTGAAGAATTCGTCTCTTTATGAGGAACAATAGCGAAGCAACCGATTGACGCTGAAAAGTTTGGGCAAGCCTGCCCACTACGTCGGCACTTCTCGTGTTCTGCTTCAAGAACCTGCTCCAGACGCTTGGCCGCCTGAACTGTACCGTTAAGTGTGGCACCGGGCAGCATTGCTACAAATTCGTCGCCGCCGAGTCTCGCCACCAAATCGCCAGCGCGGCCAAACACTTTCTCCATGGACGTCGCCAGAAGTTGCAGGCACCTATCACCCTGGGCGTGCCCGTATTGATCATTAATGTTCTTGAAATGATCCATATCCACCAGTGCAAGGCCGAGGGAAAGTTCCTGTCGAAGTGCCCTCCGCCATTCCATGCCCAATTGCTGCTCAAACATCCGCCGGTTTCCGATCCCGGTCAGTGTATCCCGCAACGCCTGAGCCGCCAGCAGATCCGTTTTTCGCTTGAAATCAACAAAAGTTGAAACCTTGGCACTCAGAATGGTTTTGTTGAAAGGTTTGAGGACATAATCAATAGCACCTTCTCTGAACACCTCCTCAATGTCGCTGCTCTGGTCGGAAGCCGAAATACAGATCACCGGCAGTTCCCGGTAGGCCGGGGCCGACTTCAAGCGCTTCAGGAACTCAATGCCTTTGCCGTCGGGCAGATAGAGGTCAAGAAGCACAAGGTCCATGTCCGGTGAGAGGCAGCGCTTTGCCTCTGCCAGCGTTTTGGCAACAACAAGTTCACAGGCCGCCCCCAATATCCCCACCAGACTGGCAATACCCGTAGGGTTATCTTCCACAACAAGCACAACTGGCTGTTTTTTATGGCTCATTATCTGGTGGGTACTCCGTTTGGACATCATCCAATAGTGCGAGTGCCTGCTGAAAGTCATAGACCTCCAACGCTTGCCTCAGTCTGTTCGCCAGTTTCATCTGGCTGCTGGCGATAAGATGATTCAGGATCACCCTCAGATCTTCATCTTCAGCGATACGATTGCCACTCAGTTTCGTCTTCACACGAGAGAGTGCTACCTGTAATTCCACTGCGGAGTTATCGGCATTGTCCGCAGGAGCGATCAGCTCAAAATGCCGCTCCAAACGACGACTATGATCAAGAAGCAGATTGAGCAGTCGGGGTAACATGGACAGCGACGTACGGTCCTCCTCGGCGTTCTCGACCTGACCAGCCACCTGAGCAAGCTCTGTGTCGGCAATGCTGGCGGCGGCTCCCTTGATCTTGTGCGCCATGAGACGGGCATCTTCCGCCAGCGTTGCCTGCCGGACGTCAGCAACCATCTCCGCAGAACTGGCGATAAAACTTCTGACACACCGTGTGAACAAAGCACGGTCGTCACTGAAAAGACGGTCGTAAGCCTGGCGTGAAATAAACTCCGGCACGCCCGTTGCCGTAATCTCTGTGTCGTCGGATGCGTTGGGCGTGTAAACCACTGACCGACCCTCTTCAAAATAGGTTTCCAACAGTAATTGGATATCCTTGGGAACCACGGGTTTGGTGAGATAGTCCTGCATTCCCGCAGCCTTGGCTGTCATGCGGTCATAATCGGAGATAGAGGCCGAGAGTGCAACGATGATCGAATCATCCGCGTTGGCGCACCCATGGATGCGCTCGGTGACCTCTTGTCCGGTTTCACCGTCCAGGTGGAGATCCATCAATATGAGATCGAAGGCCTGTTGCCCCAGGCGCTCGACGGCCTGATCCCCTGTCTGGACAGACTGCACATCGACACCAAACGACCTCAGGTAGCTTTCAACGATCTCACAATTCAAGGGCACATCATCAACGACCATTGCAGATAGTCCCTCGAACTGGGGCTTCCCCCCTCCCAGCGAATCCTGAGTATTTCCATGCCTTTGGGAGAAGTGCTCAAAGAGTTTTGACGGTGTCAGGGGTTCAAAGGCAATGTGCCCGCCGGAACGCTCGAGGTCCGCGGTCCATTCCCGCCAATAACCGGCAGGGGCAATGATCAGGAGGGCCCAGAGCGGGTACCTGTCGGGATCGGATAAGATCTCGGTCACGAAACTGTCCAGCAGGCTCTGTTCCATGCCTTCCAGGTCAATCAGAAGGAACCTGTCTTCGGCGTCTTCAACCTGCGCGATATGTTCAAGGATACCAGGCCATCGGGTGATATCATCGACGGCTTCAAGTCTCAGGCGCCAGTGGTCCCGATAGTCTTCGAGCAAGGCCAGATTGGCGCGAAAACCGTAATGAAAGACATGAATCGGCCTTCCCGTTCTCGCGGAACTCACCGTGCCATCGTCCTGAGAGACACCCACCGGTACCAATAGCCGGAACGTGGAGCCCTTACCAACGTCGCTCTCCAGGGTTAATTCCGCATCCATCAATCGTGCCAGTCTGCGGCTGATGGCAAGGCCCAGCCCAGTTCCCCCAAAATTCCGACTCGTGGATTCATCCGCCTGCCGGAAATTCTCAAAAATCCGGCCCTGATCATCCGGGTGGATCCCCATTCCGGTATCTTCGACTTCGATACACAAATGCCCCCTAGCATGACTCTCAGACCGGTAGGTAATGCTGACATCGATGCCGCCCTTGTGGGTAAATTTGACAGCATTACCAACCAGATTGGTGCATATCTGAGAGATACGCAGCAGGTCGCCTGCGACCCGATTGGGTGTCGCGGGGTCAATGGACACCCTGAGTTTCAGGCCTTTTTCTTCCGCCACAATGGCAAACAGGTCGACGCTGCGATGAACCAGCGCGTCGATGTCAAATGAATGGATATCCAGCTCAATGTGATCCGCTTCGATCTTGGAGAGATCCAGAATGTCATTCAGGAGCTGCAGCAGGGCCTCTGACGCCGAGAAGGCTTTCTTTACGAGCCGCCGAGGATGGTCCTCCAGCCCAGCTTCCTGCAACAGCACCAGCACACCGATAATCGCGTTCATGGGTGTGCGGATCTCGTGGCTCATATTCGCGAGGAAAGCCGTTTTGACGGTCACCGCCGATTCCGCCTCCTGCTTCTGCTCCTCAAGTTCCGCGTTCAGAACTTCCAGCTCCTTTTCACGCTGCACGATATCGGTCACATCAATCGTGGTCGCCATGAAACATTGCTCGCCCTGCAACGTCACCGGGTGATAACTGACCACAACATCACGGATCTCGCCTTCGCGGTTTTCAAGCGAAGCACTGGCCTGAACGCTCTTTCCACCCAGCGCTTGCTGATAGAGTGTATTGCGTTCTTTGACGAGGTCGGGGCCAAGCATCTGCTCCAGATTCTGGCCAATGACTGCGTCTTTACTGAACGGAAACCAGTGTTCTCCGTAGGCGTTCATAAAACGGCACGTGAGCCGGGAGTCCCAGACGGAGACTGTCAGCGGCAGGTGGTCGGTCAGCGTATTGATGAAATCCAGGCTTTCCCGCAGCTCAGACGTTTTCTCAACAACCTCACTCTCGGCGCGACGGCGAGCGTCGACCATGAGCACAAAGACAAGGAATATCAAAGCATTGATGGCAAGGCCACTGACCAGAATGATGACGGGCTGCTTACCGCCATTGAACGCTTCAAAGCGCCGGGTGGTCTGGACATCGAAATGCCACTGACGACCATACATATCCATCGCATACGACGTCTCGAACATGGGTGTCGCGTCGTAATTATCGCCGCGGGTTTCATCGAGTTCGCTGTACAGGCGGGATTCACCATCCACGACCCGAAAATGAACAAGCCGGTTGACGTTGGCGAGCGTGCCTTCCATCAGTTTCGACATGATGAATGGCGCGTAAACCAGCCCACTGAACAACGACTCACGTTGATCGGCCGGCGGTACTTCGGCTGACTGGTAAAAAGGCCGGTAGAAAAGGAACCCAGGTGTTTTTTCCTCATCCTGTACCAATACAATAGGGCCTGTTATCTGGGTTTGCCCAGTTCGCATCGCTTTGAGCGCCGCCTGATACCGATTCGACTCATGAGCCATGTCGAGCCCGACCGCCGCCCAATTGGATGCTTCCGGCTCAATATAGACAATGGGCCAGAAATCATCGCCGCCATGGGAAGGGTGCACCCGGAAGTAGGACCGCTCCTGTTGTTTTTCCGCGATATAGTCGTCCAGATTCTCCGCGGTAACACGCTCAATAACCCCGATACCATTAATGCCGGGCAGACGCTCCTGAAGCGCCAGCACTTCGCTGAAGCGCTTCCACATCTCCAGATTCACATTGCCCTCTGAAGCCCGGATAGCGCCTGCACCGGACATCAATGCAAACTCGTATTTCTGCATCCGGTCCCGCAGGAGTTCGTTAAGCTGCTCAACCTGGTGATCAAACTGCTCCCTGGCCTTCTCCTCGGCAATACGAGACGAAACCTGCCAGGCGGTGAGGGTAAGAAGTAACGAGAGGGAAATCACTACCCAATGGAGTACGGACAGTGACTGAAAGGATTTCCATGCGTTGAACATATCTCGGCCCACATCCTGTTAGCGAACTACACCGGCTAGTGTAGTTCAGTTTCGGAGGGAGAACGAAGGGATATACGTCTCAAACGCCTAAAAGATTCACACTTGGAACTTGAAGCAAATCGGTTCGGTAATCAATCGGCTACATGGCTTCCAGGCGGAACAGGGCAATCTTGTTGATCTCGCTCAGTGCACGCTGAAATTCCTGCTCGGGAGAATTGTGAATGCGCTCTTCGAACGACGCCAGTATCTGGTGTCGATTACTGCCTCGCACGGCCATGACAAAAATAAACCCAAACTTGGCTTTGTATGCCTCATTCAGCCTGACAAAGCGTTCAAACTCTTCCGGGCTGCAATCCTGAATACCGGCACCGGCCTGCTCGGACGTACTGGAGGCCGTCAGCTCTCCACGCATTGCGGCTTTTCCTGCAAGGTCAGGGTGGGCATTGATCAAGGCCAACTGGGTGTCGCGATCCGCACTGAGAAGGATGTTGGCCATCCGCTCATGCAGGCTTTCGATCTCATCACATGTTTCATCGATGCCCATCTCATAGGCTTTATCCGCTACCCACGGTGAATGCTCATAGATGTCCGCAAATGCGGCCACAAATTCCTCGCGCCCAAGGCTGGACGGAGTCAGGGTTCGAAAACGGCTCATTGTTTGCTCCTGATACCTTATTGAATGCGGCCGGTGCCCGCGTTATAAAACACCATGCCATATACATCGTATACAATTAACATAGGCGCCAATGTGAGGCAATTCTTTTTGCAGGTCGGCGATATCTCTGGCTTCAACATGGCTCTCACTCACTACCCTTAATCCATAATAGATCTAAAAATACGAAATATATCAATTTATGGGATACAATATATACAAATTGTGTATTCAGTTATGATTGAATTATGTTACTCTTTGATCAGGTCATCGTGGCCACGGCGGGGAGGTTTTGTGACATTCGATCTGCGAACCTCACCCGCCCTCCTGCAACACACTCGACTTGCCTCAGTGTGTTTTTACCCGCCTTCTGGCGGGTTTTTTTTACCCTTTCCCAAACCCCAGTGATGGCCGGGAGCTCCGAAAGGCGGCACATGATTGGATCAGGCTCGGCTAAACGGGGTCATTTCTCGTATACTATCCCACTACCGGATTCCGTACTTCCACCACCTCATTCGCGAGACATTATGAGCAAACAAGCCCAGCCCACCAAAAGCCCGAACCGAGCCGAGAAAAAACGGACGGGGGCGACAAGCGACACCATATACGCCCACATGTTCGACGCTATTCTTGAGCATCGCCTGGCTCCGGGAACCAAGTTGAGCGAAGAGGCACTGGGAGAAATTTTTGGAGTCAGCCGCACGATTATCCGGCGGGAGCTGTCACAGTTGGCACATGAGGGTGTCGTTTCCATTCGCCCCAATCGGGGCGCGATGGTGGCCAGCCCAAGCGTGGAGGAAGCCCGCCAGATTCTCTACGCACGGCGCTTGGTCGAACGTGCCATCACAGAGCTTGCGGTTCAGCACGCTACTGAAGAACAGATCGATGAGCTGCGGGGGATGGTGACAGAGGAGCATGATTGCTTCGCCCGCGGGGATCGGGGCGCCGGAATTCGCTTGTCTGGCGAGTTCCACCTGAAACTGGCCGAGGCGGCGAACAACGCCCCCTTCGTTGGCTTCCAGCGCAGCCTGGTTTCGCAGACCTCACTGATCATCGCCCAATACGAAAAAGGAACCCGTTCGCACTGTTCCTATGATGAGCACAACCAGCTACTGGATGCGATATCCGCCCGTGACACCGACAAAGCCGTTTCGTTGATGATGCATCACATGGATCATATCGATGCGAAACTGAACTTTGATAACGAAAGCACAACCGATGACCTGCATGCGGTGTTTTCACACATTGGCTTTGCCCGCAAAAAAGCCGGCACCAAACAATAAGGTCCTGCCAGGGTATCCGCGTACAGGCCCGATGTTAGTGCTCGGTGCTTTACTCACATGGACTTCGGAAGCACCAGAATGGCGCGGAAATCATTAACATTGGTGCGAGTCGGACCCGTGATGATCAAGCCATCGAGTGCTTCAAAAAAGCTGTAGGCGTCGTTGCGGGCGAGATAGGTTGCAGGGTCAAGCTTCAGGGCCTGGACCCGCGACCAGTCATTAGGTCCGAAAATGGCCCCGGCGTTATCCTCGGAGCCATCAATACCGTCCGTGTCGATGGCCAAAGCGTGAATATTGGACGCTCCCTGAAGGACCGAGATGGCGCCCAGGAGGTATTCGACGTTGCGACCTCCTCGCCCCTCACCGGACACCGTAACGCTGGTCTCGCCGCCTGAAAGGATCAACAGAGGTTCTTTGAGGTCTTTTTGCAGCGTCAACGCCATTGTCGCGTGCTCACCTCCGAGCTCCCTCGCCTCTCCTTCAAGATCGTCACCCAACACACGAACGTCTACACCGGCCAGGTTGGCGGACGCTTCGGCGGCTCGAAGTGCATCACAGGCCCTGGCCTGAACAATCGTGCGGTCAAGCCCAAATTCGGGTGAATGCGGCTTGGGGGCGGTATCGTCGCTGACCAGGTGGCTACGCACAGCCTCTGGAATATCAATGGAGTACCGCTCCAGTATTTCCAGGGCATCCAGTGGCGTTGTCGCGTCTGGAATGGTTGGTCCTGAGGCGATGAGCGCAGGATCGTCGCCGGGCACATCGGAAATCAGGTAGGTAATCACCCTCGCCGGATGGGCTGCGACAGCCAGGCGCCCACCCTTGATGCGCGAAAGGTGGCGCCGCACCGTGTTGATCTCCCGGATCGGGGCCCCGCAACGCAACAACGTCTTGTTGATGGCCTGCTTTTGCTGCAGTGTCAGCCCTGGCGCCGGCAGCGTCATGAGTGCGGAACCGCCACCGGAAATCAAAGCGACAACAAGATCATTCCCGGTCAGCCCGGCCACCGACTCGAGCATCCGCTGGGCAGCCTTCTCGCCCAATTCGTCCGGCATGGGATGAGAAGCTTCCAATACCTCGATGTGACGACATTCCGCACCGTGTCCATACCGGGTAACAACGAGGCCGGAAAGGTCGGCGTCATCGTAGGTATCAGCCCACGTGCGCTCGAAGGCCGCAGCCATTGCCGCCGCCGCTTTGCCAGCCCCAATCACGACGGTGCGTCCGGCCGGGCGCGGCGGTAGCTGGCCAGCCGAAAGCAGCGTATCGGGATGCACGGCGGAGACCGCCGTTGCGGCAAGCTGCCTGAGCCAGACATTCACTTCTGTCGGATGATCAAAGGACAGCGAATTGGACAAGGCGTGCATCTGCGGCTCCTCGCAACGGATAGAAATTAAAGAAACGACGTGGTACGCCGGCGCGCCCCCAATCGCGCCCTAATGACCGGTGCCGAATCGACACCGGCCACTGGGTTTGAGTGCAGCGCCGGCTGCTTAACTAGGCACCAATCTCGTGGTCTGCCAGTTTTTCCAGGGCCTTCACAATGCCTGCGTGATCCCAATCCGCGCCATTGTTCGCGGCGCAGGCCTGGAACAGTTGCTGGGCGTTGGCGGTGCCAGGCAGCGACAGGTTCAGGCTGCGTGCACTTTCCAGGGCCAGGTTGAGGTCCTTCTGGTGCAGGCGAATACGGAAGCCAGGGTCAAAGGTACGCTTGATCATGCGCTCTCCGTGGACATCGAGGATCTTCGACTGGGCCAGACCACCCAGCAGGGCCTCACGCACTTTCGTTACATCCGCTCCGGCTTTCGACGCGAAAAGCAGACCCTCAGCCGCGGCCTGGATGGTCAGTGCTACCACGATCTGGTTGGCAACTTTGCAGATCTGACCGGCGCCGTGATCGCCAATATGGGTGATGGTCTTACCCATGACCTCAAGAACGGGCAGAGCCCGGTTAAAGCCTTCATTGGTACCACCTACCATAATGGTCAGGGTTGCGTTAACAGCGCCACCCTCGCCACCAGATACCGGGGCATCGACGTACTCACCACCAGCCTCGGTGATGCGCTTGGCAAATGCCTGGGTGGGGATCGGCGCAATCGAGCTCATATCGATAACCAGCGTACCGGGCTGGAGACCTTCAACGATGCCGCCCTCACCAATCAGCACTTCCTCAACATCGGGGGTATCCGGGACCATGGTGATGATAATCTCGGCCTGTTCCGCAACTGCCTTGGGGCTATCGACTTCTTTCATGCCCTTGGCCGCCAGGCCTTCGTCCAGGGAGCCGTACTTAACGTAGGTCACCAGCTCGTGGCCTGCTTCCATCAGGTGTCCGGCCATGGGCCGCCCCATAATTCCGAGACCAATAAATCCGATCTTGCTCATAATCCTCTCCTTACTAACTTTTTTGTTGAATGACCTTATCGTGCGTTATCCAGCCAGCCGAGCCCTTCAAGCGTCGTCGTCGCAGGCTTGTACTCGCAGCCGATCCACCCCTGGTAACCCAGGCGATCAAGATGGCCGAACAGGAACGGGTAATTGATCTCCCCGGTGCCGGGTTCGTGGCGCCCTGGATTATCCGCCAGCTGCACATGGCCGATTTTCGAAAGGTGCTTTTCGATGGTCGGGGCCAGGTCGCCCTCCATGATCTGCATGTGATAGATGTCGTACTGCAGTTGCAGGTTGTCGCTGCCCACTTCCTCAAACAGCGCCAAGGCCTGCTCCGTCCGGTTGAGGAAGAAGCCGGGGATGTCCCGGGTGTTGATGGGCTCGGCGAGCAACAGGATGCCTGCCGCTTTCAGCTTTTCGGCGGCGAAGCGGAGGTTGTCGATAAGTGTGCGACGGGCCTGTTCTTCGCTCACCGTGTTAGGCCGGATACCTGCCAGACAATTCAGTTGCTTACACCCGAGCACGGTGGCGTAGTCAATGGCCAGATCCACGCCTTCACGAAACTCTTCGACCCGGTCCGGGTGACAGGCAATACCGCGCTCACCAGCCGCCCAGTCCCCTGCGGGAAGGTTGTGCAGCACTTGGGTGAGGCCATGGGCATCCAACTGCTTTTTGATGTCTGCCGCGGGAAAATCGTAGGGGAAGAGGTACTCTACGCCCTGGAAGCCTGCCGACGCGGCGGCCTGGAAGCGGTCGAGAAAATCCTCCTCGGTGAACAGCATGCTTAGATTCGCTGCAAACTTAGGCATTTTGGGGTCTCCTACTCGTCCATTTTTGGGTCTTCGCCCCCTCTACCTGTTGTTTTTCCACAGGTTTGGGGGCGATTGATTGCGTTGCTTAAGTCAGGCTGGCAATTGAGGTCGGCGCATCGGTGACGTTCTCTACCAGTGCTTCGAACTCGTTAACGCCGTCAAGATCGGTCCCCATGGCAATGTTGGTCACACGCTCAAGGATGATCTCAACCACAACCGGTACCCGGTGTTCCTGCATCAGTTGCCTCGCCTGTACAAACGCCGGGCCAATGTCATCAGGCTTGGTGACCCGCAACGCCTTGCAACCAAGGCCCTCGACAACCGAGACATGATCAACGCCATAGTCGTTAATCTCGGGGCAGTTGACGTTCTCGAACGACAGCTGCACGCAGTAGTCCATGTCGAAACCACGCTGCGCCTGACGGATCAGCCCCAGATACGAGTTGTTCACGAGGACATGGATGTAGGGCAGCTTGAACTGCGCCCCGGCAGCCAACTCCTCGACCATGAACTGGAAGTCGTAGTCCCCGGAGAGAGCGACGACCTCGGCCTCGGGATCGGCACGGCATACACCCAGGGCAGCTGGAATGGTCCAGCCCAACGGGCCGGCCTGACCGCAGTTGATCCAGTGCCGCGGCTTGTACACGTGCAGGAACTGGGCTCCGGCGATCTGGGACAGACCAATGGCGGTCACGTACCGGACATTCTTGCCGAACACCTTGTTCATCTCTTCGTAGACGCGCTGCGGCTTGACCGGCACGTCGTCGAAGTGAGTCTTGCGCAGCAGTGTCTGCTTACGCTCCTGGCATTCCTGGGCCCAGGCTCCGCGATCCTTGAGTTTGCCTTCGGCGCGCCACTCCTTGGCCACGGTAATGAAGAGTTCCAGCGCCGCCTTGGCATCAGAGACAATCCCGTAATCCGGCCCGAAGATACGGCCGATCTGGGTGGGCTCGATGTCAACATGAACAAACTTCCGGTCCTTGGTATAGGCCTCGATGCTACCGGTGTGCCGGTTCGCCCAGCGGTTACCAATGCCCATCACGAAGTCGGACGCGAGCATGGTGGCGTTGCCATAGCGATGGGACGTCTGGAGCCCCACCATGCCGGCCATCAATGGATGGTCATCCGGAATCGTCCCCCAGCCCATCAAGGTCGGAACAACGGGAACACCCGTAAGCTCTGCAAACTCAACCAGAAGGTCGCTCGCATCACTGTTGATAACGCCGCCACCGGCAACCAGCAAGGGCTTGTCAGCCTCGTTCAGCAAGTTCAGTGCTTTCTCGATCTGCGCCCGTGAAGCCGACGGCTTGTAGGCAGGCAACGGTTCGTAGGTGTCCGGATCAAATTCGATCTCGCTCATCTGTACATCGATGGGCAGGTCAATCAGAACGGGACCTGGACGGGAGCTGCGCATCAACTGGAACGCCTGCTGGAACGCCCGCGGCACCTGAGCCGGCTCAAGGACGGTAACCGCCCATTTGGTCACCGGGCCGGCGATGGCCTGGATGTTCACCGCCTGGAAGTCTTCCTTGTGCAGTTTGCTGCGCGGCGCCTGCCCAGTGATGCAGAGAATGGGTATGGAGTCGCCCGTGGCAGAGTACAGCCCGGTGATCATGTCGGTGCCGGCAGGCCCTGACGTTCCGATGCAGACACCGATGTTGCCTGCTTTTGTGCGGGTGTAACCCTCTGCCATATGAGAGGCCCCCTCCACGTGGCGCGCAAGGACATGGTCAACTCCTCCAACCTTGCGCATGGCGGAATAGAACGGGTTAATCGCCGCTCCGGGCACTCCAAAGGCAATGTCGATACCTTCTTTCTTCAAAACGTGAACAGCTGCTTCTGCTGCGGTCATGCGAGTCATGGTGTTTCCTCCGAAGTAAGGTTGTTCTTGTATTCGAGGCGAAGCTCGTCCCGGCGCCTGAAACGTATGTGCACCGTCGGTAAAGGTTGAATGGAAATTCAGCCGGTAGATCAGTCAGATAGGTCGAGGAGCACACGCACCTCCATTCCGTACTCGTCGCAGTTGTTCCCCGAGCCGCCGCGATCGATAACCAGGAATTCACCTTCCCGATCCAACACCGACTGCACGGCGTGCCAGGTACCCGCGCGGTAATTCACTCCCTGGAAACCATCGGTGACAAAGGCGCGAACTTCATCAGGGCTGATCGTGTCGCCTGGGGGTGCGACAACAACCAGGAATCGCTCCTCGTGCAGAGGCATAAAGGCCTGGCTGCCTTGCGGGTGGCGCTCCAGGAACGACAGCTCCAGCGGTAACGTCACCGGCTGGCTGACAAAAATACTCACCAGAACCCGCGCCTCATCACCGAGCAGCTCCACTTTCGCCAGATCATGGTGGCGCTGGGTGCGCCCCGCATTGATGGGAAAGGAGTCAGCCGTGCGCCGGTCAATAACATCCCCGAATTCGGCGAATGCCTCCGGGCTCAACGGTTGTGCTTTGAGTTCCAGCATAAAAATGTCCTCGTCTCAGCTCAGCGCGAACCGAATCCGCTGAGTTTCATGTGCCGGTTCACGTCCTTGTAAAGCAGGTAACGGAACGGCCCCGGCCCACCGGCATAGCACGCTTGTGGGCAGAAGGCGCGAAGCCACATGTAGTCACCCGCCTCCACTTCAACCCAATCCTGGTTGAGGTGATAAACCGCCTTCCCTTCCAGCACGTAAAGGCCATGTTCCATCACGTGGGTCTCGGCAAATGGAATGACTCCGCCGGGCTGGAAATTGACAATGTTGACGTGCATGTCATGTCGAATGTCCTGCGGATCAACAAAGCGTGTTGTCGTCCAGCGCCCCTCAGTTCCCGGCATCTCGGTGGGCGTTATGTCCGTCTCATTGGTGACAAAAGCTTCAGGCACCTCAATACCGTCCACATGCTCGTAGGCTTTTCGCACCCAGTGAAAACGCAGCGGCGCATCGCTCTCGTTCAACAACTGCCAGGAGGCACCCGGCGGGATAAAGGCATAGCCGCCCTCTTGCATCCGGTGTTGTTGGCCGGCGATGGTCAGGGTCATCTCGCCTTCAACCACAAACAGAACCCCTTCCGCGCAAGCGTCCAGCTCTGGTCGCGAGCTGCCGCCCCCAGGGGACACTTCCATGATGTACTGGGAGAACGTTTCGGCGAATCCAGACAGCGGGCGTGAAAGCACCCAAAGCCGGGTTTTTTCCCAATGCGGCAAGGCACTGGCGACGATATCCCGCATCACGCCCCTGGGAATGATGGCGTAGGCTTCGGTAAAAACCGCACGGTCAGACAACAACTGGGTCTGAGGTGGATGCCCGCCAGCGGGAGCGTAATACGTAGGTTTGTTCACAGATCGATTGCTCATTGCTGCTCCTTGGATGAGAGCGGGTGGTGGTGCTCGGCCCAATGGCGAGCAATATCCACACGTCTCGTAACCCAGACACGATCATGGGCTTCTATGTGATCGAGGAATCGCTGCAGGGCCCGGAAGCGTCCCGGCCGGCCAACCAGCCGACAGTGGAGACCAACAGACAGCATTTTTGGCGAGTCCTCACCCTCGGCATAAAGCACGTCGAAGGCATCCCGTAAATACTGGTAAAAGTCCTCTCCGGTACCGAAGCCTTGCGCTGAAGCGAAGCGCATGTCATTGGTGTCCAGGGCATAAGGCACTACCAGGTGGTTGTGCATTTCGCCCTCACTATCGTACTGACGGGTCCAGAACGGCAGATCGTCCCCGTAGTAATCGCTGTCGTAGAGAAAGCTGCCTTCGTCCAGCACCAGACGGCGCGTGTTCTCGCTGTCGCGACCGGTATACCACCCTGCCGGTTTCTCACCGTATAAAGCCTCGAAGATCTCGATGGCCCGGCGCATGTGCGCGCGCTCTATACCTTCCGGAATATTCTGGTAGTGAATCCAGCGCCAACCGTGACAGGCAACCTCATGCCCCAGCTCTTTAAACGCATGGGCAAGCTCGGGGTGCCGCTCAAGGGCCATCGCCACGCCAAATACCGTCAGCGGCATGCCGCGGCGCTGAAACTCCTTCAGTACCCGCCATACCCCTGCCCGCGAGCCGTACTCATAGATTGACTCCATGCTCATGTGCCGGCTTGGGTAGGCCTCAGCCCCGGCGATTTCGGACAGGAACTGCTCCGAATGCGTATCGCCATGCAGGACGCAGTTCTCCGCACCTTCCTCGTAATTGAGAACGAACTGCACGGCAATGCGTGCCCGGCCAGGCCAATTTGCATGGGGAGGCTCAGAACCGTAACCAATCAGGTCTCGGGGGTAATGGTCTGGATTAGCCGGATTCATCAAGCAACTTCCTTCTTCCAATCCGTTTGGCAGGCCGTTGGTACCAGCTCGCCCTCAATATGAATTGTATACTTAAATATACTATATTGTATCCAACATGAACGCAACACTCATTCACCCCAGTTCTTGATGATTTCGCGTTCTTCTTCGGTCATGTTCGTGGCGTTGCCCAACGGCATGTATCCGTTCGCCACAACCTCCTGGATCTTGGCCTGATGGCTGAGGATCTGATCAACCGCATCAAACGCAAATCCCGCCGGCGGAGCCGAAAACGCCGGGTTCTCAGGTTGCTTCGAATGGCATCCCGCACAGTGCTGTTCAATGGTCGCGCCCACGTTGGCAGCAAGGGGGGATTCACTTGTCTCATGCGTCGTCGTATTGGGCTCGGCGTTTGCCTGAGCCGTTGCCACCTGGGACTCTCCCGTGGGCGCGGCCACCCAGAACGTCAGCAGGATCAGCACACCACCGGCCAGAAGGTAGGAAGGTTGGGTTTTGCCCGCATGCATCAGTACAAAGAACTGGCGGATAACGGCGCCGGCAAATATGAGCAGCGACATGACCAACCATGCCTGAGCCTCTGTATAGGCGAAGGCGTAGTGATTACTGATCATCAACAGAACGACGGGAAGCGTGAAGTAGGTATTGTGGACAGAGCGTTGTTTACCGCGCTTGCCATCAATCGGATTGGGCTCCTCGCCCGCCTTCATGGCATCGACCATGCGGCGCTGGCCCGGAATGATCCAGAAGAAAACGTTCGCGGACATGGCTGTTGCCATGACAGCACCGGTCAGAAGGAACGCAGCACGGCCAGCAAACAATTGGGTGCTTACATAGGCAACTATGACAAGCAGCACCCCAACCGCAATACTCAGAATGCCGTCCCGCTCCATGTTCGGGCTTATGCGCTTGCACAGCTCATTGTATACAACCCACCCGAATGCCAGGAAAAGCACCGCCGCAACGTTGGCCTGCCATCCACTTAACTCAGCAGCCCACTGCCAACTGCTATTGGTGTTCACCAGGTAGAAGCCTGGGTTGACCATGTAGAGAATAACGAACAGCGCGAAACCCGACAGCCAGGTGGTGTACGATTTCCAGAACGACCAATGCAGGTCGGCAGGCAAGGTACCCGGACTGGTGGCGTACTTTTGGTTGTGATAGAAACCGCCCCCATGCACGGCCCACATCTCACCAAAAACCCCCTTCTTTTTGCAGTTTTCGGCCTGTGGCGGCTTGAGGCTGTTATCCAGCATCACGAAGTAGATTGACTCACCAATCCACGCAATCGCCGCAATCACATGCAGCCACCGCAACATGAAATTCACAAAATCCAGAATGTAAGCTTCCATTAACCTGTTCTCTTGTTCGCACTGTTGTATTGATGACTGACCATCTCGACTCAGCTACCGCGGTAGGTGGAGTAGCTGTAGGGAGAAAGCAGGAGGGGCACATGAAAGTGCTGGGAGGCGTCAGCCACGCCGAAACGCAATGGGATAACATCGAGAAAGCGCGGTTCGTCAGCCTCTACGCCCTGGCGCCGGAGGTAGTCTCCAGCGTGAAAGACCAGCTCGAACTGGCCCTCGGTAAAGGCCTCACCTTCAAGTATCGGGGCATCGCAACGGCCATCATCATTAGTGGTGACTTCTTTCAGCAAGGTGCGCGATTCACCCTCCAGTCGGTAAACCTCGATACGAATACCCTGTCCGGGGCGTCCCAGCGAAGTATCCAGTACGTGTGTGGTAAGGCGTCCCATAAAGTTCTCCTGTCATGTGATGGCAGCTGGACCGCTGAAACCAGCGGCCCAATGGATCCGATGATGATAGCGCGGGTCAGAAGTGGAACTTGACCAGTGCGCTAACAGCGTTCTCCGTATCTATGTTTGGGCTACCGAATTTATTACGCCAGTACGAGTACTCTATACCGGCATACAACACGCCAGCCTCTCCCGTGAAATGACCAAGGTCGAGTTTGAACTGCGGGTTGATGTACAATTCCGCACTCTGAGCACCGCTTACGCCCGATGAATAGTCGATAAAACCGTCAAAGAGAAACGCCGCGCTGCCCAGCTCGAACGGCACACCCCATGTTACCGTCAACTGCCAGTCGTCCGGCGTGTCGAACGCGGTATTGTTTTCAACATAGTAGGCATTGGTGTTGAAGTACTGGAATCCAGGGATGTCCCAGCCCAATCCAAGACCGTACATGTAGTTGTTCGCCTCTACCCCACCATCGAACTCATACTGGGTTGCCAGGTAGACGTCATTAACCGGCCCGAAGCCCAGATCCTGGCCGCTTAGCCAACTCAGGCTCAGCCGGGGCGCGAACTCCCCATAGGTGGAGTCAGCGTTACCGGAATTCCCCTGGACCTGATAGCGGTCAATGAAGAAGAACGTATCCCCCCAGTTGTGGGCGGTCACGTTTTCAAAGGTAAACACGGTCGCGGACTCTTTCTGAGAGCCAAAGATTTCATAGTCATCGCTATAAAGCAGCGACACACTGGAACTGCCGAAGAACTTTTCAGCGTGAACAACCGGAGCAAACGCGGTGAAAACGCACGCCGCCAGCAGGATTTTTTGCAACAGTTTCATTTTTACTACCTCTCGTTTTGTTGTTTTGGGGTAAAACCTCGGGTTCGGGTCAACCGTGTGCCTTCGATCACAGGAAGGCGAACTTGGCGATGAAGATGACACAGAGAACATACAGGCTGACGGATACTTTCTTCCTCTGCCCGGTAAGCAGCTTCAACGTGGCATAGGTGACGAAGCCCAGCGCAATGCCATTGGCGATGGAGAAGGTCAGCGGCATCATCACCACAGTAATGATGGCCGGGATGGTGTCGGTGATGTCCTTCCAGTCGATGTGAGCCATTCCACTCATCATCAGCATAGCGACGTATATCAGCGCGCCTGAGGTCGCATAGGCCGGGATCATTCCCGCAAGAGGTGCAAAGAAGGTTGCCAGCAGGAATAGCACGCCGACAGTGACGGCCGTCAGACCAGTGCGACCACCCGCGGCCACGCCTGAAGCGCTTTCAACATAGCTGGTTACCGGCGGGCAACCCACAAACGAGCCCAGGACACTGGATGTACTGTCCGCTTTAAGGGATTTGGAAAGGTTTTCTATCTTGCCGTTCTCGTCAACCAGGTTTGCACGATGAGCCACCCCCATCAGTGTTCCAGCAGTGTCGAACATGTTCACGAAGAGAAACGCGAGCACAACGCTGATCATTCCCACGTTCAACGCGCCCGCAATATCCATCGCCAGCCAGGTTGGCGCCAGGCTGGGAGGGAGCGACACAACCCCACTATACTCCACAAGCCCCATACTCCAGCCGATCCCCGTTACAACGAGCATGCTCAGCAGGATGGCGCCAAACACGTTGCGGTGGCTAAGCACCGCGATCAGCAAAAAGCAGATGGCGGCCAGCAGTGCCGAAGGTTCACCAAAAGACCCCATCGTCACCAGAGTCGCGGGGCTGTCGACGACAATGCCCGCCGTCTTCAGGCCAATGAGACCGAGAAACAGACCAACCCCTGCCCCCATGGCAAAACGCAGGCTCATCGGAATGCTGTTAAGCAGCCATTCGCGGATTCGCGAGAGGCTCATAATCATAAACAGGATGCCGGAGAGAAAGACCGCACCGAGGGCGACCTGCCAGGTATAGCCCATTTCGCCAACAACGGTGTAGGTAAAAAACGCGTTGAGCCCCATGCCCGGCGCCAGTCCCACCGGCCAGTTGGCGTAGAACCCCATGAGCAGGCAGCCAAGTGCCGCCCCCAGACAGGTGGCGACGAACGCAGCACCATGATCAAGGCCGGCCGCAGCCATAACATTGGGATTAACGAAGATAATGTAGGCCATGGTTACGAAGGTGGTCAGGCCCGCTATCAGCTCAACTTTGACTGAGCTTCCATGCTGACGGAGCTTGAATATGCGCTCGAGCCAGTCCGTTCTCGCTAACGCTCCGAGCGAGCGCTTCTGCTGATCGATGTTTTCCACAAGGTATTCCTCATCATTGTTGTTTTCTATCACCCAGAGCAGAGCCCTTGAGGCAGGTGATGGCTGGTTTGCCATATCGGCATTTCCTGACTTATCGGTCAGGAACCACAACTCCGATTATGCTTTTGTATACAACAATTGCAACAAAATTCTTATAACGATTGTGCACAAGAAAAAAGAAGGACCCGAAGAGGTGTGGCAGAAAGGTTCTGGACCGAGGGTGGGCGTGCCCATCAGCGGCAACGGGCAGCCCACCAGTGGCACGCTATCGGCGGTGAACGGACATGCCCGCGCTGAAGGTTTCCTTCACCACGCGGTCATCGCCAAGAATCATGAGGGCAAACAGTGTTTCCTCCAGGCTTTTGGATTGCTTCAGGCGGTAACTGATCAGCGGCGTGGCTTCGTAATCCAGTACAACAAAGTCCGCCTCTTTCCCGGCCTGCAGGCTGCCAATCCTGTCATCCAGGTAGAGGGACCGGGCTCCGCCCAGTGTTGCAAGGTAAAAGGCTTTAAAAGGATCCAGTTTCTGCCCCTGCAGCTGCAACACCTTGTACGCCTCGTTAAGGCTTTGAAGCTGGGAAAAACTGGTACCCGCCCCTACATCCGTGCCCAGGCCAACGCGAACCCCATGCGACTCCAGGTGCGCCAGGTCAAGCAAACCACTGCCAAGGAAGAGGTTCGACGTCGGGCAAAAGGCTACCGCAGAGCCAGTGTCGCCCAGCCGCCTGCACTCGTCGTCATGCAGGTGAACACCGTGTGCAAACACTGACCGTTCACCAATCAGGCCATGGTGGTCGTATACATCAAGGTAACCATCCCGCTCAGGAAACAGCTCTTTTACCCACTCAATCTCCTGTCGGTTCTCGGAAATGTGGGTGTGCATGTACAAGCCCGGGAATTCCTTGAAGAGCTTACCCGCCAGCTCAAGTTGCTCATCGGAGCTCGTCGGCGCAAATCGGGGCGTCACTGCATAGGACAAACGGCCCTTTCCATGCCAACGCTCAATAAGCTCCTTGCTGTCCGCATAACCGGATTCCGCTGTATCCACCAAATAGTCAGGCGCGCAACGGTCCATCAACACCTTGCCCGCAATCATCCGCAGGTTCAGCCTGGAGGCATGTTCGAAAAAGGCATCCACCGACTGCTTATGGACGGTTCCGAAGACCAGGGCCGTCGTTGTCCCGTTTCTCAACAGTTCACGGAGGAAGATCTCAGCCTGAGCATGAGCGTGCCGTGAATCATCAAACTGTCCCTCGCAGGGAAAGGTGTAGGTTTCCAGCCAGTCCAGCAACTGGGCGCCATAGGAGCCGATGATTCCCACCTGCGGATAATGGATATGGGTATCGACGAAGCCGGGGGTTATCAGGGCATCCTCGTAGTGAACGACCTCGACTTCAGGAGACAGTGATGGCAACAGGCTCTCCGCCGTGCCTATCTCGACGACCGTGCCGTCCTCGACCACTAACAGGCCATCTTCAAAATACTCGTAGGAACGTTCCGCACCCACCACGCCCGGGTCGGCGATGCAGTGGAAAACAGAGGCACGGTAGGCTTTGCGCTGGGACATGGTCACTCTCGTCAGTCTTGTTGTCGCATTGGTGTTGTTGGCGACGATTGGATTGCGTGTCTCAGGGAAATTTAAACAGGATTGGTAGCCTGGTCAATAAAAAACTGACCAATAAGTCAGGAAATTTTCATAACCGAGCGCCGTCGAAGGCATACGACGGGCGGTATGCCAGGCATTCCGGAGTCAGGCGTTAAGGCTCGGCGAGGCCACAACCGCGCAGGATGACAGACGTCAGGAAATCCGCGGCGTGCTGAAAGTCACTTTCGGTGTATTCGCTCTTGTCCTCAATCGCGAGGATCTGGACCTGGAAGTCAGCGTAGTGTTGCGTGGATGACCAGATCAGGAGGATGAGTTGCACCGGATCAACGGGCGCCATTCGCCCCGCGTCGATCCACTGCTGAATCACACCCGCTCGCGCCTGCACCCACTCCCGCATGGTCGTGGACAGATGCTCCTTGAGGACCGGCGCCCCCTGAATGATTTCCAGCGCAAACAGGCGCGATGCCAGGGGGTGGGTCCTGGATAGCTCTACCTTGGCGTGAATAAAACTGGCCAGGGTCGTGGCGGGGTCATCTTCTGGCTGTATCTTCGAAAACACCTCGTTCCACCGCCCCATGATGTCATCCATCAACGCGTAGTAGATGCGCTTTTTATTGCTGAAATAGTAAAGCACGTTGGATTTCGGCAGCCCCGCCCTGTCCGCAATCTTCTGAACGGTGGTTGCTCCGAAGCCGTTCTGGGAAAACTCCTTTTCCGCGGCCATCAGAATACGCTCACGATTGCGCTCACGAATTCGGCCCGGGCGCACTTTCTTGCGCTTGCTGTCTGATGACGTTGCTCGCTTCGTTTCGGGGAAGTCTGGTTCGATTTGACGGGTCATGGTGTCGAGTAGCTTCAGGTTGGAACGTCGAGGCTCCGACGATAGCCGATCTCTGTGCGGCAATCAAAGGAATAGTCTTTACACAAAAAACTGGACTATTTGGTCAGGAAATTGTAAAAAGAATAACGGGCCCATGTGACTTTTGGCATCCGTGATGCGGCATCGCCTGTGCAACTACTGAAATCAATCAAGGGCTTACGCCAATGACTCTGATGCTCAGTCTTAAACAAAGAGAAAAGCAGAAAGAGACAGGCGCAAGTGCAGAAGAGCGGGAAAATTTGTGATCAGATTCTACTTGAACGGCCAACTACAAAAACTCAACCAAGTCGACCCGAATCTCAGCATCCTCGACTGGCTGCGCACCAGGAAGCGACTGACAGGCACCAAGGAAGGCTGCGCATCGGGTGACTGCGGGGCTTGCACCGTGGTGATCGGATCGCCCGACCCTGAGCAGTCCGGGCAACTCCGCTACGACAGCGTGAACAGCTGCATCGCGCTCGTCGGAAGCCTGCATGGCAAACATCTGGTGACCGTCGACGCGCTAACCCAGGAGCCAGCTCACCCGGTACAGAAGGAGATGGTGGAGTGTCACGGAGCCCAGTGCGGCTTCTGCACGCCTGGCATCATCATGTCGCTGTTCGCCCTGCATACAGAAAGCGCGGCCAACGGTTCCGTGCCCGACGACGACGCCTTATTGGAGGCGCTGTCCGGCAACCTTTGCCGCTGCACGGGTTACCGGCCAATCATCGAGGCCGGGCGTCGGGCTTGTGTGCAAACGTGGGAGCCCGGCACCGGTAACGCCGTTCTGAGCCGAAGCAGTGCGCTCAGCGGCCCGGATGGCGCGGCTCCGAACAACCCCGCGCCGGGCCTTAGCGGCATAGCCTGGCTGCAGAACCCCGAAATGATCGCCGACCTGTTAAGCGTGCAGAATACGGCAGGCGAACTCACCGACGATCACGGCTACCGATACGATGCTCCAGTCACTCTGGACGCGCTTCGTGGGCTGCGCCGTCGGTTTCCCAAGGCACGGTTGATTGCCGGCGGCACCGACCTGTCCCTTGAAATCACCCAACAGCTCAAAGACCTTGATCACCTGATCGGTCTGAGTGGCATCAAGGAGTTGCAGGAGATCCAAGAGGACGAAGACGGGATCTATCTCGGAGCCGGGGTGACCTACCGCGCCATGTTCCATAAGCTCGAGGAGCGTTGGCCGCACTTCGGGCCGATGCTGGAGCGCCTGGGTTCACGCCAGATCCGCAACCGCGGGACTGTTGGGGGCAATATCGGGAACGCTTCGCCAATCGGTGACATGCCGCCCGCGCTGATTGCACTGGGCGCAGAGCTCGACCTGGACAGCGTTGATGGTACCCGGCGCCTGCGCCTTGAGGACTTCTTCCACGGCTACAAGCAGACCGACCTCCAGCCTCACGAATTCATTAGGGGCACCTGGATCCCCAACCCGGCACCTGACGAAAAGCTGTTCATCTACAAAGTCTCCAAGCGCATTGATGACGACATTTCCGCAGTGCTGGGTGCCTTTTGGCTCAAGCGCGACGGCGACACAATCAAGGACTGCCGACTGGCCTTTGGCGGGATGGCGGCAACGCCAAAGCGGGCCAGTGGTGCTGAAGCGGCGCTTCGAGGCCAGCCCTGGAATGCAGACACGGTTGCGGCCGCCATTGCCGCACTGGAACTCGAATTTGAACCCATGACAGACGTGCGGGGGTCCGCAGCCTACCGCCTGCAAGTAGCCGGCAACCTGCTGCGCCGCGCGTTTTTGGAGAGCACTCAAGACACCACAACAACAAACCAGCCCCTCATGGTGACTGACTATGCGTAAACTACCTCCCAATATTCCGCGGCCCACCACAACGGCGAAAGGGCTGACAGGCACCCAGGCATTTCATGACAGTGCCTGGAAGCACGTTCGTGGACAGGCCCGCTATATAGACGACCTCCCCGAGCCCGCAGAACTCCTGCACGCGGCCGTCGGCCAGAGTACGCACGCCCACGCCCGTATCACCGCCATGGATCTCAGCGAGGTTTGGGCCTACCCCGGCGTGGTTTCGGTCATGACCGTCGAGGACGTGCCCGGCCATACCGACATCGGGCCGGTCTTTCCCGGCGATCCGGTTCTGGCCGGAGATGTGGTCGAACATGTGGGCCAGCCGCTGTTTGCCGTTGCGGCAACGAGTCATCGCGCGGCCCGCCAGGCGGCCCGACTTGCGAAAGTCAGCTACGAGCCCCTTCCTGCCGCGTTGACCGCGGAGGCCGCGCTTGATCAGCAGTTGTTTGTGCGCCCCAGCCATACCCAGCTGAGGGGCGACCCGGATAAAGCGCTTGCCGAAGCGCCAAATCGCCTACAGGCCCAGATGCACGTTGGCGGACAGGAGCATTTCTACCTGGAAGGACAAGCGTGCCTGGTAGAGCCTACCGAAGACGCGGGCGTGTTTGTTCATACCTCCAGCCAGCACCCCTCCGAGGTGCAAAAGCTGGTGGCCGAAGTCCTTGACCTCCCCATTCATGAAGTCCAGGTGGAAGTAAGGCGCATGGGTGGCGGCTTCGGCGGCAAGGAAACCCAGGCTGCACCGCTGGCCTGTATCTCGGCCCTGCTTGCCCGACGCACCGGGCGGCCTGTTAAATACCGGATGGCGCGCTACGACGACATGGTACAAACGGGCAAGCGACACGACTTTTTCAACACATATGACATTGGCTTCGACAACGAGGGTGTACTGCGGGGGGCCGACATCATGGTGGCCGGACGCTGTGGCTTTTCGCCGGACCTGTCCGATGCCATCGTCGACCGCGCCATGTTTCATTCCGACAACGCCTATAGCCTGGGGCAGGCGCGTGTTGTTGGCCACCGCTGCAAAACCCATACGGTGTCCAATACCGCCTTCCGAGGCTTCGGTGGCCCCCAGGGCATGATGATCATTGAGCGGGCAATGGACGATATCGCCCGCCATCTCGGCATGGACCCGCTGGATGTGCGCAAGCGCAACCTGTACGGGCCTGGCCGTGATGTAACCCACTATGGTCAAACCGTCGAGCAACACGTTTTACCGGACCTGATCGACACGCTCGAGGCCAGCTCGGACTACCGTCAGCGTCGTACCGAGATTTCCAGGTTCAACAAAGAGAACTCGGTCCTGAAACGGGGCCTGGCCCTGACACCGGTGAAGTTCGGCATTTCATTCACCGCGAAGCACCTCAACCAGGCTGGCGCACTGGTGCACGTTTACACCGATGGCAGCATTCACCTCAATCACGGCGGCACCGAAATGGGCCAGGGGCTTTACATCAAGGTAGCCCAGGTCGTGGCTGCGGCCTTCCAGGTAGACCTGGACCGGGTAAAAGTGTCCGCGACCCGGACCGACAAGGTGCCCAACACTTCACCAACGGCTGCCTCCTCGGGCACTGACCTGAACGGCATGGCTGCCCTGGATGCCTGCGAGAAAATCAAGCAGCGCCTGGTCGAGTTTGCCGCCGAAACCTACGGCGTGAGCGCGGACTCGGTACGGTTTGAAAACAACCAGGTCCATGTCGGTGAGCAGCAGTTCGGCTGGGCGGAGTTCGTGCAGCAGGCTTACATGGCGCGGGTTTCTCTGTCTTCCAACGGTTTCTACAGTACACCCAAGATTCACTATGACCGAGAAACCGGTCAAGGCCGGCCCTTCCTGTATTACGCCAACGGGGCTGCCTGCGCAGAGGTGGTGGTTGACACCCTCACCGGAGAGTACAAGACCATGCGGGTGGACATCCTTCACGACGTGGGGCAGTCGCTGAATCCGGCCGTGGACATTGGCCAGATTGAAGGCGGCTTTGTTCAGGGCATGGGCTGGCTCACCACCGAAGAGTTGGTATACAGCGACGAAGGCCGACTGTTGTCCAACGGCCCGGCGACCTACAAAATCCCGGCTGTGTCAGACGCGCCACCGGATTTCCGGGTGGCCCTGCTGCCTCACAGCCCCAACCGGGAAGCCACCGTATTCCGTTCAAAGGCTGTGGGCGAACCGCCACTCATGCTGGGCATGGCAGTATGGTCTGCCCTGCGTGACGCTGTTTCGAGCGTGGCGGACTATCGCTACAGCCCGCCCCTGGACACGCCTGCGACACCAGAGCGGGTGCTCCAGGCTGTCACAGCAACCGAGCGCTGGGTAGCAGCGCAGGGGGAACCGTCATGCAAGAACGCCTGACCTGGATCCAAGCCGTTGCTGACTGCGAACGTCGCGGTCACCCCTATGTTTTGGTCACGGTACTGGGCGTAACAGGCTCGGTACCACGGGAGCCGGCCAGTAAGATGGTCGTCACCCGGGAACACAGCTACGACACCATCGGCGGCGGCCACCTGGAATACCGGGTGATCGCCCGCGCCCGCGAGCGCCTGGCAAACCACGAATACAGCTACGAGCTGGCACACTTCCCTCTGGGTGCCAGCCTTGGACAATGCTGTGGTGGTAGCGTGGCGGTCCTGCTGGAGGCCCAGTCCGGCGGCGATGCCCGCCTTGTGGTCTTTGGTGCGGGTCACGTCAGCCATGCCCTGATGCGTATCGTGGGTGATTTGCCCTGGCAGATCACCTGGGTCGACTCCCGGCAGGAATGTTTTCCGGACAGGACGCCCGACAACACCACGGTTCATTGCACCGACGACCCGGTTGGGGACGTTCCCGAACTGTGCAGCAACGCCCATGTACTGATTCTGACCCACAACCACGCACTGGATTATGACCTCTGCCAGGCGCTGCTGAAACGGGACGATGTGCGCACGATCGGCCTGATCGGTTCGCAGACCAAGGCGGAGCGTTTTCGCCAACGCCTTGCTCACCGCGGGTATACCGAAGCCGATATCGACCGCATCCGGTGCCCCGTCGGGCGCAGTGACATCCCGGGTAAGCGGCCCATGGAAGTCGCGGTGTCCATTTCCGCCGAGCTTCTTAGCCTGGTCGCTTCCGACACGGCCAAGAAACCATCAAAACGAGGCCTCTCCTGGGGGGCTCTTAAAGCGCTTACGAAAGAAGTTAAGCCAAACGAGGTTGAAGTCGCGGGCCAGAAAACGTAACCCAGCAGACAACCTGACATCGCTGCCAACCCCGGGCCGGCGCCCGCCTGAGCGCCGGCCCGGCAGATACCCTGTCATTAAAAGTTCAATTTGCTCACAATTTTACTTGACAAGTAATACATATTTGTACGAAGTTATCGGTCATAATGTATACAACAAAGAGCTGTAGGAATGACCGGAACAGACCACAGATTATGGATTCGCAATCCGCTTGCCTGCTCTGACCCAGGCGCAGCCGGCGGTATTGTCGTCACGGGAACAAGAATTGTGGAAAAAGTGGCCAGGGGGCAGCAACCTCACCAGCCCGTTAACGAGACCTTTGATGCTTCCGGGCATGTCCTGTTACCCGGCTTGGTAAATACCCACCATCACTTCTACCAAACCCTGACCCGAGCCTATTCCCCCGCGCTCAATAAAGAGTTATTTCCCTGGCTGACCACGCTTTACGATGTCTGGGCCAATCTCAACGACAGCCAGATGGCCCTGGCCAGCGAGTTGGCGATGGTCGAGCTGCTGATGTCGGGATGCACCACCGTAGCGGACCATCATTACGTCTTTTCCGGTGCCTTGGTAAACGCGATTGACTGCCAGGTCGAAACCGCCCAGCGCCTCGGCGTTCGAGCGGCACTGACTCGCGGGTCCATGAGCGTCGGGCGCGACGATGGCGGTCTGCCGCCACAGACCGTGGTGCAGGACGAGCAAACCATTGTCGATGACAGCCAGCGTCTTATCGACCGTTACCACCAGCGTGCTGAAGGGGCCATGACCACCATCGCCCTGGCGCCTTGTTCACCGTTTTCAGTCAGCCGGGCATTGATGCGCGAGAGCGGGCGGCTTGCAGAGAACAACGACGTTCGCCTCCACACCCATCTTGCCGAAACCGAAGATGAGACCGCTTACTGCCAGAAGCTGTTTGGCATGCGCCCGCTGGATTATCTCGAGGACAGTGGCTGGCTCACCGATCGCACGTGGCTGGCCCATGGCATTCATTTCAATGACGACGAAATTCAGCGCCTTGGCCGTGCAGGCACGGGCATCGCTCACTGTCCCTCGTCAAACATGGTTCTGGGCTCAGGGCTGTGCCGGACCCTGGAACTCGAAGCGGCGGGCTCACCGGTCGGATTGGCGGTCGATGGATCAGCATCGAGCGACCACTCGAACCTTGCCTCGGAAATGCGTCAGGCACTGCTTCTGGGCCGCCTGCGTTACTCGCCGAGCCAGGTAACACACGAAGCCGTCATCCGCTGGGCAACGCAAGGCTCGGCCCGTTGCCTGGGACGAACCGATATCGGTGGACTGGAGCCAGGCCAGCAGGCTGACCTGGCGCTGTTCAAACTTGATGAGCCGCGTTTCTCAGGCGCGGAGAATCCACTGGCGGCGTTGCTGCTGTGTGGTGCACAACGCGCTGACCGGGTCATGGTCGCCGGGCGCTGGAGAGTGACCGGCGGCCTGCCCTGCGACGTCGATCTTGACGCGTTGATGGCACGCCATGATGAAGCAGCCCGCCAACTAAGGAGAGCTATTTAGAAAATCTTTGTAGAGCTATTGGTAGTCAACAGTCAGGCATTCCTACAAAAACAACACCTAGGAGAGACTCATGACAACAAGTACATCCGAACGGCCAGATACCGGTCCAGGTGACCGTTATAGCACCCGCGACGTTAATTCCATGCCGCCCTTGCGCCGTGCGATACCGCTGGGCATTCAACATGTTCTGGCGATGTTCGTTAGCAACGTGACCGTGCCAATCATCATCGCCGGGGCGGCGGACCTGCCTCCCGATCAGACGGCTTTTATGGTTCAGGCCGCGATGTTTGTCGCTGGCATCGCTACTCTGTTGCAGTCCCTGGGCCTGGGGCCCATCGGTGCTCGCCTTCCTATTGTTATGGGGACCAGCTTCGGATTCGTACCGGTCCTGATTCCCATAGCCATCGGCATGGGGTTGCCCGCCGCCCTTGGAGCAGCGTTGTGCGGTGGCGTCGCGATGGCGCTAATGGGGTTGTTTCTTCCCTGGTTCCGGTTTTTGTTCCCGCCAGTGGTGACTGGAACCTTTGTCGTGATGCTGGGCATTCTGTTGATGCCCGTTGGTCTTGCCTACGCCGGTGGTGGTTTCGGCGTGTCGGATTTCGGCGCCCCCCATCACATCGGACTGGCCTCGCTTGTTCTCGTCGTCACCGTGGGGCTTCACCAGTTCGGCCGAGGTATCTGGAGTGAAGTTGCCCCACTGGCCGGTTTGCTGGTTGGCTTCGTTGCTGCCGCGGCTTTTGGCTATGTCGATTTCTCCAAGGTGGGCGATGCCGACTGGGTGACGTTCCCCACCCCGCTGGGCATTGGTATCGAGTTCCATATGGCCGCCATCATCCCCGTGGTGGTGCTGTCGCTGGTCACCGTGGCCGAATCCATCGGCGATATAGTGGGCACCACCGCGGGCGGGCTGAACCGTGAACCCACCAAGAAGGAACTCTCCGGCGGCGTCATGGCCGATGGCATCGCGAGCGTGTTTGCCGCTGTTTTCAATGCGTTCCCCCAGATCAGTTTCAGCCAGAACGTAGGCATGGTTGCATTGACGGGCGTCGTTAGCCGCTATGTGGTGGCGATTGGCGGCGGATTCCTGGTGTTGGCCGGCCTGTTGCCAAAGCTCGGCGGTCTCGTTTCCAGTATTCCTAACGCGGTGCTCGGCGGTGCGGTACTGCTGATGTTCGGTATGATCGCCAGTGCCGGCATTAAGATGCTCAGCCAGGTGCCGTTCGACAAGCGCAACATGCTGATCATTGGCACCTCGCTGACCATCGCGGTGGGTTTTCCGGCGCAAGAAGGGCTCTATGCCAACCTGTCCGAAAACCTGCAAGCGATGATCGAATCCGGTTTGATCCCCGGGGCCATTACCGCCATCGCGTTGAACCTTATTCTTCCAAAAGTCCATAAACCGGCGCCCGATGACGCTGAACGGACAGAAAGCACTGTGATAAAACCTGATTCACTTTGAACATCCGGAGGGGCCGGGAGAGCCCCTTGGACGCCGTTATTTCACTCAAGGAGGGAGGGACAAGAGAAGGCGTTTCGTCGGACAGCAATACGCAATCGCCCAGGAGTACCGATGAGCATTCGCCTAAAGCTAATCATGGGAATGGGGGCAGCACTGCTTGCCAGCACGTTGCTGCTGGTTTCCCTTAATATCGTCCAGATGCGCGGGCTTCTTGATCGATACCTGCTCAACTCCGCCCTGCCATCCAGCCTGGAGGCCATAGCAAATTCCGTTGAGCGTGACCTCCAGGCGCCTATTACAGCGTCACGGCTGATCGCGGGGAACAGCTACCTCAAAGAGTGGATAGGCGACAACGAACCACAGCAGGGGCTCGCCCCCGCCACCCGGTATCTCGAGGGGGTCAGACGCAGCCAGGAGGCCGCCTCCGCACACTTCGTGTCGGTAAACACGGGCAACTACTACACCCATCAGGGCATCGACAGGGTGGTGACTCCCCAGGCGGACCGCTGGTTCTATAATTTCCTGGAAAGCGGCGAGACGATGGAGCTATCGCTGGACGTGGACAAAGCGACGGGTAAACCTACCCTCTTCATCAATGCCCGCATGGAGGATGGCGGCGAGGCTATCGCAGTAACCGGCGTTGGAATCGGGCTTGATCAGATGGCTGAGCGAATCAGGGAATTCCGCTTTGGTGAAACCGGTATCGTTTACCTGGTGTCTGAAACCGGCCAGGTCAACATTCATCCTGACCTGCAGCAAACAGATCAGCCCCTATCGAAGGTTATTTCTCCAACGGCCGCCGCCGAACTGTTGAAAGACCCGACATACCATCTGACCGAGTTTGATCGTGATGGCCGTCGCTTCATCGCCGCCAGCCTGCCTCTGTCGATCACGGACTGGCGTGTCGTTGTAGAGGTTCCGTCTACCGAGATCTACGGCGAAGCCAGCCGGGCCAACCAGACCTCCTTGCTCGTCGGCGTCCTCGTGGCTCTTGTTTTCCTCGGCATCATAGCTTTGGTCGCCACTCGCATGACGAAGCCACTGACGAAAATCACTCGGGCGTTGACCGAAATTGCCAAGGGTGGCGGCGATCTCACCCAGGAACTGGCGGTTGAACGCAAAGACGAGCTGGGCCAATTGGCGACCGGGTTTAACCAGTTTGTCGGGGCACAACGAGAGATGGTTCGGGGTCTTTTGGAGACGGCAATCCGGCTCAAGGCCTTTGTCGATCAAACCTCCACTGTGATGACGGCCAACACCGACCGGGCCAAGGAACAAAGCAGCCTGACGGACTCCGTCGCCACGGCGGTGTGCGAGATGGAAGCCACGGTTCAGGAGATTGCCAAAAGCGCCACGGAAACGGCAAACCAGCTGGAGCAGGTCGGCAACAGCGCCAGTGACATTCGTGAAGGCATGTCGCGTTCCATCGCCCAGGTCGAGGGAATGGCGAATAACATCCGCGAATCGGCCTCGGCGATCCAGCAGTTGGCTACCGAAGCGCGGGATATTGGCCAGGTGATCGAAGTGATCAATGCCATATCCGATCAGACCAATCTACTGGCTTTGAACGCAGCGATCGAAGCGGCCCGGGCCGGCGAACATGGGCGCGGGTTCTCGGTGGTTGCTGACGAAGTTCGCAGCCTTGCACAGAAGACGCAATCATCTACCAAGCAAATTCGAACCATTATCGAGCGTTTGCAGGAGGGCTCCGAGCGTGCGGTCGAGACGATGGCCACAAGCGAGAAAGCCACCGAAGAAACCGTCAGTACCTCCGCCAGCATGGGCAAAGCCCTGGATGGAATCGGCGAGAACGTGGACCGGATTGTAGAGATGAGCCACCAGGTGGCTGCAGCAACCGAAGAACAGAGCTCCGTCACCGAGGAGATCAGCTCAAACGTTCAGGACATCTCTCATCTCAGCGCACGTTCGAGTGAGGACATGACGGCAGCCAGCCGTGAAATTGAAGAATTACGTGCGATGGCGGAAAAGCTTGAAGCTCAAATGAAAGCGTTCCGGCTCGACCGTGAAGACTGACTTAATGAAGAAAAGATTCGGGCGCTATACAGCTCATCCAACAACGACTAACTAGAGGGAGCCATCAGTGAAACAGATATTCGCCGCCTGCCTGCTGTTTGCCTGGACCGCCCAGGCAACTGCGCAGACATACGTGGTTGGGGTAGAACAGGGAAACTTCCTGCCCCATTACGGGGTTGACGAACAAGGCCAATACAATGGCTTCGCCCGTGAACTACTGGACCTTTTCGCCGAACATGCCGGCGTAACCTTCATCTATAAACCCTTGCCGGTCGATGAATTGATGCCGGCCCTCGTTGAAGGCGAGGTGGACTTCAAGTACCCGGATCATCCCGACTGGGCCCGTTCGGCAAAAACCGAGGACAGGATCAGCTACAGCCGCCCCGTCGTGGAATATGTTGACGGCGTTCTGGTGTCTCCGCGGCGACTCGGCCTGGATGGGGACCACCTCAAACGCATCGGCCTTGTCGATGGCTGGACGGCCCGGGGATACGAGGAAAAGATCGAAGCCTCACAGATACTTCCGGTGCCCAGCGACAGCCTGCCCGAAATGATTCACCAGGCGTTGCTGAAGAACAGCGACGGCGCTTACTACAACGTGGTGGTCGCCCTGCACCACATCAACAATGTTCGGGTAAGACCGGGCGTTCTCGTGTTCGACCCCAACCTCCCGCATACCCGAAGCTCCTACCGGCTTTCAACGATCAGGCATGGGGATTTGCTGCCACGCTTCGACAGTTTTCTTGATGAGCGCCACGAACAGGTCGCGGCGATCAAGGCCAAGCATCGGGTAGAGGCCAACATTGGCACCGAGTACTTTGGCATGGAGCAATGGAAAGTGGACTTTCTCAAACGGCAAAAGGCGAAAAACACTCAGTGACACTGACCCTCTCGCCGTATTCTGGCCCGAACTGATCACGGCTACTGAGGGCACAGCTCCGTTTCCAGCCAACGGCGCACTTCATGCCGGTGACGCCTGCGGTTGAGCTGTTCACTGTGGATATCGCGGGGGAAAATTTCCGATGCACCGTCATGTCTTAGCCAGAAGCGCCGGCGTACACCCACGGCATAGCGGCTGGGGCCGTGAACCACTGCGGCCCGAATTTCTACAGCAGTAACATCCTCGAACAGGTAGTCGCTGTCACTGTCGCTATCGTCACTTCGGCGGCCCAGGATGATGTTGCGGAACGACCCCAGCACCAGGTAGCCACCTGGCTGCAGCGGCCCCTGCCGCAGAACCTGGTGTACATTGCTGTCGTCTGCCCCAACCCGGCGATACTCGGTAACGGTCAGGGTTCTCTCTTCACCGCTACGGGTTTGCAGCACCACCTGCACACACTGCACATGGATGGTTTCCTTGCCCATATTCACCAGCAGACACAGGGCGTCCGGGTTCTCGTTCTGGGCATGGTGAATAACCATATAGGGGCGATTATTACGCTGATACTGGATCAGGAACAACTGAAAATAGACGATCCAGATAACCGCCATGACGGCGCTGCTGATGGGGCTTATGTATTCCATTTGCTCTCCTGGTTCAGCCGACTTATGCGCTTACACGTTCTGTCGATACACCAGGATTTCAACCCCATCTCCGAAACAGATCACCCCTCGCTACTCAACCGCGCCACCACCGCCGCCAGATCCGTCATGCCCTTTTCCACCTGCTGAATACCGGTAGCAATGCCGGAGATTTCGTCCGAGCTGCGGCGTGAAAGCGTTGACACCCCGTCCATATTCGCGCGCAGGGACTCAATCAAGTGGCTGTTCTTGCCCACCACTGTGGAAATTTCTTCCAGGGATTCAGCAGTCTTTGCAGCCAGTTTACGCACCTCGTCGGCCACCACCGCGAACCCCCGCCCCATTTCGCCGGCACGGGCGGCTTCGATCGCAGCGTTCAGGGCCAACAGGTTGGTTTGCTCTGCCACAGTGCGAATGGTGCTGACAATACTGCCAATCTGCTCGGCCTGAATTTCCAGATCCCGACTGACTTCAGTGGCGCTAGCCACCTCTATCAGTGCCGACTCCGAGGTTTCTACCGCAAGGTTGAGAGCTCGAGTGGCTTCAGCAGCAATCTGTGACGTCTCCTCGGAAGTGGCGGCGGCAACGTCGGCCGCCTCACGGGCATTGTTCACCCGCGCGGTAATGTCCGAGGCAAACTTGATCACCTTGTATACCTGCCCGCCAGCATCCAGCACAGGGCTGTAGGTGGCTTCCAGCCAGATACTTTTGCCGCTCCTGTCTCTGCGCTCAAACTGCCCTGAAAAACTCTCACCATGAGCCAACCGCTTCCAGAAGTCCGGATTATCGCGATAGAAATCATCAAAGCAGAACATCCTGTGGTGCTGATGGATGATCTCGTCCTTGGCGTAGCCGGTGGTGGCCAGGAAGTTCTCGTTGGCCTCCAGTATCGTGCCGTCGGGCGTGAACTTGATGACGGCCATGTAGCGGTCGAGGGCATCAAGCATGGCGGTATCATCCGCCACTTTGTCCTGGGCGGCAGTCGCGTCTGTTGCCAGTTTGATGACCTTGAAGACTTTCCCGTCCTCATCGGTGACGGGGAAATAGGTGGCCTCCAGCCAGACACGCCGACCATCCTTGGCAAAGCGGGGGAATGTGCCCTGTTTCTTGATACCGCGCCCGAGATCCTCCCAGAAGTGCTGGTATTCCAACGACGCCGTATAGCTTGAGTCACACAGCGCCCGGTGGTGCTTGCCAATGACCTCCTGGCGCTCGTACCCGACAATGGATAGCAGGATATCATTGGCAGACTCTACAATTCCCGAAGGGCTGAACTCGATATACCCGATCTGGGAGGCAATGGCATTCAGGGTTTGCTGAATCCTCTCCTGTTCGCCCCTGGAGACCGTTAACTGATCCGTCAATTCCGCAATACGATGGCGCCCAAACATGACATTCTCTCCCTGATGGATGAAGCAGCACATTGCTCAATATATGCTCAACCCATCGGGGAAATAAGTAGCTTAAGGTACAGTTAAGGTAACGAACTGTAAGAAACAATTGCAGTACATTTTTAGCTCAGTTACCGGCTATTGTCAGCGCACTGCTGAATGCCCGTCTTCCCCTAGTTGGTCACGGATCTGGAACAGGGCACACAGGGCGTCCAGAAGGGGCCGCTCCAGGGTGTGGCGTCGCGTTCGTTGACGGTTTGCTGGCACGAGGGTGGTATACACCTTCAGCGGTAGATATCAGAGCTTTGAGTAGGGTAGACGTCTATCGTCCTGTGATACTGGCTTGGTGAGGCACCAATATGTCGTCGGAAAAAGCGGGTGAAATGCCCCTGACAGGAAAAGCCCAGAGTATCCGAGAGGTTGCCAAGCGTACACGAGCGGTTTTCTGAAAGCCATTGGAAAGCCAGCTGCATCTTCCCAATGTTGGCCAACATCTGGGGCGTCATGCCAGTATTCTTCCTGAAGAGGGCGAAAAACTGGGCCCTGGACAAGCCGCACTCACGGGCGATAGCCTCCATGTCAAGATCACCCTGGGGCTTGTTCAGAATAAGCTCTTTGGCTTTCCGGATTCGCGCATCGTGGAAGCCGCCAGCGGAAGATACCCTTAAACGGGACAAATGGATCCAGTCTGAATACCTCTCAATAATACTAATCATCAGATCAAAGAGCATACCCTCCAGCCGCTGAGACTGAATAGTATCGAATGACAGCACGTCCGATATCAGCAGATCCGCTTTGGTACGGATAGACGGCGTCAGCTGGATACAGGGTTGAGAGAAAAAATCAGAACGACCACTGAGCGACAATGTGTCCTTCAGAGCCGCAAGCCAGTTCGGATCGATATACAGGGCCAGGATCACGGTGTCGTCGGAGCCATGTTGATGGTCGTAGGAATGCGGCTCCCAGGCATTGACCAGAACGGCGGTATGGTCGGTCAGTGGCTGCTGCCGATTCCGGACCGAAAAGAAGGTATCGCCTCCTGACGCTTTCAGAAGAACATGGCATTCTGAGTGAGCATGTGGGACGAGCGACTCATCCATTCCGAGCAACGCAACCCGCCCGAATGCCCCGTGAAAGATTCGGAGAGCACGTGACATAACCAGGACCTTAACCATGTGGCATCTTTTCGAGACTACCACCTCTTGATTTTGTTTACTAATAGCTTGCGTTGTACCGCTCAGTAGATTCTGGAAGGACCGCATCCCTGCGGCCCAATTGGTTAGAGCTGGTACGAATATTGCCGTCTCGCTCTACTTACTTTGCTTTATTTTCCGACGGTTTCTCCGACAACATCAGGGAGACCAGAATCCCGAAAACCAACGCCCAGAAAGGAGAGCTGATACCAAAGAGACTGATACCGCTCATTGCAACCAGCAACGCAACCATGGCACCGATCTGATGGCCAGCTGCTTTCGAAAAAGCGTGTTGGAAAGCCGCGATCAGGACACCAATCATAGCCAGGCCCGCGACGGCGCCGATCAGCGCCTTGGGTAAGGCGAGAATAAAGGGAACGGCCGCCCCGGCAAAAAGACCGAAGGCGCAGAAAAGGACGCCATTGACCACGGTTGCACCGTAGCGTTTGGATTTGTCGTCTCCCGCCTGCTCGGACGAACAGATCGCGGTCATTGGGCCAGCAATATTGGCGTTGTGACCACCGATTGCACCGGCAATCATGCCGCCAATACCGCTAATGGTGGTCATTGCGTTGATGGGTGGACGATAATCCTCGGCCATCAGGACACCCATCGCCTGGGCGTTTTCCGCACCGATCACCAGGGCCGCCAATGGAATAGAAATAGCAAGCAGCCCATTCAGGGTAAAGGTCGGCATGGTCAGCTCCGGCGCGACAAAGGCAATGTTCACATCGGCCGGCTGTATGGAGCCCATCGCAAGTGCAATGCCGAAACCGACGATGGCCGCCGTCAGGACGGGTGGTACGGCCTTGGTGAGGCGGGCGGAAAGGAAGAAAGCCACGGCGGCCGAACCGGCAATCAGTGGCATGCTTTCCACTGACTGAACCGCCCCAGTGCCAAACCGGATCAACGCGCCAGCGATCATTGCCATGACAATGGGCATCGGCAGCCAGTTCATGATGCGGCCGATAACGCCGCTTACTCCGAGCAACAGCACGATGGCGCCGCTCATGATGAAAGCCCCAACGGCCTCGGTAAAGGGAATTGTAGCCAGCGCTCCGATCATGATGGCTGCGCCGGGAATTGAGTAGGCCCCGGTGATGGGCTGGCGATAGCGAAGCGCCATGACGAGACTGATCAGCCCACCCACAAAGTAGATGGCGAGCAGCCAGGCCACGGTCTGCCCGTTACTCAGATTACCTGCTTCGGCGGCACTGATAACGATCAACGCCGGTCCCGAACAGCCAAATAGCGCGGCCACAACCCCCGCGCTGACGGACTTGACGTTCAGGGCTTGCATCAGGCTCTTCAACCACGGAGCGGATGGATCAGCGGCAGGAGATGTATCCGGATTTTCGAGTGTTTGATTTTGCATAACCTGTCTCTCATTGTTGTTGGATGTCAGGTATTTCGATGACTGATATCGTGTACTTACATCAGGTTCATTTACCCCGGAATTCAGGCTTACGTTTCTCCTGAAAGGCTTCCACTCCCTCACGGAAATCCTCGGAAGAACGCAGGCGGCTGTAGCAGTGCCCCTCCATCTCAATGGCGACCGACAAGGTGGCGTCCTCATTGTCATTGATCATCCGCTTGGCCGTACGCTGTGCCAGTGGGGAGAAAAACCGCAACTCTTTCACCAGCGCATCCGTTGCCCTTTCCAGCTCATCATCGGCAACACATTCAGTCACGAAGCCCCACTCAAGAGCCTGGGAGCCGCTGATTCGCCTGGCACGCATTACCATGTCCTTGGTGCGGGTGATGCCGATGGTTTTTTGTAGCCGGGCCGAACCACCCGAACCGGGTATTTGCCCCAACTTCTGCTCTGGCAATGCATAAAGGGTTGTTTCCGATGCAATGCGAAAATCGCAGGCCAGGGACAGTTCGAAGCCAACCCCGAAGGTGTAGCCACGGTTAGCAGCGATCACCGGCTTGCTGCAACGAGCCGGTGCCGCAACGTTGTCTGCCAGTTTCGATACATGTTCTGGTGAAGCTTCCAGGAAGCCCCGGATATTACCGCCGCTGGAGAAATGCTCCCCAACACCGCGCAGCACGATGACCCGGACGTCCGAAAGCTCGTCCAGAGCCTCGAAGACCGAGCGCAACTCATCACGCTGGTTCATCTCTATAACGTTCAGAGGCGGGCGGTTAAGCACGATATCCGCACGTTCCCCGGCAGGATCAAGATGGACCTCGAAGCCGTCGAAGCCCGAGGACAGGAATTCCTTCAATTCATTCTCTTTCATGGCAGTATGTCCTGTAATGGTCACTGGTTGTTGGTGGTGGAGGGCTCCTGCTCTCGCAGTACCCGACGAAGAATCTTGCCCACCGGCGACTTGGGAATTTCGTCGACGAAGACATAACGACGAGGTCGTTTGAACCGGGTCAGCTCACGCTCAATACAGTGACGGTCGAGTTCTTCCTCTTTGATCGGTGCCCGGGGTTTCACAAAAGCGGTGACGATCTTGCCCCAGCGTTCATCAGGCAGGCCTACCACCACAACTTCTTCTACCTGGGGGTGCAGGGAAAGAACGTCTTCGATCTCCACCGGGCTGACGTTCTCGCCGCCGGTGATAATCAGATCATCAACCCGCCCGGTCACAAAAAGGTCACCGTCGGCGTCGAAATAGCCAGTATCACTGGTGAAATACCAGCCCTGTTTTAGGGCCTTTTGGTCGGCATCCGGTCGTTGCCAGTAACCCTGAAAGGCTTCGTCACCGTTCATGTCGGCAATGATTTCGCCTTCCTCGCAAACGGGCATTTGCTCGTCGGGTGTGTCGGCTCCAATCCGGACGACGCGAATGCGCTGATTGAGGGAAGCACGCCCAGAGGAGCCGGGCTTTTGGCTGGCGTTCTGGTCGATGGTGAAGGTGTAGATCTCGGAACTGCCGTAGTGATTGACGAACAGACTGGGATTGAAAGCGGCCTCTACACGGGCGATCAGTCCAGCGCTCATGGGGGCGCCAGCATAGCCGAGCTTGTCAACACTCCCAACACGCCCCGGGTCGAAATCCGGATGTTCGATCAGCATGTGGTAGAGCGTTGGCACCAGGTAGAGATTACTGACCTGCTCACGCTCAATCGCATCGAGCGTTTCCTTGGGGTCAAACTTCGGTATGCATACGAATTTGCCATCAACCAACGCCATGGAGAGCAGCGAGCGCACTCCCATGGTGTGATAGAGCGGCATGACACCGAGCGTGCACTCATCGTGTCGATAAAGATTCTGCGCCACATGGGCCAGCGCCGCCGAACGCTCTGCCCGGTGCACCCGGGGCACGCCCTTGGGTTTGCCACTGGTGCCCGAGGTATAGAGCATCAGCGAAAGATCCTCTGCCGTGGCCCGCAGTATGGTGTCACCCCGGGTGCCCAGAAGACTGTTGAAGTCATGGGCGTCCGGGTCCTTGATCTGGCCAGAGGTAATGCGCACAAGAGACCGGGCAGACGAGCAGTTTTGCACCGCTTCGCTGGCGGATTCGTCGTAGGCGACAACACGTGCCTCGGTATCGGTGATCAAGAATTCAAGATCCTGGGCGGTCGAACGCCAATTTACCGGAGTCACAATGATACCGGCGAACTGGCATGCCCAGTGCAGCGTCGCCATCTGCCAGCGGTTCTGCATGATGACCAGCAGGCGGTCTCCTTTACTCAGACCAAACCCTTCGAGGCATCGGGCGACGCTCTGGATGTCCTGGAACCAGGTCTCATAGCTTTTGCGCAGGGTTCCGTCCGCAATCGCTGTCGCCTGGGGGCGGCGCTCCACAGACGCAAGAAAACTTCGACCAAGATCAAACATTATTGTTCTCCTGTTCTTTGTCGGTTGGTCCTGAAACCTCGTGATCACGCGTTTCGGCGACCTCAAGGATGGCGTTGACGATGCCCGTGTAGCCTGTGCAACGACACAGGTGCCCCGATAACATGTCGCGGACCTGCGTCTCGGTGGGTCTCGATACCCGGGTCAGGAACTCGGTACTGGATATCAGGATGCCCGCGGTACAGAAGCCGCATTGCAGGGCATGGTGTTTGCGAAACGCCTGCTGGAGATCATTCAGCGTCTCTTCGCGGGCGAGCGACTCGACCGTCTGCAAATCCCTGCCCTGAGCCTGTACCGCCAGCATCAGACAGGAACGGCTGGCCCGACCGTCGACCAGTACCGTGCAGGCACCGCATACACCGTGCTCACAGCCCACCCGCGTGCCGGTGGCGCCCAGTTCGTGGCGCAGGAAATCACTGAGCAGTGTGCGCGGCTCTGCATAACCGGCGCGTTCCCGGCCATTGAGAGTGACAGTGACACGGTGCCGTGTATCAGCCTTGAGGTGCATGGGTGTCATCCTTCTGAGCGGAACATTCATCTATCAGGCGAGAACCCAGCTCACGTACCAGATGGCGACGATAGACAGCCGAGGCGTGGGCGTCGTCCTGAGCATTGAGGGACCAGGCAAAGTGATTGAGCCATGACGCCCGGGCATCATTACCGGTCATGCTTCGACGAACCGGCCGGTCGGCAACACCGCCGACCGTCAGGTCAGTTCTGTCCTCGCAAATCCTGACAGCCAGGGCAACAATGGCGAAGTCACCATGGCGCATTGAGACCTCGCGGAAGCGGTAACGTTCGTTACCCTGGCCGAGTGGAAAACGCACTTCCGTAATCAGTTCGTCCGGGCGTTTTGCCGTGGTCAGAATCCCCTGAAAAAATTCGTGAGCGGGTAATTTTCGGGTTTTGCCCTTACGGGCTTCCAGAACGACCTCGCCTCCGAGAGCGGTCAGACACAAGGGCAGTTCGGCACTGGGGTCGGCATGAGCAATCGACCCGCACACAGTCCCGCGATTGCGCGTCTGGGCATGACCAATCCAGGGCATGGCCTGGGCGAGAAGCGGCACCTTATCGGCGAGGCCGGGATGCTCCAGCAGTTCTGCCTGGGTAATACCAGCACCGACTGCGAGATAATCCCCGCGATCCTCGATGTAATGCAGGTCCTGAATCCCGGCAATGTCGATCAAAAGCCCGGGCTGGGCAAACCGCATGTTCAGCACCGCCATCAGTGACTGGCCACCGGCGATAAGCCGTGCATCATCACCAAACTCGTGCAAGAGGTCACAGGCCTCCCGCCGGGTGCCGGGCCGGGTATAATCAAAAGTGGCCGGTTTCATGACGGGCCTCCTTTACCAGTAAGCAGTGCCCGGATTCTCTGCCACAGCCTCTGCAGGAATAGGAACCGGGATGTACCGCCGCCCATCCGACGGGAGAACCGCGAGAACACCTGGCCAATGATCATTTTTGACGCGCTCTGCAACATGCGACCGCCAACCGAAGCGATCCTGCCGCCGACGGTTGCCTCGTAGTCGTAGTCCAGCCGCGTACGATTGCCTTCGAGCGCGGTCAGGGTGACGGTGGCGAATGCTTCCGCCGAGCCCATGGCACTGCTGCCGGAGCCACGCAGTTGAAGGCTGTCCGGAGGGTTCAGGTCGTGAAGGCTGACCCGGGCATCAAAACGGGCACGTATCATACCCACGCCAACCGTGACATCGGCCCGGTATTCGTTTTCCCCGGTCATCTCCAGGTCGTGACATCCGGGGATGATGGCGGCCAGTGTTTGCGGATCAAGGAGAGCGTCGAAAACCTCATGGGGGGTGCCGGGCAGTTCGACCGAATCCCGGGCCCTGAGTATAGAGCCACTGCCAGGGGTGGCTTCGATGTCCGGCTCACCCACACCTTCCGGACGAGGTGGCTCCTCGATGCCCATAAGCGTGCGTACTTTCGATGGCGTCAGAGGAAGTTCGACGTCCCTGGTCCCGAGCGCATCGGCAACTGCATTGGCGATGCATACCGGGGTGCTCATGTTGTTCCCCTCGCCAACGCCTTTGGCTCCGAGAGGCGTAAAAGGTGACGGTGTCTCCATGTGGAGGATAACCGGCTCCGGGACCTCAACGCTGGTGGGGATCAGGTAATCGGCAAGCGTCCCCGACTGGAAGTTGCCATCAGCGCCATAGACAAACTCTTCCATCAAGGCAGCGCCCAGAGCCTGGGCAAACCCGCCGCGAATCTGGCCATCCACCAGTTGTGGGTTGAGCATGCGGCCAGCGTCATGAAGGGTCACATAACGATCTATGCGGACAGCACCGGTGATGGCATCAATCTCTACCCCGCAATAATCAAAAATGAAGCCATAACACAGGGAACTGTTGATCAACTCATCGTCACCGGGAGCCGCCAGTTCCGGAGGAGTCCAGAACGCCGTTTCCCGAAGGCCACCCGGCTCGCTTTGGGGTGTTGTTCCCGGAGACCAGTGAGTGGCGCCTGCCAGGCGGTGGAAAGAAGACGACTGGTCCGTACCCTCCACATAAACCCGGCCCTCCGAGAACCGGATATCGTCGCTATCGATATTCCATTGCTCCGCGGCAAGGGCGGCTAGTCGAGCACGGACCTTTAGGGCCGCCTTGTAGACAGCCCCGGCTACGGCGCCGGAAAATCGGCTGGAGTAATTGCCGGATGCAATCGACCAGGCGTCTTTACCGGTGTCCAGTTCCACGTTGACGCTGATGGATTCCAGTGGAACACCCAGCGTTTCTGCCACGATCTGTGCAGCGACGGTTTGATGGCCCTGCCCCTGGGGAGTGGACGAAACATGCACGCTGACACTGCCAAGCGGATCGACACTAATCGTTGCCGTGCTGACGGCACCATTCTTGGGGCCTGCCCGTTTACGTTCCTCGGGAGTGAACGCCATGGTGATATAACCCATGTTCGAGATGGACGGCTCGACAGCGGCCGTGTAACCGATCCCGTAGTAACGCCCCTCACGCCTTGCCTCATCACGCCGCTGGATGAGTTCTTCCAGGCCCCCTTCCCTGACGCCTTTTTCCAGGCCTGCCGGGTAATCCCCGGAATCCAGTAGTGAACCGGCTGCCGAGCGATAAGGGAACGCGCCTTTGGGGACGAGGTTGGTACGAATGACGTCCAGTGGGTCCAGATCTAGCTCAACGGCAATACGCTGCATCAGCCGTTCCAGCGGAAAATACACCTGCGGCCCACCGAACCCGCGGTTGAGCCCGGTCGGCGTTTTGTTGGTCATCACAATTCGGTTGCGCACGGCAAGGTTGCGAATGGCATAAGCGCCGGTCAGATTGCCATGCATCCGGTAGGTGGTAGCCGGTTCCGGCGCTCGCAGGTAGGCGCCGCAATCATCTAGCTGGTCCAGACGCAGGGCCGTTACCCGGCCCTCTCGCGTTACCGCGGCTTCGAGCGTACTGACCCGGTTGGTTCCGGAAGAGGCGCCCTGAAGGTGTTCCAGACGGTCCTCAACCCACTTGACCGGCGCGCCGACTTTGCGCGCGGCCAGGCCCATCATGACGACATACGGGAAAACGCCCTGTTTGATGCCAAAGCTGCCGCCTGAGTCCGGCGGGGTGCGAAGTCGAAGACGATTCGCGGGTACTTGAAGAGCCCGGCACATGACCGAGTGAAGCGCATAAGGCCCCTGAAAGTTGGACGTTATATCAAAAGCAGCGTTGGCCGGATCGAATTGAGCAAGCACCACGTAGCACTCGATCGGCATGCAGGAACTGCGAGGGAAACGAACCTTGATCGAGACCTGTCGGTCGGCCTCGGCAAACGCAGTCTCGGGATCGCCATAACGGAATGTGCGGTCGCTGACGACATTTCCGCCAACCTTCTCGTGAAGGACGGCAGCGTTTGACTCAATGGCAAGCTCGGTGTCGACAGCCACCGGAAGCGTTTCATAGTCAACCGTCACTCCGTTTAGAGCATCTTCAGCCAGATATCGATTTTCAGCGATAACCACGGCAACTGGCTCACCAACATAACGCACCTTGTCCACAGCCAGACACCAGTGCTCCATGGGCTGACGCACGCCCACCGGGAATGGCAAAGCCCACTGGCGGACATCTTCACCGGTCAGTACACCATGAACCCCATCCATTTCCAGCGCCCGGGACGAATCCACGGCTTTGAGCCGGGCATGGGGATGAGGCGAGCGCACAATGGCGGCGTATAAGGTTCCCGGTGGGGTCGGCACTTCATCGCCATAGCGCCCCTGGCCACGCAAGAGGACCTCGTCTTCGATCCGCGCCTGGCGTGTACCGATATACTGCTTTTCATTTGTTGTTGTCATTGACGGAGCCAAACTCATACTTTCCTCCGCGGCCGAAAATAGGGGTAATGGGCCAACTTGCAGAAAGTCTATAGAGCGGTTCCGGCAGTGTCGTTACCCCGGGAAATTGCTTATTACGCCGCCGTACGGGTTTTTACCCGAGAGTCTGATTTGCACTGAATTCCCCGGATGTGGTGCGGACAATGAATCGAACACTGTGGGAGAATCAGGACATCCTCCTCAGTAAGGTTGTCCACAATAACCATGAGATCCCTCGAACATCTGATCACAGACTTCATCGCTCACCGGGAAGACGGCCAACGTGTGGCGCTGGTCACCCTGATTGCCAATACCGGTTCATCGCCGCGGCCTCTGGGAAGTCAGATGGTGGTCTCCGAGGACGGCCGCTCGGTGGGCTACCTGACCGGTGGGTGTGCCGAATCCGTCATTGTTTCCGAAGCCGTTGCCGCCCTCGAAGCCCAGGCCAACCGACAGATCCGTCTGGGGGTTGGCTCTCCCTACATGGATATTCAGTTGCCCTGTGGCGCAGGGATCGACATTTATATTGACGTGACGTTGTGCGACGAAACGGCACGGCAGATCAACTCGTATCTCAGGTCCCGGACTCCCGTTGCCCTGGATACCTGTCTCGAAACCGGTAGACACCAGACGGTGATAAACCATGACCAGCCTGTGAACAATGGCGTGTTCAGGCGCTGGTATCTGCCACGACGTCGCTTACTGATTATAGGAAAAGGGCCCAATACCGCAGCGCTCGCCAGCCTAGGCGCGGCAACGGATTATGAAGTGGACGTACTATCACCGGACCGCAAAACCCGTGAGGACTGTTATTCGGAGGGGATCGAAGCGAGCGCCCTGACGAGCCCGGAAGTGATTGACGCGGCCCAGGTGGATGCCTGGACGGCTGCCGTCCTGCTATTCCATGAGCATGACTGGGAACCGGCTATTCTAAAGGCATTACTGACCTCGGATTGTTTCTATATTGGCGCTTTGGGCAGTCGCAGCACCCACGAAGACCGCATCTGCCAGCTTGAAGGCCTGGGGCTCGGGAAAGAGGTAGACAGGATTCATGGCCCCGTGGGCCTGGATATCAAGGCGATGACGCCGACAGAAATTGCAATTTCCATTCTCGCTGAGATCACATTCGCCTACCGCTCGGAAAACTCTTTGCCATCACTGATGTCGCGCCGCTCATGCTCTTCACACGCTTCGTCACTCACCTGAAGAGCCAGTTCTGACGTAGGCCACCTTGTGTTATCCAGCGCAATAGCTGAAGTTACAAAACTATGCATTCGCATCGAATGCTGGAAGTTCAATGAACTTTCGCCAATTATCTATGCGAAAAGATCGTTTTTTAGGCATCTGTGCGGGCGGATTGGTCCGGGTTATCTCCCAATCACAATCACCTCCAATCCAGAAACGCATCCTTCACATGCCCCGCCAGCGCGTCGTTGACCGGGTTGCTGCCACTTCGCACCAGTGCAATCTGATACTCCGCCAGCGCCGGCAGCCCTTCCCGGTCGAGTTTTCGTAGCGGCGGGCGCACCAGGCTGACGGGGAACGGTGCAACCGCCAGGTCCGACAACATCGCCGCTTCCTGGCCGAAGCAATTATCGCAGGTGTAGGCAACCCGATAGGAAATATGGGCGTCATCCAGGGCCGTCAGCGCGGCCCGGCGCCATACGCAACCATGGCTGGCAAGCGCCACCGGCAGGGGTGACCGGTTGGCGGCGACACCCCCTTCGCGGCCGGCCCACACCAACGGTTCGGTGTGTACAACTTCACCGCGTCGCTCCTGCCCCTCATTGCCAATGGTGACCAGCACCATATCCAGCTCTCCCGCATCGAGCCGGTCCAGGTTCTGCTGACTGGAGCCAACCACCACATCCACCTGAACCGCCGGATACGAGCGCGCGAACTGCGCCAGTACGCCCGGCAGGATACGGCTCCCCACATCGTCTGAAGTGCCCAAACTGACCCGGCCTTCCAAAACGGGAGAGAGGAACTGCCGGATAGCCTCCTCGTTCAATCGCAGCAGTCGCCGGCCATACCCCAGTAGCACTTCTCCCTCGGGCGTCAGCCGGACGCGACGGGCTTCGCGCACAAAAAGGACATGACCGAGAATTTCCTCAAGCCGTTTGATCTGCATGCTCAGGGCCGAAGGGGTGCGAAAAACCTGCTTCGCGGCCCGGGTAAAGCTTCCGCTCTCGGCAATGGCCACGAAGGTTCTCAATACGTCGGTATCCAGTAGCGGGCCAACCTCGCGGTTAGGCGCAAGTTCGGTACTGTTCATAAGCCACCTTTCAATTTTTCTTAACTCAGATGTTAAATCTTTTCGTTTGTTTGATCAAAGGTGACGTTGCATGCTGATAACCATGCCCCCGCAAACACGCGAGGGCACCCATACTGATGACTGAACTGGAGATTGAAACGATGAGCCATTATCAGGATTTTCGCCGCCCCCAGCTTCGTCCAGACGCCCCCGCCAAGCCCCCGGAGCTGGAGCTTTACATGCCGGCCACCCCGCCACTGGCGTTCATGGCAACGGTTGAGTTCTGGGTCAGAATCTTCCGGCGCAGGCACCATTTTCGTCGCCTGTTCCTGCCTTTGCTGAAGGAAGATGACGAGATGCTGGCGGACATCGGCTTCGAGAGGACGGATATTCAGTGGGCGCTCAATCTCCCACTGAAGGTCGATGCCCTCAAGGCGCTGGAGGCATGTCGCAGAGCGCGGGTTTGTTCAAACGTAAAGTGACTCGATCACATCCGTATACTTCTCATAGATGTTGCTTCTGCGCACCTTCATGGTGGCTGTCACTTCATCGTCGTCATGGTCGAGCTCTTTGGTGAGCAGGTGGAAACGCTTGATCTGTGCCACTTGGGGTAACTGATCATTACCCCTGCTCACCTCGGCCTGGATCAGTTCATTCACCTGCGCCTGTTCTGTCAGGCTGCGGAAGGTGGTATAGGCAATCCGTTGCTGTTCGGCCCACTTGGCCACCGTGTCAAAATCGATCTGTATCAGGGCGGAAACGTATTTCCGGGCCTCACCGATCACAATGCATTCCTTGATATAGGGGCTGGCCTTGATGGTGTTCTCAATCTCCGTCGGCGACAGGTTCTTGCCGCCGGCGGTGATCATGATGTCTTTCAGCCGGTCGACAATCTTGAGCTGGCCATTCCGCCACTCGCCTACGTCGCCGGTATGCAGCCAGCCGTCTTTCAGGGTAGAAGCAGTCGCCGCGTCGCTCTTGTAGTAGCCCTTGAACATGCTGCCACCGCGCATAATGATCTCGTTCTGATCACCGAGTTTGACCTCAACGCCGGCGATCGCGACACCCACGGTTCCCAGCTTCACGTCATCCACCGGCTGTGCGGTTGCCACGCCGGTACTTTCCGTCTGGCCATAGACTTCCAGCAGCGGAACACCAATGGTCCGGAAGAATTCCAGAATCCCGGTGGAAATGGGGGCCGCTCCGGTCATCGCGATGGTACATCGGCGCAGGCCAATGAAATTCTGCAGGGCCCGGAACACCAGCCAGTAACTGAGGCTGTACAGGCCTTTTTCTTTCAGGCTCCACTGCGCCCGAGATTTGGTCGCCATAGGCGAACACGCGCGGATGGCCCAATCGAACAATGCCCGGCGGAAACGCCCTGTTTCCTGGACCTTGATATAGATGGCGGAGTGCAGCTTCTCCCAGATTCTGGGCACGCCCAGGAAAAAGGTCGGCGCAATTTCCCGCAAATCCTCCTGAACGGTCCGCAGGCTCTCGCCAAAGCTGACGGAGCTGCCTGCGTAAACCGGCGCAATGTTGGTTACCGCCTGCTCCGCCACATGGCACAGCGGCAGGTAGGAAAGGCTAGAACCGCGATCGTCCGCCTGCAGCAATTCAATAAGACCGGGAGCGGCAGCGTGAAGATTGCCCCAACTGATCATCGCGCCCTTCGGCCGTCCGGTGGAACCGGAGGTGTAGATCATCAGGGCGGTGTCATCCATCCGCTGGCCATCCAGCAATTCATCCACCAGTCCGGGATGGTCTTTTTCATACTCCCGGCCTCTGGCCTCAATGTCCTCGAACGCCGCCGGGGGCTCTGGATAGTAGCGAAGGCCTTTCATATCAATGGCAATGGTGTGCTTCAATTGGGGCAGTTGGGGCCAGGCTTCCAGCACCTTGTCGGTCTGCTCCTGATCCTCACACACCACAATGCTTGCATCGCTGTGTTCGAGAACGTAGGCCACTTCATTCCAGGGACTGGTCGGGTACACCCCAACACAGATGCCCCGCACCATGCCAATACCCATCTGGGCGATCACCCATTCCACCCGGTTTTCCGAGATGATGGCCACGTGGCCACCCTCCTCCAGCCCCATGGCGCGCAGCCCCAGACCAAAATGCCGGGCGCGGTTGTAGTAGTCCCGCCAGGAATAGGCTTGCCAGATGCCAAAGTCTTTCTGACGCAGGGCCAGGGCATCCGGCCGTTCTTGCGCATGGGCCCGCAGCATCTGGGTCAGGGTCAGATCAGGCAGGGAAGGTGTTGTCATGACAGCCACCGTTTACGGCGTTTATAGTGCTTGATATCGCGGTAACTACGGGCTTCACCTTCCTTGCCGCCCACACCCAGATAGAACTCCTGAACGTCCTCGTTCGCCGTAAGCTTATCCGCCGGGCCGTCGATCACGATCTTGCCGTTCTCCATGATGTAACCGTATGAGGCAATCGCCAGAGACACGGCCGCATTCTGCTCCACCAGAAGAATCGCGGTGCCCTGTTCACGGTTGATCCGCGCCACGATGGTAAAAATCTCTTCCACCAGCAGCGGTGCCAGGCCCAGGGACGGCTCATCAAGCATGATCAGGTCCGGCTGGGCAATCAGCGCCCGGCCCAGAGCCAGCATCTGCTGTTCGCCACCAGAGAGGTAACCCGCCAACTGCTTGCGACGTTCCCTGAGGCGCGGGAAATAGTCATAGACCAGTTCGTAGCTGTCGCTCAGGGAGGGCTTGCTGCCACTGAGGGCGTAGGTGGCGGCAACCAGGTTCTCCTCCACCGTGAGGTCTTCAAACACACGGCGGCCTTCCATGACATGGAAGAGTCCGTTACGCACCAGTTTTTCGGGAGGCGTACCTTTTACATCCCTGCCCCGGAAACGTACTTCCCCGGCGGTCACCTCCCCGTCTTCCAGGGTCAGCAGGCCGGAGACACTCTTCAGCGTGGTGGATTTGCCAGCACCGTTGGAACCGAGGAGCGCCACAATGGCGCCCTCCGGCACCCGCAGCGACAGGCCCCGAAGAACCTGCACCGACTTGTTGTAGACCACCTCGATATTATCGATTTCCAGTAAGGCTTCCATACAGCCCCTCAGTCGAGGTGAATCCAGTCCGATACCGGCTCATAACGACCTTCTTCAGCATTCACCCGCCAGATCCGGCCGACCGGGAAGGACATGTTCCGCACGGTGACCGGAATGCCGATGATGCCGCCAGTATCCCAGTCCTCAATAGAGGCAAGAGATTCTGCCATGTTGTCTCCGGTCAGTTCTTTCCCCGCATCGAGCGTGCGCTTGACCACTTCTGTCCAGACCATGGCATTGAACCATCCCTGCATGTAGCCGGTGGGACGGTAGCCCGCTTCCGGGTCACTCTTCTCCGCCTGGGCACGGAGGGCATCAAGCATGGGCCCGCTTTCCTCGCTGTCGTAATAGTTGTAGGGCATTACGCCCATGTAGCCATCGGCATCCGCTCCCATCTTGTCGATGATCAGTTTGTCCGAGGACCAGAAGGTGCCCATGAACTGGGTATCGAGGCCCATCTGGCGCATCTGCACCATGAACTCGTTGATCGGCGACAGTACGTAGCCATGGAACACAACATAGTCTGGTCTTACCCGGCGAAGCTTCAGAACCTCGGCGGACACATCCACACTGCCGGGCTTGGTCACGATCTCCTCGACAACCTCGATGCCCAGCTCGCCCGCGCGGGCTTTGCCGTTTTCGATGGGGTCCTTACCGAATTCGGTATCACTGTAAACAAAGGCCACGGTAGGCATATCACCGCCTTCACCCTGGGTGGCGATGTACTCCAGAATGATGCCGAACATCTGACTGTAGTTCGGGCCGGGAATGAACTGGTAAGGGTATTGCTCGTTATCCGTCAGCGCAGTGGCGAACGAGGCTCCGCTCATCAGAGTATTGCCCTGGCTATTGAGCTCAGAGGCAATGGCTTTCATGAAACCGGTGCTGTCGCCGTAATAGGTAGCCGGGGAACTGCTACCGGAAATTTTCTTGAAGGCCGCCACCGAACGATCCACCTCATAGGCGGTGTCTTCCATCACATACTCGACCGGGTGGCCATTGATGCCCCCCTGGCTGTTGATCCAGTTGGTGTAGTCGGTCAGACCGGCGTGGATGTGAATACCGGCAAACGCGAACACGCCGGAGAGCGGTATGGAGCCGCCAAACACGACGGGCTCCTTGTCCTGTGACATCACCGGCGCGGCGACTGTCAGCGCAGCAACCAGGCTACCAAGCCCGGCAAGCCGGCGACCTTTTTTGAGGATGTTTCTGAACATGTTCATTCTCCTTGCGGCTTCTTGTTGTTGGTGTTGCACGGGTTCCCGTGAGAGAACCATTAATTCCGGAACGGCCAGAGGCGGAAAAAGCGACGGATACGGTGCCAGATTTCCGCAAGCCCATGAGGTTCAAAAATCAGGAAGCCCACGATCAGGGCGCCAAAAATGATTTCCAGCATCGGCGACATGAACACGGGCGCGTTGGGGTAGAACGGAGTCAGGGCCGCCGTCAGCAGTTTCAGCGCTTCCGGCACCAGGGTCATGAAAGCAGCACCGAGGATGCCCCCCAACAGATTGCCCATGCCCCCCACGATCACCGCCGCCAGATAGAAAATGGACATGGAAAGCGGAAAGCTCTCCGGGGTAACCACACGGTAGAAATAGGCAAACAGGCCACCGGCCACGCCGGCGTAGAACGAGCTGAGCGCGAACGACATCAGTTTGTAGCGCAGAAGGTTAATGCCGAGAATCTCGGCGGAAATATCCCGGTCGCGAATGGCAATAAAGGCCCTGCCGATTCGTGTCCGGAACACATTCCGGGCCGCCAGCACCATCAGCACCGCCAGCGGCACGATGATGAAATACATCATGAAATCACTCTGGAACGTCAGCCCGAACAGGTGCGCTGGCTCCAGGCTCAGGCCACCCATGCCACCGGTGACGGATTCCCACTCGGCAAAAATGAAGTGCAGGAACACGCTCGCGGCCAGGGTAGCGATGGCCAGATACAGGCCTTTGACCCGCAGTGATGGCAGGCCCACCAGAATCCCGACGGCAGCAGCCATAAGCCCGGCCAGCAACAGCGTGACCGGAAACGGTAGGCCGGTGTTGATGGACAGCCAGGCCACCGTGTAGGCGCCAACGCCCATGAACCCCGCCTGCCCCAGGGAAATCAGCCCGGTAAAGCCGGTCAGGATGTTCAGGCCGGTGGTACTGATTACGGCAATGCCAACCAGGCAGCCCAGGTACAGCAGGTAAGAGTCGACGGCAAACGGGAACACCATGAGAATCAGCAGGAAAAGACCCAGCCACAGTTTTTGGGTCTGGCTGGTCCAGATTGCCTCATCGGCCTCGTAACTCTGTTTCGCGTCACCGATGCGCATCTTACACTCGCTCTATTTCGTGGGTGCCAAAAAGGCCGTAGGGGCGGATCACCAGGATCACCGCCAGCACCAGGAACGTTGCCGGCATACGGTACTCGCCTCCGAGATAAGCCCCCGCAACCGTTTCCAGCCAGCCGATGAACACGCCAGCGACCAGGGCACCGAGAATGCTGTCCAAGCCGCCAACGATCACCACCACCAGCACACTCAGACCAATGATCCCGAATTGCGGGCTGAGTCCGCCGGTGGCGGCCACCAACACACCGGCCAACGATGCCGCAAGAGAGCCAAACACCCAGGCCATGTTGAACACCCGGCGCACGTTGATACCCATGGAATAGGCCGCCGCCTGATCCGAGGCCGTTGCCCTCAGGGCCACGCCACCGCGGGAGAAGCGGAAATAAAGCAGATAAATAATGAGCAGGGCCGAACCGATCAGAAAGCCGTAGGCAATTTTTGGAGCGAGGTAAAGCGGGCCAATAAACACCGGCTCCCGTGGCAGAAAACGCGGCAACAACTGCGGGTCGGCGGTCCAGATGAACTCCACCAGGCCCACCAGAATACTGCCGATACCAATGGTGACCATAACGACCGCAATGGGAGATTCGCCCAGCATGGGCCGGATCATGGTTTTCTCGATCACACCGCCGAGAATACTGCCGCCGATCACCGCCAGCGGCAGGGCAATCCAGGGTGATAACTCCATGCCACCAGCAAAGGCCAGGAACAGATAAGCGGCAAACATCATGATCTCGCCAATGGCGAAATTGATCACCCGGGTGGCCTTGTAGATGATTACAAACCCCAACGCGATAAGGGCGTAAAGCCCGCCCATGGCCAAACCGGCGAGGCTGATTTCACCAAAGAACAACCAATCCATCAGGCAACCTCCCCTTCTGGATTGAGCTTTCTTCGCAAACTGTCGATGTCACTGTTGCCCAGATAAGCCTTGATCACCTCGGGGTTGTTCTGAACATCCGCCGGCACGCCTTCGGTAATAACCTGGCCGAAATTCAGCACCGCGATATGGTCTGATATGTCCATCACCATGCCCATGTCGTGCTCTACCATCAGCACGGTAATGCCCCACTCTTCCCGGATATCCAGAATAAATCGGGCCATATCCTCTTTCTCTTCCCGATTCATGCCGGCCACCGGTTCGTCCAGCATCAACACCTTTGGTTGCATGGCTAGGGCCCGGGCAAGCTCAACCCGTTTTTGAAGCCCGTATGAGAGGCTGGCCACCGGCTGGCGTCGTATATGATCGATTTCCAGGAAGTCGATAATCCGCTCTTCCACTTCCCTGCGAACAGCCATTTCCTCCCGGCGGGCCGGCCCGAAATAAACCAGCGCACTGAGCAGTCCGCTCTTCATGTGTACATGGGCGCCAAGCTTGATGTTGTCGAGTACGGTCATACCCCGAAACAGGGCTATGTTCTGGAAGGTTCGGGCAAGGCCAAGTGCGGCTCGCCTCGGCGGCTTGATACTGCCTGGCAACTCTTGGCCATGGTAGCGAATGGTGCCCTGCTGCGGTTTGTAAAAGCCGGAGATGCAGTTAAAAAGCGAGGTCTTGCCCGCACCGTTCGGGCCGATAATGGTCGTGACGGTGTTTTCAGGCACCTGGAAACTGACATCCTGCAGCGCCTTGACGCCACCAAATGAGAGAGACAGGTTACTGATCTCAAGGATGCTCACATTACCTCCCGGCACCCCTGGCGCCGGGCAGACAGGCTCGCGAACACGCCCTGCTGGTACCCATCTCACGCCCGAAGATGATTGTCGTTGTTGTTTTTTCTTGTCATCGGGAGATCCCCGATCCAGATTAAAAGTAGTCCATTCAGGCAACATTGGGCAAACCCTTCTACCCTGTTACCTGTCAGACACCGAAGGGCGCTGAACAAATAATGAAGCCATAGGCCCACCACGATGAGAGAAACATCCACCATGTCAGACTCATTGGTAACCACCGAATTCGACGCCGATACGGGCATTGCAACGATGACTTTCAACCGGCCAGCAGCCCTGAACGCAATCAGTGTGCCCATGGCAGAAGCCTTTCTCGCGGAGGCTCAGGCACTGAAAGACCGGTCAGGCCTTCGATGCATCGTTCTGACCGGCTCCGGGCGCGCTTTTATGGCGGGCGGGGATATCGCCAGCATGACCGGCTCTCCCGAACAGGCGGGCAAAGCCGTCAGCGCCATCCTGGGTGCGGTCAACCCGGCCATCCTCCTGTTACGCAGCATGGACGCCCCGGTGATCGCGGTGGTCAAGGGGGTTGCCGCTGGTGCCGGGCTGAGCCTGGCACTGATGGCGGACCTTGTCATTGCTCAGGAAGACACCAAGTTTTTGCTGGCCTACAACGGCATTGGCGCCATTCCTGACTGTGGTGGTAGCTGGTTCCTGGCCCACAAGATCGGCGTTGGGCGGGCAGCCGAGTTAATGCTGCTGGGCCGAACCCTGAGTGCGACCGAAGCCAGGGACTGGGGCATGATCACTGAGTCTGTTCCGGAAGCCGACTTTGAAAAACGAGTGACTGAGATAACGAGAAACGTCGCGAATGGCCCCACCCGAGCCTTCGGTGCCTTTCGACGGCTTACGGACGGAGCCTGTGGCGATCAGTTGGCTGCCCAACTGGAAGCCGAAAAGGAAGCGTTCCTGGAACTGACCCGGACCGGGGATTTCGCAGAAGGCGTCGCCGCGTTCCTGGCCAAGCGCCCCCCTGAATTTCACGGATCCTGACTGTCAGGATGCTACATCCTGGGCAGCCAACGCCTTGATGTCCGGGTACTCGTGTACCCGAACCTCCGATTGCGCGGGCGCCTGCTGAGCAAGCGCCGACACCTCATTGACCATTGCCCTGGCCACGGTGACCGCCTCAATACCGCGAAACTTTTCCAGTGGGCCGATCAACGCCCGGTTGATGAAGGGCATGGCTTTAATGCCCAGTGCTTCGGCGGTGCGCTGCTCGCTGCGTTCGCCCAGCAGCAGACTGGGTTGGTAGATGGACAGGCAGGGATAGCCCAGCGACTTTATGCCGTCTTCCAGTTCACCCTTCACCCGATTGTAGAAAACGGTGGAAGACGATGAGGAGGCAATGGCAGACATCAGCACGAATACCTGTGCACCGTTTGCCCGGCCAAGCTCCGCCGCTTTCATCGGGTAACCGTAGTCCACTTTACGGAACTGCTCGCGAGAGCCGGCCTTCTTGATGGTGGTGCCCAGGCAACAGACGATGGCATCCACCGCGAACAGATCACTGTGTTCATCCAGGCGGTCGAAATCCACTTCCTGCTGATGCAGTTTTTCATGGTTCAGCGGCAACGCTCGACGCACGGGCGCGACGACCGATGACACGTCTTCCCGCGCCAGCAGACCCTTTAGCACCTGGCCACCGGTCAGGCCAGTGGCACCCAATAGCATCACTTTCATAGAATCTCCCTCAACCACGAAACAACACCCGGACACCCACTAGTATCCAGCACAAACTCCTGCCCCCGCGAGGCACTTTTCAGAGTGCAGTATTCCCCGTCCCGGGACCAGCGGGCGAGGTTACCGTGAAAACTCATCGCGGTGTCCGCCGAATCCGGATAGAAACACCCGGGTAATCGCCATTGCGTGGTCGAAGCGGCATCCGGTGCCGTCAGGCGTTGCCGCTCCTCCAGGCGTCCAAACACCCCGGCACCCGGAAGGCCGGTTGATCGCCCCTCAAGCTGCAGGGCATCGGAGGCCACATAGAGCGTATTGCCACCATCTGGCTGACCATGGAAGTGTGGATGGTAGCGGGCCCACCGAAGGTCACGATCCGACAACTCATCAATGCGGTAAACATCGCCAATCTGGAGCCAGCCCCACAGCCCGTGAAACGGGCGGGCCTGTTTTACAAACTGCCAGCGCCTGCCCTGTTTTTCCACGTTCCGAAACAGACCGAAAAACAGGAACAGATCCCCCACCCCCACCTGCTGTTTACGGAGGTGCCCCTGTGCAGCGCCGGTTTGCCCCAGGCAGGGCCGCCAGCCGGTTTCCCGGGGATAGGCGTCAGCGATCAGGTCCGGGTCGAGGTGAGCCCTTCGGGCGCCACCACGCCGGTTGCCGGTCAGGTCGGCCACCAGCTTGCCAACATTCAGACCATCGTGATGGATATCATGGTAGGTGATCCGGGAACGCGAGTCGGGGATCGGCAGGGTATAGAAAGACCTGTCAGGGAACACCGGGCTGGGACAGCCGCCTGCGGAGGAATCAAAGCCTTTACGGCTGAGGATCAGTTTCATAAACGCATTTTGGAGCAAGGAACGAAGCGCAACCATATCACGCCATTGAAAAGCAGTTTAAACTGACGACAACAACAGACTGGCCCACCCGCTGATTCAATGCCGATCGCCCATGACTGATTTTGAAACCCTGAACACGCTGAAGGCAGGCCTTGAAGCCTGGTGGCACCCGGGCGTTACCGTCCTGCTCTCAATGGCTATCACCTTTCTTGTGTACAAGGGTGTGCTGGCAACGGTTCAACGCTTAACCCGCAGCAAAACAGTTCCCCGCCTGTTTCTGGATGCCTCATCAACCGCTCTGGGCATTGCCATTACCCTGGTGGTGCTCAACGCCATCTTGGAAGCGGCGTCCCAGGACCTGCCTCTGATCAACCACTTCCGCCACGCCGCCACGCTGCTGCTGATTGTGGCCGTCACCTGGGCGCTGGTGCGCTGCACGTCAGCCATCGGCGACGTCATCGTCTCTCTGAATCCAGTCCTGGAAGGCCAGTGGAAACGCGCCCGCAAAGTGGAAACACAAACGCGCTTCCTGGTGAGGGTGCTGAACATTCTCATCGTCATTGTGGGCCTGGGCGCCGCGCTGGTCACGTTCGAGCCGGTTCGTCATCTTGGCAGCAGCCTGCTGGCATCTGCGGGCATTGGCGGCATTATTCTCGGCTTCGCCGCCAAACCGGTGTTGGGCAACCTGTTAGCGGGCATGCAGATCGCCCTCACCCAACCGTTCCGCATCGATGACGTACTGCATGTACAGGGCGAATGGTGCTGGGTGGAGGAAGTCACCGCCACCTACGTGGTGCTGAGGGTCTGGGATTTGCGGCGGCTGGTAGTGCCGCTGCAATGGTTTATCGAAAACCCGTTCCAGAACTGGTCGAGAAACGACACCGAAATGATGGGAACGGTGTTCATCACCGTCGATTATTCCATGCCTATCGAACCACTACGAACCGAGTTTGAGAGGCTGCTGGAACAGGCGCCGGACTGGGACGGGAAGACCAAGATCGTGCAGGTGACCGAAGCCGGCGAGGCCAATATCGAGGTGCGCTTCCTGCTCAGTGCCAGGGACTCAAGCTCACTCTGGAATCTCCGCTGCGCCATCCGCGAGGGGTTGATCACCTTTATACAGGCGCAGTTTCCGGCGCATCTACCAAGGGTTCGTGCCAGGCTGGTGGAAACGCCCGACCAGTAACCCTCACCCCTGTTCTGCCCCGCGCAGCATGGCGTGCAGCAGCTCTTCGGCATCGAATTTGGTCAATGCCTCGTCTGCCCCCACCTGTTTGGCGTAACTCACGCTCATTTCACTGTTCAGGGAGGTATGCAGAATGATGTACGGCTGCTTCAGGGCGTTGCCGCTGTCCCTCACATTGAAGGTCAGCTCGTAGCCGTCCAGGCCGGGCATTTCGATGTCGCTCACCAGGATGTTGATGGGTTTTCCATCGCGGTTGGCGTTCAGCATCAGGTCCAGTGCATCCTGCCCGTTGGTGGTGACAAAATAGCTCACATCCTTGCTGTCCAGGGCGTCCGAGAGCTGTTTGCGAGCCACCTGGGAGTCGTCCACCAGCAGGATATTCAGGCCTTTCAGAGTTTCCCGTTGAACGTCTGTCAGCGTGACTTCCCGGGGGTTTACGGACTCCGGGTACACCCGTGCCAGCAACAGCTCCACGTCCAGCAACTGCACGATCTGATCATCGATATTCACCAGGCCGGTAATGAAGGCACGGTCGCCAAGACTCTTCGGCGGGGGCATAACCTTCTTCCACTCGGTTTCCACGATTTTCCGCACACTGCGCACAAGGAACCCGATTTCCTGGCGCTGAACATCGGTCACGATGATCGAAGCGGTCTTGCGTTCTTCCGCCGTCAACGGCTGGTAACCCACGGCAGCAGCCATGTCGATCACCGGCACGGCGGAGCCGCGAAAGCTCATGGTACCGATCACCGCCGAATGGCTGTGTGGTAGCTTGGTCAGCGGAACAAAGGGCATGATTTCCCGGATTTTCAGGGTGCCCAGGCCGAATGGCCTCTGATTGGTCAGATAAAACAACAGCAGTTTCTGGGGGTGTTTGGTACCCTCGGCCATAACCTCAAACCTGTCAGGAGCTTTGGAAAAAGTATAACAGGCGAAAGATAACATGCCGCCCAAACCGACATTGTAAGATTTTGCAGCCCTTCGGAGGTCGCATCGGCTGCCAGTGAATCCAGCGCTTCCTCTCCCGCGTATCACCTATACTGTTGTCATCGGGAGGCTATTCGATGAAACGCGCCTTTGCACTAATATCGGTATTCCTGTTCTTCGCCGTCATGGCCGTGGGTGGTCATGCCGACGACGACAATATCGATGACGCCATCCAGAACACGATCCTGTCGCAGATTGAAGCCTTCGCCAATGACGACAGGCAAGCTGCCTGGGACCATGCCTCGGAAGGCATCAAGCAGCAATCCGGCTCGATAGAGTCGTTCTACGATATGGTGAAGCTATCCTATGCGCCCGTCCACCGGGCCTCGTCCATTGAGTTCATGGAGCGCATACCCCACCCCGGTTTCCAGATTCAGGTGGTACGGTTGTTGGGGCCGGAGGGCAAACGCTGGATCGCCCACTACCATATGGTCAAGAATGGTGATGACTGGAAAATCGGCGGCGTCGGGCTCAAAGAGGGTCCAAGCTCTATATAATCGCTGACCGGCTAATGGTTTCTGACGCCTATGTCTTTCAGCTCTGTCCGTCCGTAAGATACAGTCCATGAACCTGATTGCCGGCAGAGCCTGAACACCACCTATGAAGAACCTGACCTTCTCCTCTCATTACGCCAGGGCCGTTCTTTATGGCCTGGAGAAGGCCGGTGGCTATTCCGACGAACTGCTTCGCAATAATGGCATCGACCCGGAGTTCATCCACTCGCCACGGGCACGGGTGCCCACGGAACAGTTTATCCGCCTGTTCCGGCTGGTGTGGGGCAAACTGGATGACGAGTTCATGGGCCGTACCACACAGCCCTGCCGCGTGGGGCACTTTCACCTGATGGGATCGTTGGTGGTACACAGCAGCAACCTGGAAGAGGTGATCCGCCAGAGCATTCGCTGCTACCGGCTGTTCTCCGATGACATGGTGATTGAGCTGGACACCCGCGGCGATGAAGTGGAGCTGAGCATCACCCACCGCCATCCGGAACTGGACCCGGACAACTTCCTGGTGGAATGGCTACTGATGGTGTGGCACCGATTAATCGGCTGGCTGATCGGACGCAAGATCGTACTCAGCCACGCCACCTTCCAGCATGATTTGCCCGGACACTTTGACGAGTACCGGTTTGTTTTCCCCTGCCAGTGTTTCTTTAACCGCGACCGCAACAGCCTGTTTTTCAGCCACAATTATCTGGACATGCCGGTGACGCGAACGCCGGAGGAACTGGATGGTTTTATTGAGAAGTCGCCGCGCAACCTGCTGATCTGGACCGATGAGGACGACAGCCTGACAACCCAGGTTCGGCAGATTCTGGAAAACGTGGACGATGATCGCCTGCCCACGCTGGAACAGATCGCCGGGCAGCTGCATATGACCGCCTACACCCTGTCGCGCAAACTGAAGGCGGAGGGCAGTTCCTACCAGAAGATCAAGGACAACCTGCGGCGGGACCAGGCGGTGATTATGCTCACGCGGCAGAACCTGACGGTGTCGGAGATCTCATCACAGCTGGGATTTACCGAGCCCGGCGCTTTTTCCCGTGCCTTCAAGCACTGGACCGGGCTCAGCCCACTGGCCTACCGCAAGCAGGACCAGTAGTTCTTCTTTCTCCGCTTACAGCAGTTCGATCGCGACAGCGGTACCTTCCCCGCCCCCGATACACAGGGACGCCACGCCACGCTTGAGACCACGCTGCTTCAGGGCGTTGATCAGGGTGACCATGATCCGCGACCCTGAGGAGCCGATGGGGTGACCCAGGGCACAGGCGCCGCCATGAACGTTGACCTTGTCGGCATCGAGCCCAAGCTCATTGATGGCGGCCAGGGTAACCACGGCAAACGCTTCGTTGATTTCGAACAGGTCGACGTCGTCGCGGCTCCAGCCGGCTTTCTTCAGTACCTTTTCGATGGCACCGATGGGCGCAAGGGTGAACTCGGCTGGCAGGCGGGCATGTGTCGCGTGGGCGACGATACGGGCCTGGGGAGTGAGGCCGCGCTTTTCGGCTTCTTCGCGGGTGGCCAGTACCATCGCGGAGGCGCCGTCGCTGATGGAGCTGGCGTTGGCGGCGGTGACAGAGCCGTCTTTGGCAAAGGCCGGTTTGAGGTGGGGAATTTTCTCGGGCTTGGCTTTGCCTGGCTGTTCGTCGGTATCCACCACGGTGTCGCCACCACGGCCGGAGACGGTCACGGGGGTGATTTCGTCGGAGAATCCGCCGTTCTTGATGGCCGACAGGGAGCGTTCGAGGGAGGCGATGGCGAAGTTGTCCATGGCCTCGCGGCTGATGTCGTATTTGTCGGCGGTGCGCTGGGCAAAGACGCCCATGAGGCCGCCTTCGTAGGCGTCTTCAAGGCCGTCGAGGAACATGGAATCCATGACCTGCCCGTGGCCCATGCGCATTCCGGCGCGGGCTTTTGGCAGCAGGTAAGGTGCCTGGCTCATATTTTCCATGCCGCCGGCGATCATGATGCTGTTGGTGCCGGCTTTGATCTGGTCGTGGGCCATGATGACGGCTTGCATGCCGGAGCCGCACATTTTGTTGACGGTGGTGCAGCCGCTGGAGTCGGGGATGCCGGAGGCGCGGGAGGCCTGGCGTGCGGGTGCCTGGCCGAGGCCACCGGGCAGTACGCAGCCCATGATGACTTCCTGGATGTCGGCGGGCTGCAGGCCGCTTCTTTCGATGGCGGCCTTGATGGAGATGGCGCCGAGATCCGGGGAGCGCACGGAGCTGAGATCGCCCATCATGCCGCCCATGGGAGTTCTTGCTGATCCTGCGATGACTACATCGTTGCTATTCATGTCTTCAATCCTCTGATTAAGCCTTACCTAAAACCGACCGTGCGATGATTTCTTTCATCACTTCCGAAGTGCCGCCGTAAATTCTCTGCACTCTGGCGTCGATAAACGCTCTCGAAATCGGATACTCGCTGGTGTAACCGTAACCGCCGAACAACTGCAAACAACCGTCGGCTACCCGGCACTGCATTTCCGTGGCGCTGTACTTGGCCATGGAAGCTGTGGGCGCGTCGAGTTCGCCTTTTTCGTAAAGCGCGATGCATTCGTCGACGAAGGCGCGGTTGACGCGGCAGTCGGTTTCCATGCGGGCGATTTCAAAACGGGTGTTTTGCAGTTGGGCCAGTTTCTGGCCGAACAGTTCCCGTTCCTGGGCGTAGTTGATGGTCAGGTCCAGGGCGCCGCGTGCGGCGGCAACGCCGAGAGCACCGATGACGAGGCGCTCGCGGGGGAGTTCGCGCATCAGGTACATGAAGCCCTGGCCTTCTTCACCCAGCAGCGCGGAGGCGGGGATGCGCATGTCGGAGAAGAAGAGTTCCGAGGTGTCGCCGGAGTGCTGGCCGATTTTGTCGAGGTTGCGGCCTTTGCTGTAACCGGGCAACGAGGTGTCGACCAGGAACAGGCTGATGCCACGGGCACCGGCTTTGGGGTCGGTTTTGGCAGCGACGATGACCATGTCGGCGTGTTGGCCGTTGGTGATGAAGGTTTTGGAGCCGTTGAGGATGTAGTCGTCCCCGTCTTTCACCGCGCTGGTGCGGATGGCCTGGAGATCGCTGCCGGCGCCGGGTTCGGTCATGGCGATGGCACCCACCGCTTCGCCGGAGACCATTTTCGGCAACCAGTACTGGCGCTGTTCTTCGTTGCCGATATGGCTGAGGTACGGGGCGACGATGTCGGAGTGCACCATGACGTTGGTGGACAGAGCGCCGAAGCCCATGCGGGCCATTTCTTCGCCCACGACAACGGAGTACAGGAAGGGCGCACCGCAGCCGCCCCAGTCTTCGGGTACGTCGACGCACAGCATGCCGGCGTTGCCCAGGGTGTTCCAGAGTTCCCGGGGCACGATGCCGGAGTGTTCCCATTCTTCATAGTGGGGCGTTACTTCGGTTTCCAGGGCCTTGATGACGGACTCCCGGAACATGTCGAGTTCTTCTTTATCAACAGCGCTGGTCATGGGTGTCTCCCGTCGGTGATTAGTGTGGCCTTGATTGGATAACGGTCAGTCTGTCGCAGTCACGGTCTGAGCGCCATGACATAACCGGGCAGGAAATTTGATAAAAAATAGCACCCCGGGGCCGCATCGCTGGCAGCCCCGGGGTTTATAACGCGCGGTCAGAGGTTTTTGGCGTCGTCCCGCAGCACGAACTTCTGGATCTTGCCGGTGGAGGTTTTCGGCAGTTCGCTGAACACAATGGTCTTGGGCACTTTGAACTTCGCCAGTCGCTCCCGGCAGAAGGCGATGATGTCGTCTTCGCTGACGTCCCCTGCTTCGGGCTTGAGGGTGACGAAGGCGCAGGGTGTTTCGCCCCACTTTTCGTCCGGCCTTGCCACCACGGCGGCCTCGAGGATGTCGGGATGACGGTAGAGTATGTCCTCCACCTCAATGGTGGAGATGTTCTCGCCGCCGGAAATGATGATGTCTTTCAGGCGGTCCTTGATCTCCGCGTAGCCATCCTCATGCCAGACGGCCAGGTCCCCGGTGTGGAACCAGCCGCCGCGGAATGCCTCTTCGGTGGCTTTGGGGTTTTTCAGGTAACCCTTCATTACTGTGTTGCCGCGCAGGAAGATCTCGCCGATGGTGTTGCCGTCTTTCGGCACTGCTTCCATGGTTTCCGGGTCACCCACCATCATGCCGGCCAGGGTATGGTAGCGAACGCCCTGCCGTGCCTTGATTCTGGCCCGGTCTTCCACCGGCAGGTCATCCCATTCGGATTTCCAGGCGCATACCGTGACCGGTCCGTACACCTCGGTAAGCCCGTAAACGTGGGTCACGCGAAAGCCCATGTTTTCGATGGCTTCGATGACCTTTGCCGGAGGTGCCGCACCTGCGGTCATTGCCTGAACGGTATGGCTGAAGCTGGATTTTGCAGCGTCCGAAGCGCCCAGCAAGGTGTTCAGTACAATAGGCGCACCACACATGTGGCTGACTTTGTGTTCGCTGATCAGCTGCAGGATTTTCTCTGGCTCTACCTTACGCAGGCACACATGGGTGCCTGCAAAGGCAGTGATGGTCCAAGGGAAACACCAGCCATTGCAGTGGAACATCGGCAGTGTCCACAGGTACACCGGATGCATACCCATGGACCACACCGCCTGGTTGCCCATGGCGTTCTCATAGGCACCGCGATGGTGATACACCACGCCTTTCGGGTTACCAGTGGTGCCGGAGGTATAGCACAGCGAAATCGCATCCCATTCATTTTCCGGCATTTGCCAGTCAAAGGCCGGGTCGCCGCTGGCCACGAAAGCGTCGTAATCCAGATCGCTCACCTGGGTTCCGGCACCACTGAATTCGGGGTCGTTGACGTCAATCACCTGTGGCGGGTTGTCGAGCATGCCGACGGCTTCGTTGATGACGTCGCCAAACTCCCGGTCGGCAATCAGCACTTTCGCCTCGCCGTGCTCCAGCATGAAGGCGATGGCTTTGGCATCCAGGCGGGTGTTCAGGGCATTGAGTACTGCCCCCAACATGGGGATGCCAAAATGACACTCCAGCATGGGCGGAATGTTTGGCAGCATGGCAGCAACGGTGTCGCCCTTGCCGACACCTTTGTCAGCCAGCGCGGACGCCAGGCGGCGACAACGCTCGTAGGTCTGCTGCCAGTTGCGGCGTGTGGCACCATGAATCACCGCCGGGTATTCCGGGTACACGCTGGCCGTGCGGGCCAGGAAATCCAGCGGTGTCAGTGTGGCGTTATTGGCGTCGGTTGGCTCTAATCCCTTGTCGAAGATGGAGTTCATACTGGTCTCCTGGTGTTGTTATCCAACACCTGACTATAGGGCACAGCCGACGTTTCAGCGAGCCCCCGTAGCCGTTCGACGGGTATCCGGCTGATCCAGCCGCGCCATTTCCGCCAGCAGCTCAAAGGTCTTTTCCTTCATCAGGGCAATGTCCCCCCGGGACTCCACATTCAGCCGCACCAGCGGCTCCGTGTTCGACATCCGGAGATTGAACCGCCAGCGTTCAAACTCAACACTCAGGCCATCAACGTGTCCCACCGATACAGCATCGGCACCATAGATCTCCTCGATCACCGCGAGCAACCGGGCCGGATCATCCACCGTACGGTTAATCTCACCACTGGCGGGGAAAGCGTCAATGCGGGCGTCGATCAGTGACGATAGCGGCTGCCCGGTCTGGCACAGACGTTCGGCAACCAGAAGCCACGGAATCATGCCGCTGTCGCAGTAGGCGAAGTCCCGGAAGTAGTGGTGGGCGCTCATTTCACCCCCATACAGGGCATCTTCCTCGCGCATGCGCTGTTTGATGAACGCGTGTCCGGTTTTGCTTTCGATGGGCGTTCCGCCAGCCTTTCGGACCAACTCCTGGGTGTTCCAGGTCAGCCGCGGGTCGTGAATGATCTTGCCGCCATCCACCTTCTGCAGGAACTGGTCCGCCAACAGGCCCACGATGTAATAACCTTCGATAAATCGGCCGTTTTCGTCGAAGAAGAAACAACGGTCGTAGTCACCGTCCCAGGCGATCCCCATATCCGCCCCTTCGCGCAGAACCGCCTCGGCGGTGACCGCTCGGTTTTCCTCAAGCAGGGGATTGGGAACTCCGTTCGGAAAGTGCCCGTCCGGTTCGTGATGCAGCCGCACGAAATCAAAGGGCAACCATCGCGACAACGCGTCGATGACCGGGCCCGCACCGCCATTGCCCGCGTTAACCACCACCTTCAGAGGGGTAATCGTGGTGCCATCGATGTATCCCAGCAAATGATGGATATAGTCGGCCTCCACTGAAAGGCTCTCTGAGCGTCCGGGAACGGCGGCATCCATAAACGGCTGGGACACCCTGTCGCGGATGGTATTCAAGCCGTTATCCGAGCTGATGGGGCGCGATTCAAGACCGACCAGCTTCATGCCATTGTGGTCCTTTGGATTGTGACTGGCCGTCACCATGATGCCGCCATCCATGCTGTAATGACTGGTGGCAAAGTAGATCTGCTCGGTACCGCAAAGACCGATGTCATAGACATCCGCCCCGGCCGCCTTGAGCCCGGCAGTCAATGCCGCCGAGATTTCCGGGCTCGATAGCCGGATGTCGTAACCCACCACAACCCGGCGGGCGCTTGTCAGCTCCACATACGCACGTCCGATTCGCTCCGCCAGCTCAGGATTCAACTGCTCGGGAACCTGCCCACGCAGGTCATAGGCTTTAAAACAGGACACGTCCATAACTGTTTCTCCGTCTAACCTTCGATCAATAACGCGGCCCGCTGTGCAGCCACTAACAACTCTGCAAAGCGGGCCGCGTTGGCCCTAGACTTTTTCCGACATCACCGGAATCTGATCTTCCTCCACATCCGGGGTGGGCGCCGCGCGACCGTACCGGTCGTCCAGACGTTCAATGTCATCCTCGCCCAGGTAGGCGCCGGACTGGACTTCAATCAGTTCGAGAGGAATGCATCCGGGGTTAAACAACCGGTGTACCGCTCCGATGGGGATATAGGTCGATTCGTTTTCTGAGAGCAGGAACGTTTCCTCGTCACGGGTCACTTCGGCAGTGCCCTTGACGATGATCCAGTGCTCGGCCCGGTGATGGTGCTTCTGCAACGACAGCTTCTCGCCCGGTTTGACGCTTATGCGCTTCACCTGAAAACGGTTGCCCATATCGATGCTGTCGTAGCTGCCCCAGGGGCGATACACCTGTCGATGTGTGCGGGTTTCCGAGCGTTGGTCACCGTTCAGCCGCTTCACCAGTTTCTTGACGTCCTGCACCTTGTCCTTGTGGGCAACCATCAATGCATCCTTGGTATCGACCACCACCAGGTCTTTCACGCCCAACATGGCCACCAGCTTGTCCGAGGTGTGCACCAGGCAGTTGTCACTGTCTTCCAGGCAGGCGTCGCCCAGAATGGCATTGGCGTTCTCGTCCTTGTCGGTCACATCCCAGATCGTGGACCAGGAGCCAACGTCGCTCCAGCCGGCATCCATGGGCACCAACAAGGCTTTCGATGTTTTCTCCATCACCGCGTAGTCAATGGAATCGTCCGGGCAATGCTCGAATATCTCCGACGGAATACGGGTGAAGTCCATGTCCCGCTCCAGGCTTCGGGCGGCCAGAAGACAGGTGTCGTAAATGTCCGGGCTGTGTTTTTTCAGTTCCGCCAGGTAGCTGTCGGCTCGGAACGTGAACATGCCGCTATTCCAGTAGTAACCACCGGCAGACAGCAGCGCGGCGGCTTTTTCGGCGTCCGGCTTCTCGATGAAGCGGGACACCGGCCGGGCAGCACCGGGGGCTTCCCCGGACTGGCCGGCAGCGATATAGCCGTAGCCGGTTTCCGGCCGGGTTGGCGTAATGCCAAACAGCACCAACCCTCCGGACCTGGCGGCTTCCTGCCCCTGGGCAACAGCCCGCTGGAACGCCTCGACATTTTCAATGGCATGATCCGCGGGCAACACCAGCATGATGGCTTTGGGATCTTTTCGCGCCACTTCGATAGCGGCCATCGCGACCGCCGGGGCGGTGTTGCGGCCAAACGGCTCCAGCAGTATCGACAACGGTTGACGGCCTATGGCCTCCAACTGCTCTTTGACAATAAAGCGGTGCTCATCGTTGGCCACCACAACCGGCGACTCGGCGTCGTCGACCGGCAGCCGGCACAGAGTTTCCTGCAACATACTTTGTTCCCCCACCAATGGGAGGAACTGCTTGGGATAGGCCTGGCGCGAGAGGGGCCAAAGCCGTGAACCGTTACCACCTGAGAGTATGACTGGAATCATCGTTCTGCTCCTTTGCTCTACAAAGACGTACCACAGGGACGTCCGTTGGCGTATTAATCTGGACCCTTGAACCAGGGCCCGTTAGAACCGTTTACTTAGGGTGATGTTGCTGGGTGGATCCGGCTGCGCGCCCTCGGGCCACAGCGGGTTAATGCCGTACAGATAGGAAATATCGCCACCCAGACGGGTGGATTTCATCGGCCGAAGTTCATCCAGAAAGGCGGGCATTCCCTCAACAGGTCCCCAGGCGGCCTGCCAGGGTTCCATCCAGGCCAGGGACCAGGCCTTATAAAGCCCGTCGACAATCTGCTCGTCTCCGGTGATGTCTTCAATTCGTTCCGGATCATCCAGCCCCGCGACGACATTTCCGGCCATTTTCGTAAACTGATCCTGGTAACGCTCATAAACAGAGTTGCCATTGACCTCGGCAAACAGCGCGATCATGGTCAGGGGCTGCATGGCGTAGTTCATGTATTCCAAGGCCCGGGTTTCCCGGCTGAGTTCCTTGGGCAGGTAACCGTCCTCATTGATCTGCCCCATGGCTTCATCGAACTTGGCCAGCGACCAGTTCCAGTCGTCGCAGTCCTGGGTTGCCACCGATGCCGACATCACGGCCCAGGCGGCCCAGTAATCATGGTTGTTGACCTTCTTGGCTTCTCGGTCCGTATAGTAATCGCGGACCCCGTCGCTCAGGCGCAGGAACCAGTCTTCAATTCGGCGCGCCCGCTCCAGGTCCATGGCGGCCTCCGGCGCCGACGTCCACATCCTGAGATAGGCGTTCGCAGCGGCTGCCAGTGCCCATTTGCGTACCGCCTGACCGACGTGATTGATGTCATCCGTCAACAGGGCATCCGATGATGCCCACGCGTCGAGGTTGTCCAATACGCAATCCAGCGCTTCGGGGCCATCACCATCAACCTGGTAGTCATCGGCGGCAGCGATAACAGCCTTCTCGAAATCACGCACGTTGCTGGTGGCCTTCTTGTACTCTTCATAGGCCTGCTTGTTCAGATTGTTGCGAGCGCTGTCACTGCCCTTGTACTTACTGGTCAGCGACAGCGAGCCGACGTGCGGCTCCACCCGCTCGCAGTCGTAGTCACCGCCATCCTTGTCTTCCGGCGTCTGGTAATAGCCCACCGGAGCACGCAGTTGTCCGTTCAGGCACTGCCCGGCGTGAACGCTACTCACACCAAAGACGGCGGTTATCGCCGCAGACAGCAGCACCCGGCCCCATTGTCGATGTTCAGAGCGTTGTTGGATTCGCATAACCATCCTCTCTATGCGTTGGATGAATGTGCGTCAGATGTCCTGACGGCGACAGATTTTCGTGGTTACCGTTAAGCCTTCCGAGACCTGCTCCGGTTTCAGCGCGAGGTCCAGCGACATGAACATTTCATCGTTCCAGTTCGGCCCTTCCGGGAGCTCGAAGACAAACCGGCCAGGGGTTTCAACCCGATCGCCGTACTCCATATCCACGCGGTCCTTGCGCCCGAACACGTACCAGATGAAGGCATCAACCTCTTTCACCCCCGGGTCACTGAACTGCAGGTCGACGACGTATTCGTTGCTCGGCATTTCGATGAACTGTCCACCGCCGTTGTAGAGCACTTCGGTGGTCCCGGCCTTGACCGGCGTGGTTTTCTGCAACACCGGCTCCTGGCTCTCACAGGCACCACTGATCATCGGTGTGACCTGCCGATAGAACTCCGCACTGTCGAGGTTGTGGTAACCGGGCACCTCCCAGATCATGATCTTGGGTGGCGACTCCCGGAAGTTGTCGGAAAGCAGGTACTCGTACATGGATCCGTCGTAGCTGCCGCCTGCAACGGCAACGTTGAGCACTTCCACACCCAGGAACTCCTGCAGCGCACCGACGAAGTTGTAGTCCTGAGCGCCCTTGCTGTTACTGGTGCCGACCAGCGTTATCGATGGCAACTCCTGGTCGCCAAACAGGGCGCTGGCTTCAGCGGACTGGCCGGTGCCGGAGGATTCCGTGCGAAATTCGTCCACGTACTGCGAGCCGTATTCGAAGCCGCATATCCGTTTAACCGCGTCCTGAAGCGACCCGTCTTTTCGGATCAACCCGGACCGACGAGTCACGAATTCATGCTGCGACAGCGACTGATAGGCCGGCATGTCCTTGATTCGCTCCGCCACGACCTCCGCGGTCCGTCGCGCACCATACGGAGTCCAGTGGTGATCCCGTTTAAAGAAGAAGGCGTCTTCACGTGTTTCTTCGTCCAGAAGCGGCGTCAAATCCGGAACCACCAGCCCTGCCTGACGAAAACGCATCAACGCGTCAGCGTAGTTTTTACGAGCCACGTTCCAACTGAACGGTACCGGCGATGTCGCGGGCAGATGATTGGGATGGACCAGGCCTTTTGTAGGCTGGAACACCATCACCAATTCGGTACCGGTGGTTTCTTTCAGGTGCCTGGCAAAGCGCTTCAGGTGTTTCAGGCCTTCCAGATTCGGCCCGAACTGCTCCACCAGCTCCGCTTCCGAACGGAACAGCCAGCCGTCTTTGCCCTGGACCAGCATCTTGAAATTCTTCAGATAACCGGTGTCGTAGCTGGATGGGTATGCCGTGAGTGGGCACAAGTCACAACAGCGCTCAATATTGTACTCCGGCAGCTCGGCGGCGCTGGCCTTTACGCCCGCGACACTGAGCAGCCCGAGCGCAACCAGCGCCCATAACCCACGGCCTCTGAACACCTGCTTCATACCGACGTATCCACTCGGTTTTCAGCGACAACCAGCCTGGGTTCGCCACCCACATCAATCGCAAACACGCTGAATACCTTGCCGCGCTGTAGGTTCACCTCACTCGTGGTGGCCAGCGCTTTGTCACTCTGAAAAGCGCCCAGCGCAATGCTGACGGCATTGATCTCGCGATTAGCCACATCAAGGGAGCCCACTGCATCAATCACGGCTACTTTGCCGTCGGACGTTTTCAAAGTGACCCCGCCATTGCTGGTCAGGTTATAGAATGAAAGCAGCGCCTTGCGAGGGTTGTCGAAGGCGACATCCTTCATCACTTTCATCTCACCGGAATCCAGTACAACCACGGTGTAGAACTCGTTCTTTTTCATGTTGACGGACGTCTTCTGACCGGCAACGTCCACCTGATAGTTACCCTCAGAAAGGTAGATGTAGGGGCTCGCCTCCAATGGCGACACTTCCTTGATCACCTTGTCGCCCACCGAAGCGCGGGCGATGGCGCCGCTGGCATCCGCGTTCACCACGCGAATGAAAGCCGCCCCGTCCGGTGCCTCCGCGGCATAAAGCGCGTCCTCGCCGGCCTGGGCCATGTTCATGGAGACCAGCAAACTGCTGATCAGGGCAAAAAAAGCGGTATGCATCAGTGCTCTCATTTTCATCATCCTCAGGGGTTGGTTTCAGAACGGCTAGCCGCGTGTGCGGTCAGCGTCTTGTCGGCCTGGCGGAACCACGCCTGAGCCTGTTCAGACTCCAGTGGCTGCGCCAGGTAACGCTCGGGAAATTCCCAGATCACCAGTTGTGGCGGCTGATCCCGGAAATCGGAAGAATTCAGGTAATCGATCATCGGTACGATAGGCCCGTCGCCTTCTTCGGCCACGTTGATCAGGTCCTGACCAAGATGCTTTCGCAAGGCACCGGGAAAATCCCACTGCTCATTGGCGCTGTAACTTGTACCGACCAGCACGGTGTTGGTGGCGCCATCGTCAAACAGGGCGCTGGCGTTCGCCTGGCCGTCGTTTTGAGCGCGCGTTGTTCTTGGTTCCAGCTGGTCAGGCGCAGGGCCGAAGTCGGTAAATGCCGGTTCCACCGGAATGTAATTGAGCAAGTCACCCCGGTGCTGGACCGGTTGGGCAATCGATGTCATAAAGCTCTGTTCACCCCAGGACAAACCATTGAAGCGGTCGCGGATAAATTCGGCAGCGCCCTCCGCGTATAGGTTTGCGCCAGTCGGCGACCAGTGGGTGTCGGTTCTCAGGAACACCGGTTCACCACGGTGCTGTGCCTGCTCCAACAGCGGTTTGAGTTCCGGCGCGGGAATGCCCGCCGTTGCCAGCGACTGCTGGAACCGGTTGTACAGTGACATCATCATCGGTTCCGGCTTTGTACTGCCCAGCTTGTCCGAATGGATTCGGGCCTTGGCGGGCACCACCAGCACAACCAGTGGAACGCCCTCGGCCAACAGATAGTCGGCGACGCGCTGAACACGACCCAGGTTGCGGTCGACCACCTCGCCGTCACGGCTGGCCGGGTAGATTTCCTCGTCGGTGAACAGCCACTCATCCTGCCCCACGACAACGCCTTTCCGGCCCTCGTCAAAGAGCGTGTAGTTGATCGCGGCCCAGAGATTGGTTCCCAGATCCTTCGCCGGGAACTGATCGTCGTAATGGCTCTCCAGGTTTCGGGCCAATTCACCGTTGACCGGGCTCAGCCCTGTTTCGGCCTGGTAACCCAGCAAGGGCCGCAAGGACAGCACACCCAGAACCAGGACCAGCGCGATGAAGAGAAAAGCCGTGATTCGTGCAGACGTTTTAGTCATCAGATCCACCCTCAGAACTGGAAATACAGGAACGGTGAGAAACTCTCAGCGGACAGCTTCAACACGGCGAGCGCAAACACCGGTACCAGCAACGGCGCGGCGGCAGACCGCCAGCCGGACAGGACAGGGCCAACGTCACGATGCCCGAGCCGATCCTTCAGCCCCATCATCGCGATCACTCCGAAAGCCACTACCAGGATCGCCAGATTCAGGTCCCGAATGCCCTGGACAAAGACATCACTCAGGCCGGCACCGTCGAAACTGAACATCGCACCGTAGAAGCCGAAGGCCTCGGTGAGCGTGCTGGCCCTGAAGGTGACCCAGCCCAGCATCACGAACAGGAAGGTCAGCGCCCACCGGAAAAACCGGAACCCGGACGGGCTGCCCGACACACCCAGCGCCCTTTCCACTGACAGCAACAGACCGTGCCAGGCACCCCACAACAGGAACGTCCAGTTGGCGCCGTGCCAGAGGCCACCGAGCAACATGGTGAGCAGCAGGTTGCGATAGGTTTTGACAGTACTGTTGCGGTTGCCGCCCAGGGGGATGTACAGGTAATCCCGCAGCCAGGTGGACAGGCTGATATGCCAACGACGCCAGAACTCGGTAATGCTCTGGCTGATGTAGGGCTGGTTGAAGTTCTCGTTAAACCGGAAGCCCATCATCAGACCCAGGCCGATGGCCATATCAGAGTAGCCGGAAAAGTCGAAATACAGCTGCGCGGTGTACGCCAGAATGCCCAGCCAGGCATCCGCCGTACTGGGATCAGACAGCGCAAAGGCGCTGTCCGCCAGCGGTGCTATCGAGTCGGCGATAAAGACTTTCTTGATGAAGCCCTGCATGAACCTGAACGCACCCTCACCGAATTTTTCCATGGTATGGGTGCGGTAGGTGAATTGGTCCGCCAGGTCCTTGTAACGTAGAACCGGCCCGGCAATCAGCTGGGGGAACAACGCAATGAAGGCCGCGAAATCAATAAACCGCCGGGTCGGTTCCGTATCCCCTCGATAGACATCCACCACGTAGGAAATGGCCTGGAAGATGTAGAAGGAAATGCCGATGGGCAGGATGATATTCGCCAGTTCCAGCGGCTGACTGCCGGCGCTGACCAGCAGGTTGTTCAAGCTGTCGACACCAAAGTTGGCGTACTTGAAGTAGCCGAGCGTCGCCAGGTCACCACCAACACCAATGGCAACCCACTTGCGGGCATTCGCGGTGCCAATGCCGGCGCGGTGTATTGCCAGACCGATGAAATAGTTCCAGAAGGTCACGGCCACGAACAGCAACAGGAAATCCACCCGCCACCAGGCATAGAAGGCGTAGCTGCCGATCAGGATAACCAGTGAGCGGTGCCTGAACGGTGTCAGGTAATACAACCCCAGAAAGGCGGGCAGGAACAGAAACAGGAAGATATTGGATGAAAAAACCATGTCAGTTCTCCGCCTGCGTAACCTGGCCCGACACCACAGCCTTGGGCTCTATGAATACTGCACGCCCCTGGTTCCGTAGTGCGTCAAAAATCTGCATCTGGTATTTGCCAAGCACACCCTCGAAGTGGATCCCCACGTCTGACCTGGGGAATCGCATTCCAACGTCATAAATTGCGATGTAAGCAGGGTTGTCGGTCGACAGGGGACCGCTGGCGTTGGAGGCTAGTTCGCCGCCCACCACGTTCATCGACACCTCGTAGGAGTAGAAGTCTTCTTTGAAATTACGGTCGGTGGCGGACAGGTCTTTCAACTGGCCATAAATACCCCAGGTACCGTTGAGCACCGCAACGTTGTGGTAGACATTCACATTGCTGCTGTTTCTGACCCGGATGCCATTGCGCAGATTGTTCATCAACCGGTTGCCCCAGAGCAGGTTGTCCGGCGACTCGTAGAGCCCGATTCCGTCACCCTGGTTGTCATAGGAAACGTTATTGGCCACCACGTTGTTGCTGCTCTGGCGGTCCAGCACGATGCCGGATAGCCCGTTGTCATAGCTACGGTTGCCAACAATCCAGCTGTTATTTACCTCGCGGGAGATGATGATGCCGTGCTTCTCACGGGTGCCATAAACCTCGTTGTTGGCAATCAGCAGTCGGCTGGAGTAGTCATGAGGGTCGATGCCGTAAACAACGTTATTGCGATAGACGTTATCGACGATGGCAACGTCTTCCGCCTCATAGCAGTAGAACCCGTAGTAGAGATCCTCGAAGGTGGATTCCACCAGCCAGGCATGGGGCGCGCTGCGCTGCAGGCGGGCGTTGTCGTACTCGGAATACTGGGCCACCGTGAAGCCGTAGGATTTACTCTGGAGATAACCCAGATTTGCCATGGTGGTGCCGAGAATAAAGTTCTCGCTACCGCCCCAGCCCACATAGAACGGGCGGAAGTTGCCTTTCTTCTGGAACGTGGCCGGGCCATTGGCCTCCTCGCGCCACCCAATAATCTTGCTGTCAATGGCAAACAGCCAGCCGTCGTTGGCAATAAACGAACCACGCTCCTCCGACAGCCGCAGGGTCTCATCGCGCAGAACCAGGGTGGCCTCTTGTTTGACCGCCAGCGGCAAACGAATGATGTAAGTACCATCGCCGACCTGTTCCATGTAGCGACGATCATTCACCTGCCGATAGACATCCTCCAGCGTCACCTTCCCGCTGTTAACCATAATCGCCTGAGGATGTGAAAACTGACGGATCACCCACTCGCGCGCCCGCCCTTCGTCCACGAAATCCCCCAGTGCACTGACCCCGCCCATACGTTCCACCGTTACATTCGGCGCGGAATCCTGCCGACCGGCAAGCTTTGCCTCGATGGCGTCACGGCTATAAGCCGACACATCGGGCAGTTCCGGCTCCGGCAAGTACAGTTCCTCACCGGGCTTTATCTCGATGTCGTAGTCTTCCATCAGGGGCGCAATCGCCGGCGGTGGGGTCGCCGTTCTGCCAGCGCCAGCATTGCCTGCGGCGACACCCTGCACAGGCAGTGTCAGTGTGGTGATCAGCAGGCTCAGGACCCACATGCTTTCTCGGGCTATCATGAGCTCTCCTCAGAACCGCTTCGAAACATCCACAACCACCCGATGCCTGGCATCAGCATCGTCACCATAGGCATCACCCGGCATGAAAACGCCGCCACGGAAACGCACATCAAACGCCGCCCAGGACGTTGAAGCACTGTCGCCGTAGTAGCCCAGCACCAAGTCCACCGACTGCCCGAGATCGTCACTGCTGCCGGTAAAACCGGGCTCGACCAGGTCGGAGCGCACGGTGCCGTTTTCATCACTCAGCCAGTAACGGTGATACAGCAGGTTGGCGTCCCAGGTGTCGCGGTCAGATAGCGCAGTATAGAGCGTGAACACCTTTAAGTTGGTCCATTCGGGCTGAATGGCCTCGCCAAAACGCTGAACCTGGGAACGGGTGCCGGTAAACCGTGAGCGGTTGCTTTCCAGGCTGGTTTGCCGGAAGGCGTCACTTTCGCCCGGCCCACCGCCACCGGACGCAACGGCACCGTGAGCACCGACAACCCAGCGGGGCGTATCCAGCAGTTGGGCACGCGCGCCCAGGTCCGCCGCCCAACCGGAGACATCGCGTTCACGATCACTGAAGCCACTGGGCGCACTGGGGTCTGTACCGATCACAGTGTCCGTACCATTCACTGCCGCAACCGATGCGAAATACTGAAACGCATCGTGGGAGTGCCAATCGAAATAACTTCGGTCCGCCTGGATGGCCGTCCAGGTCAGCGAATCGGTAAAGCTGTCATCCAGGGTCTGCCCTCGCGCCGCATACTCGTCAGCCTGACTGCCATAACCCTGCCCATGCGTGGCCAGAAAACCCAGATAGTGCCCTTTCCGCCATTGCCAGCGCGTGTGGACAAACATGCGAGCGATGTCTTGCTCATAACCCTGAAGTTCGTTGGTGTCGGTTCGCAACTCAGCGAACTTCTGGGCAACACCCACCGTGGCGTCAAGCAGCGATGTATTGAAGATCCAGCGTGTGAGGGTAATGTCGTCGTCCCACCATATACCGCTGTTTTCCTTAAGCCGCTCACGGCCAAAGCGAATCGACTCGCCGGGATAGTCACTCAGGCCGTTGTAATCCAGCCAGGCCTCACGGAGCGCAAAAAAGCCATCGGTCGTGGTGCCGCCGATTTCGTCGCTGACGTCTACCTGACCGGTTGCGCCAAACGCCTGCAGGCGCAGTTTTGAGCGCCAGTGCGGAGACAACTGCCAGACCCACTCGGGTTTGATATCAAGCCCGGCCTCATTGGACTTGGTCTCACCATTGGGGCCCAGCCCAAGACGGCGATCACCTTCGCTGATAAAGCTCAGCTTGGATTTCACGTTCTGCTCAACCAGCCGTGGGTAACTCTGGTTGGCTTCAGCTTCTGCCATTGACTGCGCCACAGCGGGCGCCGCACCCAGTGAAACCAGGCAACTGACAGAGAGCGCCAGGAGAGTTAATCGATCATTCTTTATAAGCTGCATTGAGCTTATCCTCCTTGTTTCGTGGTCTTTGCGGGGCCCGAAGCACCCTCGGCCATCATCTGGCGACGTGCAGCACGTTCCTGCTGGTACAGAGCTTCAGCTCTTTCTTCGGTGTGCTTTGGCAGGGTCAACACCATGTCCACCATCAGTTCCTTCGCGCGTTCAACACCGCCTTCCACGGCCAGCAACGCGAAACTCCAGGCGTAAACCCGGTTGACCTCGATCCCCTTTGCCTCCCAGAACAACTCCGCGAGGGCGTAATCCGCTTTTGGAAACCCCCTGCGCGCAGCGGCCAGAAGGTGATGTTTGGCCTTCTCCGGATCTGGCTCCCCGAGATAGCCACGCTTGTAGATGCGCCCGAGCAGGTATTCCGCCGAGGGGTATTTTTCACGCGCTTCCATGGCGTACTCGATCGCCTTCTTCGGATCGGTCGGCACAATGCGGCCTCGCTCATAGGCCCGGGCCAGTGACAGCGACGCCTTCAGGTCACCATTGGCTCGCGCCTCCCGAAGCATCTCGATAACGACCTTCGGTTCAGCGAGGTAGTTGTTCTCCATGATCAACTTGGCGCGCGCCGTCAGGGCGGGCACGTAGTCGGGCGTCAACATCTGGTAGAGTTCGTTGGTGGCAGCCACCTGTTTTTGCGGGGTTTCGTCGTCCGACAACCACCGCGCGAACAGGTACAGATCGCGATCTTCAATACTGCCCTGCTCCCAGGCCTGCTTGGCCCGGTCAACAAGTGCCTTCAGATCCTCACTCCGGCCGTCAACCAGATACACTCTGGCGAGCAGTTGGAAGCATTCGGGCTGGGCCTCGGCAATGGGCGCGCACAGCCCTTCAATTTCATCCGTGTGGCTTTCGAACTGGTCCGTCAGCAGGTAGTAGCGAGCCAGAGCCACGTCACCTTTGGGATCGCCGGCTTCCCGCGCCTGCTGAATCAGCTCAAGCGGTTTGCCGTTGGGGAACTCCCGGGGGAAATGGATGTACAGGTTGATCAACGGGATCAACGCCGTCTTATCACCTTCCGCAAGCGCTTTGCGCAGGTAACGGGCGCCATTGGCCCGCTGCTCCGGGGTTTCCCCTTCCCGCGCATTCATCTTGCCTATCCTGATAGCAGCTCGTTCACTACCCTGCTCCGCGGCCTTCCTGTACCAATCCAGCGCCTTCTGGCGTGCTTCCGGTGTGTCCTGCGCACCATAAAGATCCCCCAGCTCCACCTGGGCGTCCGCCAGGCCAAACTTCGCCAGCTTTTCCAACTGCGCCCGGGCCTCCTGAACGTCACCTTCGGCAGCAGCCTTCTCAGCCCGCTGAATGTCGGGCAGGTTGCCGCAACCAGACAGCACCAGAGTGAACAGACCGGCAATGCACGCTACTCGCTTCATGCTCCGCAACTCCCTCAACCTTCCGAAAACCGTTCAACAACCTTCTGCAGGCTCGGCATCCGGAACTGGTCGACCGTGACACCAATGGGGCGTCCGATTGCTTCAATCGGCAGCGGTTCGGCGGATTCGATAGACGCACTGATAACGTCAACCAGCCCGCCCTGAGCCTGGGAGTTCACATACAGCGACGTAATGTGCCCGGTCTGTTCCTTGCCGTTGGGGAGCCGCAATATCACCTGCTGCCCTTCTTCGAGCTTTTCACCCTGGTTAAACGGGAAGTTGGCAACAACGTGGGCGGACGAGTCCATCGGCGCCATAACCGCAAGCTGCTCACCCTTGCTCATGTACTGGTCTTCCGCCGGCCTCATGTTCACCACCTTGCAGTCACAGGGGCTGGTGATCGTTCCCCGAACCCGCTGGTCCAACAGCTCTTCGATCTGGCCGACGCTGTAGTTGCCCTCTCCAACCAGGTCATTCACATAAGACATCATGGGCGCGTCAAAAGTAGCGATAGCCTCGCCCGCCTTAACCTCCTGCCCAGGCTTGACCAGCGTTGTGACCTTGGCGTCTTTGGGAATCCGCAGGGGAATCTGCTCCGACGCCACCATGGCGGACTCCGCCTTGGTTACGAAGTAGATGTCCCACAGCTCGGAGACCACAAAGCTGATCGCAAACAGACCTATCAACATCACGATCAGGCTTCCGACCATGGCGCGAAGCTTGCCGAAGAATCCAAGGTCATTGCTGCCCTTGCCTTTGCGGGCCTTGGTGAAGTTTTCGCGGGACAGCGTGTTGAGCACATCGCCGGCGGAAACCACTTCACCGCTGAGGAATGCGGTAATGAGGTATCTCAGGGCGGAAACCTCCCGGGCTCCCAGATCCTGAAACTCACACCCACAGCGATCATTCATCGAATCGAAACTGCGCGGGACAAAGTTCACGTCAATGGCAAGATCAAAGCCGTCAACCTTGAACACCAGGCGACCCTTGTAGACCCGGCCCTGACGAAACGACTCCAGGCCCGTGTTGACACTGAACCCACCGGCCGAAAGATCGGCCACTGGAAAGTTGTGGGTTGAGCCACCAAGGTTTACAAACAGCTTGGCCGGAATTCTTACCCGGGCATACTGTCGCTGTGCCTCGGATTCATGGACAAACTGCGGTTCAATATCTGCCCTACTTGCTGCCATATTCATTGCTTTGATCCTTGTGTGTTGTCCCAACGATGATTGGTGTACATAAGAAAAACTCCCCTTGCGCTATACCAGCTTCATCACCACCGCCAGAAAGACACTGCCTGCGGATATCGTCATCACTCTTGATGACCAACGGTTCATGCGTTGTTGGAAAGACGCGTTGTTCGCGCTGAACCGGGTTTTCTGGCGTGTCCACGACTGTCGGTCGAGCCGGAAAAAGACATAGATTTTCACCAGCGAGCCGAAGATCTGGTTGAAATAGAGAATGCACGGATAGGCTGGCCCGACCGAGTGTCCGGTAGTGATAAGCAGCAACGTCAGCACCAAACGGGTAAGCCCAATCCAAAGCAGGTAGGCCACCAGCACAATACCGGAGTACTTGATGGACGCGACGATAGCCGCAGTCAGCCCCAGGATGCTGGTCCACATTGAAATGCGCTGGTCATAAAGCACGTACCAGGTAAACCATCCAAGGCGCCGGGGGCCAAGCTTGGTAGCCCGTGAATTCTGCCGCAGGGAGTTGCCATACCAGCGAAACATCAGCTGACGGGCAGAACGGATAAAGCTGGGATCAGGTGGATGCTCCACTGTGCGAATCGTGGCGTCCGGCACATAGAAGGTGTCGTACCCCAGGCGCATCATGCTGAACCAGCTGGACTTGTCATCGCCGGTCAGAAAGCGGAATTCGCCCAGCCGCCAGTGCTTCAGGGAGTCATACTCCACGTCGCTGATGAACTCCGGGCGCGTAACCACGCTGGCCCGGAATACCGACATGCGACCGGTGAGCGTCAAAACCCGATACGACAGCCCCATCGAGCACATATTCATGTGGCGCTGGGCGAACCTCAGCTTGTGCCATTCAGACATCAGATAGCTGCCGCGCACCTCGCAAAACTCGTTGGTAGTCAGCGCGCCGATGTTCGGCATCAACCGGAAGTAAGGGGCGGTTTTACGTACCACTCCGGGTTCCAGCACGGTATCGCCGTCCACCACGGCCACCACGGCATTCTCGTCAGGCAGATCCCGTGAAATGGCACGAAAGCCGTACGCCAGACCATCCCGCTTACCGGTCCCCGGAATGCGCACAATCTTGAGCCTGATGTGGCTGGGTGGGTCAAGCTTCCGCCACATTGCCCGCATGAGCATTTCATCGGAAAGCTCCACCACCGATGCCACCACCGTTGTCGGCCAACCACACTCAACCGCTTCGCGGATAATAGAGTTGTAAACCATGGCCGTGGTGTCGGCATCGATACGGAAACTGGTCACCATCAGATAGACATGGGACGGAGCGGCGTCTTCGCCCAACGCCTTTGCCCGGCGCCGAATCTTGGGGAATGCCCATTTAAGGAAATACATCGCACGCAAAAAGTGGATAAACCCAACGGAGTACCGCCAGATACCAATCACCCCGATGACCAGGAGGAAGTGGGCGCCGCCCCTCACCGTGTAGGTAGTGGGCAAAGAGATCGCCAACGCCCCGAGTACGGAGAGAAAAAGCAGCCAACCGCCTGTTCTGGACACTATGTTGTCTGAGATATAAGACATGCCGTCCGTTCCTGAAATAACATTCCGTGCGTTTTCTGAGCGTGACGCCCCGCCCCACCAGGGCACCAGGACGTCACGCATGGGGGTGAAGACCTACCAGCAGATGCCTTCCAGCACCTCGGTACTTGTGGTCTTCATGAAGCCCACAAGGTCAATCACCCGCTTGCCCTCAGGCACTTCCGAAATCACCGTTTCGAACAGCTCGTCGTTATTGCCGACCACGATCACGTCCGCGTGATCAATCACGCCACGCAGGTCGCTGTGCATCAGGTTCGAGAGGTGCGGAATCTTCTGGTTGATGTATTCGCGGTTGGCGCCGTGGGTGCGGGCGTAATCCACGTTGCGGTCGAAGATCTGCAGGTCATACCCCTTGCCAATCAGCATCTCGGCCAGCTCCACCAGCGGGCTTTCCCGCAGATCGTCGGTGTTGGACTTGAAGCTCAGGCCGAGCATGCTCACCTTGCGGCAGCCATAGCTGGTGAGGATCTTGAAGGCGTGGGCAACCTGCTCATTGTTGCTGCTCATGATGGAACTCAGCAGCGGGTGCTTCACGTCCATCTGATTGGCCCGATAGGTCAGTGCCCGCACGTCTTTGGGCAGGCAGGAACCGCCGAAGGCGAAGCCCGGACGCATGTAATAGCGTGAAATGTTCAGCTTCTTGTCCTGGCAGACAACGTCCATGACGTCCCGGCCGTCCACGCCCATCGACTTGGCAATATTGCCGATCTCGTTGGCGAAGCTGACTTTGGTCGCGTGCCAGATGTTGCAGGTGTACTTGATCATCTCAGCCACTTCGATGGGCTTACGGATGATGGGGGCATCAAGGTCCTGGTATATCCGCGCCAGGAACTCGCCGGAGCGTTCGTCGAGCTCACCAATGACCGTCATCGGAGGGTGGTCATAATCCTTGATCGCCGTGCTTTCCCGCAGGAACTCCGGGTTCACACACACACCAAAATCAACGCCGGCGCGTTTCCCGGACGCTTTCTCCAAAGCCGGGATGACCACCTCACGAACCGTTCCGGGCAGCACCGTGCTACGCACCGCTACCAGGTGCCAGTCGCCCTTGTCCTTCAGGGCATTACCGATATCGCCGCACACTTTCTCGACAAACTGCAGATCAAGATCGCCATTCGGCTTGCTGGGCGTGCCCACGCAGATCATCGACAGCTCACTCTCCTGAACCGCGATGTGCCCGTCGGTAACACCATTGATGAATCCGTTCTCGCGCCCGCTCCGGAGCAGCTCCTCCAGCCCCGGCTCCACAATGGGAGACCTGCCGCTGTTGATCAGATCAATTTTGATGGGCGACACATCCACACCGACCACGTGATGCCCCCGCTGGGCCAGACTGGCGGTACACACCGCCCCGACATAACCCAAACCAAAAATACTGACTCGCATATCCTTTACTCCCCTGACTGTCATCCAGCGACTCCCACCCGGGAGCCGCCATGAATCCAACGACTGACTACTGGTTGACTGATGACACTCAAAAGGCTCGGTACAGCGACCCCGAAATCGGAAAAGAGGTTCTTTTTTGAACTTTTCCCCGCGACCGGTGTCTGATTACGAACAGGCACGCTCAACAGAAAACGTTGCCCTGATGCGCCTTTTGAGTATCCAGTTTGAGTTGGGGGAACACGAAGACGGACAAATCACCGGCAAGCGATCTACGTCGTCCACAGCGTTCCAACAGCCAGAAAACTATCGTAACGAAACGTTAAATGCCTGTTACGAAAAGATAATTTCAACTATAGGCAAGAGATACATGTCTTGATTTTCAGTGTGCACAATTGGAATACAGGAAAGATCTAGTCGCCTGACAACGCAGAAGAAATGAAAAAGGAAATCATCAGAGCATGCACCGATAAGGTACATATGAGAGAAAGGAGTGCGCTTTTCTATTTCGTAATCGCAAAAAAATAAAAATCGATATTATAAAATCGAATCAAACGCGATTTTTTCGTATGGAACCCATTTGAATCTTTCGTCGTTATACAGGGTCGTATCGAGAAAAATACCGCTCAAAGACAGTGAAACTCAGCCGATCACCGACTGAGCTCCACCACTGAACCTCACCAAAGAGACGAGATTCGTGTTAACGCGCTGCTGCTTTATTTAGGCGCCATGCGCAGTGCACAGTCCAGGCGGATAACCTCACCGTTGAGGATCGGGTTGCGCACCATTTGATCCACCAACATGCCAAACTCTTCAGCCTTGCCCAATCGCTTGGGGAAAGGCAGCGTGGCCGCGAGACTGTCCTGCACTTCCTGTGGCATGCCCGCCATCATTGGCGTCATAAAGATTCCCGGAGCAATGGTGTTGACCCGAATACCTTCCCGGGCAAGCTCGCGGGCGGCCTGAAGTGTCAGCGATACCACGCCACCCTTTGACGCACTGTAGGCTGCCTGGCCAATCTGGCCCTCGTAAGCCGCCACAGACGCCGTGTTGATAATGACCCCTCGTTCACCATCCGCGTTGGGCTCCCGCTGGGCCATATCGGCCGCGGCGAGACGCAGAATGTTAAAGGACCCAATCAGGTTGACCTGAACCACCTTGCTGAATGCCTCAAGCGGCATCACACCATCCCGGCCCAGGATCTTTGCGGCCGGAGCAATACCCGCGCAGCTGACCGCCACGCCGCAGGGCCCATGCGCCTTACGGGCTTCGCTGAACGCAGCTTCCGCACTCTCAGAAGACGTCACGTCGCAGTAAATAAAGACGCCCCCAATGTCTTCCGCCACTTTTCTACCCTGCTCATCCTGAACATCCAGAATCGCCACACGGCACCCAGCTGCCGCCAGGGCACGCGCTGAGCCCTCGCCCAAGCCGGATGCACCGCCTGTTACAATCGCTGCCACATTTTTGAATTCCATCATTCACTCCTGTTTCACATATCTGTTGGTTGAAATCGGGCCTTAAAAATACTTTACGTTTACGTAAACTTTATCTAACCTAAGTCTAAAAAGGAAATCTCTATGGACATCAAGAAAACTTACAGCATCAGCGAGCTGGCCAAAGAGTTCGACGTGACGACACGAAGCGTACGCTTCTACGAAGATCAGGGTCTACTGCACCCCACCCGGCGCGGCCAGACCCGGATCTTCAGCTCGAAGGACCGGGTGCGGCTGAAGCTGATCCTCCGGGGCAAACGCATGGGCTTTTCCCTGTCGGAAACCAAGGAGCTTTTTGACCTGTGGGACGAAACCCTCAGCGGCAACGAGAAACAGCTCCTATTGATGCTGGACACCCTGGCCCGCAAACGGGCGCAACTGGAGCAACAGAAAAACGACATTGCCCAGGCGGAAATGGAAATGGACACCGCAGAAGCACGATGCCGCGAGGCGCTTGCTGACCTGCAACAACGAAAGCGTAAACAGACAAAGGCCACCACCAAAGAGCCTGAGTCCACCGAGCAGAAATAACAGCAAGATTAAAAGGTAGCCAACCATGAAATCACAATACTCAGAGTTCAACTTCGGCCTCGGCGAGACCCTGGACATGCTGCGCGAGCAGATCAACGGCTTTGCCGCCAGTGAAATCGCCCCCCGCGCCGAAGCCATCGACCATGACAACCTGTTCCCCAACGACCTGTGGAAAAAGTTCGGTGACATGGGCCTGCTGGGTATTACCGTTGACGAAGCCTACGGCGGCTCCGGCATGGGCTACCTCGCACACGTCATCGCCATGGAGGAAATCAGCCGTGCCTCTGCATCCGTGGGACTCTCTTACGGCGCGCACTCCAACCTGTGCGTTAACCAGATCAACCGCAACGGCTCCGACGAGCAGAAAGAAAAGTACCTGCCCAAGCTCATCAGCGGTGAACACATCGGCGCCCTGGCCATGTCCGAACCCAACGCCGGTTCCGACGTCGTCTCCATGAAACTCAGCGCCAAAGACGCCGGCGACCACTATGTGCTCAACGGCAGCAAAATGTGGATCACCAACGGCCCCGACGCCCACGTCTATGTGATCTACGCCAAAACCGATCCGTCTGCCGGCCCGCGCGGCATCACCGCCTTCATTGTGGAACGCGACACCCCGGGATTCAGCCAGGCCCAGAAGCTCGACAAACTCGGCATGCGCGGCTCCAACACCTGTGAGCTGGTGTTCGAAGACGCCAAGGTACCCAAGGAAAACGTCATGGGCGGCGAAGGCAACGGCGCCAAAGTCCTCATGAGCGGCCTCGACTACGAACGCCTCGTCCTCTCCGGCGGCCCGCTGGGCATCATGCAAGCCGCCATGGACGTGGTGGTTCCCTACATCCGCGAGCGCAAACAGTTCGGCCAGGCCATCGGTGAATTCGAGCTGGTCCAGGGCAAAGTGGCTGACATGTACACCTGGATGAACACCGCCAAATCCTACGTCTACATGGTCGCCATGTCCGCCGACCGCGGCAACACCACCCGCAAAGACGCCGCCGGCGCGATCCTCTACTCCGCCGAAATGGCCACCAAACTGGCCCTCGACGCCATCCAGTTGCTGGGCGGTAACGGCTACATCAATGAGTACCCGACAGGCCGTTTGCTGCGGGACGCCAAGCTTTATGAAATCGGTGCCGGCACGTCCGAAATCCGCCGGATGCTGATTGGTCGTGAGCTGTACCTGAACAACTAGGCCCGCTGTTCCGGGTGGAGGCGGTCGGCCGGGTAGGGCTTTCGGGAACCGCTACGAGCACATCCATGTGCGCTTGACGTAGGCCGTCCTTGGCCTACGACATTCCCGAAAGCCCTACCCGGCCAACCGCCCGAACCTGGGTAGTTGCCCTCAAACAGAAGTACAAAGAGCGGATAGCAACCAAATTCAGACGAGGGTCTGGTGGCATGGCGCTCCGGGACCGTAAAAAACAGGGATGTTTTTTACGAGCCTACAGGGACGTATTCACGGCGTGTCCTGGAGCGCCATGCCATCAGACCCGACGCACGGACTAAAAAACGGACTAACAAGCCATGACCATACTCCAAAGCAAAGTTAACCCAAGGTCCGAAGAATTCCAGGCGAACCAGGAATCCATGGCCAAGGCCGTGGCCGACCTGCGGGACAAAGTGACCACCATCCAGCAAGGCGGCGGCCCCTCCTACCAGGAACGCCACATCGCCCGCGGCAAACTGCTCCCCCGGGAGCGCATCAACCGCCTGCTGGACGACGGTTCCCCCTTCCTGGAAGTCGGCCAGTTCGCCGCCTACAACGTCTACGATGAAGAAGTCCCGGCCGCAGGCGTCGTCGCCGGCGTCGGCCGCGTCTCCGGCACCGAATGCATGATCATCGCCAACGACGCCACCGTTAAAGGCGGCAGCTACTACCCGCTCACGGTCAAGAAACACCTGCGCGCCCAGGAAATCGCCTTGCAGAACCGCCTGCCCTGCATCTACCTGGTCGACTCCGGCGGCGCCAACCTGCCACGGCAGGACGACGTCTTCCCCGACCGCGACCACTTCGGCCGCATCTTCTACAACCAGGCCCGCATGTCTGCCGATGACATCCCCCAGATCGCCGTCGTCATGGGCCTGTGCACCGCCGGCGGTGCCTATGTACCCGCCATGGCCGACGAATCCATCATCGTGCGTAACCAGGGCACCATCTTCCTGGCCGGCCCGCCACTGGTGAAAGCCGCTACCGGTGAAGTTGTCAGCGCCGAAGACCTGGGCGGCGCCGACGTGCACTGCAAAGTCTCCGGCGTGGCCGACCACTACGCCGAGAACGACGCCCACGCCCTGGAAATCGCCCGCCGCTGCATCTCCAACCTCAACCGCCGTAAACCGACCGACGTGGAGATCCGCAAGCCCAAGGCGCCCCTGTTCAATGCCGAAGAAATCTACGGCATCGTCGGCACCGATCTGCGCAAACAGTTCGACGTGCGCGACGTCATCGCCCGCATCGTCGACGGCTCCGAGTTTGACGAATTCAAACGCTACTACGGCCAGACCCTGGTGACCGGCTTCGCCCATATCCATGGCTACCCGGTGGGCATCATCGCCAACAACGGCATCCTGTTCAGCGAGTCCGCCCAGAAAGGCGCGCACTTTATTGAACTGTGCTGCCAGCGCAACATCCCGCTGCTGTTCCTGCAGAACATCACCGGCTTCATGGTCGGGCAGAAGCACGAATCCGAAGGCATCGCCAAGCACGGCGCCAAAATGGTCATGGCCGTGGCCTGCGCCAACGTGCCCAAAATCACCGTACTGATCGGCGGGTCTTTCGGAGCGGGCAACTACGGCATGTGCGGCCGCGCCTACAGCCCCGACTTCCTGTGGATGTGGCCCAACGCCCGCATCTCCGTGATGGGCGGCGAACAGGCCGCCGGCGTGCTTGCCACCGTCAAACGTGAAGGCATGGAGCGGAAAGGCCAGGAGTGGAGTGCTGACGAAGAAGCCGAGTTCAAGAAGCCCATCGTCGACTCCTACGAACACCAGGGTCACCCCTACTACGCCAGCGCCCGACTGTGGGACGACGGCGTGATCGACCCGGCCCAGACCCGGGAAGTGGTCGCCCTCAGCCTGTCCGCCACCCTTAACCGCCCGGCCAAGCCAACACGCTTCGGCGTGTTCCGCATGTGACGGAGGACAACGCCATGACCGAACAGAAAAACGCGGTTCTGCTCAATCGCCGTAGCGGCGGCGTTACCGAAGTGGTGCTGAACCGCCCGGACAAACGCAACGCCTTTGACGACGTGATCATCCAGCAACTGATCAACGCGCTGGAAACCGTAAACACCGATGACAGCACCAGCGTTGTCATCCTGCGCTCCGAAGGCAAACACTTCTCCGCCGGGGCGGACCTGGGCTGGATGCGCCGCATGGCGGACAACACCCGCCAGGAAAACCTCGACGACTCGCGGGAACTGGCGCGGCTGATGGACACCCTGAACCATCTCGGCAAACCGGTAATCGGCCTGGTGCAGGGAGCGGCTTTCGGCGGTGCCGTGGGCCTGGCCGCCTGCTGCGACATCGTGCTCGCCACCGAGAAAGCCAGCTTCTGCCTGAGCGAAGTGAAACTCGGCCTGATACCCGCTGTGATCAGCCCCTACGTGGTGCGCGCCATCGGCGAACGCCAGGCACGCCGTTACTTCATCTCCGCCGAGGTGTTCACCGCACGGCAAGCCGAACACTACGGCCTGGTGCACGAAGTGTGTGACGACGTGGAAGCCATGGAACGCCGCTGCAACGAACTGCTGCTGCAGCTCGCCCTCAACGGCCCCGAAGCCATGAAAGCCGCCAAGGAGCTGGTGTTCGCCGTCAGCCAGAAAGTGATCGGTAACGACGTGATTGACGACACCGCACAACGCATCGCGGACATCCGGGTGGGTGCCGAAGGTCAGGAAGGGCTCAGCGCCTTCCTGAACAAACGCAAGGCCAACTGGGTTCCGGAGGAAGACTAATGTTCAGCAAAATTCTGATCGCCAACCGGGGCGAAATCGCCTGCCGGATCATACAGACCGCCCACCGCATGGGCATTCGCGTGGTCGCTGTCTATTCCGACGCCGACGCCGACGCACGCCACGTGGCCATGGCCGACGAAGCCTTTCACATCGGCCCCGCCGCCAGCTCCGAGAGCTACCTGAAAGCGGACAAAATCATCGAGGTGGCCAAAGAAAGCGGCGCCCAGGCGGTTCATCCGGGCTACGGCTTTCTCTCCGAGAACACCCAGTTCGCCGAAGCCTGCGAAGCCAACAACATCGTGTTCATCGGCCCGCCCTCCTCCGCCATCGCGGCCATGGGCTCCAAATCCGCCGCCAAGGCCATCATGGAAAAAGCCGGCGTGCCCCTGGTGCCGGGTTACCACGGTGACGACCAGTCTCCGGAGACCCTGCGCAAGGAAGCCGAAAAATGCGGCTTCCCGCTGCTGCTGAAAGCCGTCGCCGGTGGTGGAGGTAAAGGCATGCGCGTGGTCGAGCGGATGGAAGACTTTGACGACGCCCTGGCCGCCGCCAAACGGGAATCCAAGAACGCCTTCGGCAACCCGGACATGCTCATCGAGCGCTACCTGACCCAGCCACGCCACGTGGAAATCCAGGTGTTCTGCGACAAGAGCGGCAAAGGCGTGTACCTGGCCGAGCGCGACTGCTCCGTGCAGCGCCGCCACCAGAAAGTACTGGAAGAAGCCCCCGCCCCGGGCCTGAGCGAAGACACCCGCAAAGCCATGGGCGAAGCCGCCGTCAAAGCCGCCCAGGCCATCAACTACGTGGGCGCCGGCACCGTGGAATTCCTCTACGACGTGGACGGCTCCTTCTTCTTTATGGAAATGAACACCCGCCTTCAGGTGGAGCACCCGGTTACCGAAATGGTCACCGGCCAGGACCTGGTGGAATGGCAGTTGAAAGTGGCCTGGGGCGACCCGCTGCCGCTGGAACAGTCCCAGGTGAAAACCCGGGGCCACGCCCTGGAAGCGCGCATCTACGCCGAAGACCCGGACCAGGACTTCCTGCCCGCCACCGGCAACCTGCGCTACCTGAGTACGCCGGATGAGAGCGCGCATGTACGGGTGGATACAGGCGTCACCGAAGGCGACGACATCAGCATCCATTACGACCCGATGATCGCCAAGCTCATCGTGTGGGACGAAACCCGGGACCAGGCCATCAACCGCATGGTCCAGGCCCTGGAGCACTACCGCATCGCCGGCGTGAAAACCAACATCCGCTTCCTCCACGCCCTGGCCGACGCCCAGCCATTCCGGGAAGCGGAGCTGACAACCGGGTTTATCGAAGACCATCGGGACCTGCTGTTCCCGAAATCAAAACTGGATACCCACAAGGCCCTGGTACTGGCCGCCGGCTTCGTGTTGGAACAACGCAAGTCCCGGGAAGTGATCAGCACCGACCCCTGGTCGCCGTTCGGCCGCCAGAACAGCTGGCGCATGAATTCCGAATACGCCCAGCCCCTGCAACTGCAGGTGGGTGACGACATCCACGAACTCAAGGTACTGGAGCGTGACGACCGCTACCAGGTGTTCGTCGGCGGCAGCGTGTACAACCTGACGGCAAAGCTGGACGACGACTACCTGCAGGCCGTCATCAACGGCCACCACATCAGCGTCCACGGTAACCTGCACGAGGACAAGCTGGTGCTCTTCTACGAAGGCGACACCTTCCAATGCACCGTTTACCGGGAAACCTACGGCTTCGAGGAAATGGCCGGTGAAGGCAGCCTGGCCGCGCCCATGAACGGCGCCATCGTGGCAGTACAGACCAAAGTGGGCGACAAAGTCACCGCCGGCCAGAGCCTGGTGATCATGGAAGCCATGAAAATGGAACACGCCATCAAGGCCCCGGCCGACGGCGTGGTCACCGACATCTTCTTCGCCGAAGGCGACCAGGTGTCTGAGGGAGCCGAACTGATCGCCATAGAAGTCACCGCAGACGAGGAGGCAAGCTAATGGCCTTTCCGCAGCAGGTAAGATTGGTAGAAATGAGCCCCCGGGACGGCCTGCAAAACGAACCCGGCCCGATCATCGCCACCCACATCAAAACCGAACTGATCGAGCGCCTGGCCGACTGCGGGTTGAACCACATCGAAGCCGCCAGCTTCGTGTCGCCGAAATGGGTGCCCCAAATGGGCGACGCCGCCGAAGTCATGACCGGCATCAAACGCCAACAAGGCGTGCGCTACTCCGTCCTCACCCCCAACCTCAAGGGCTTCGAAAACGCCCTCGCGGCCGGGGTAGACGAAGTCGCCGTCTTCGGTGCTGCGTCTGAATCCTTCAGCCAGAAAAACATCAACTGCTCCATCGCCGAAAGCCTCGAACGCTTCCTGCCGGTGATGGAAGCCGCCAAACAACACAACATCCCGGTACGCGGCTACGTCTCCACCGTGCTCGGCTGCCCCTACGAAGGCGACATCGCCCCCGAACAGGTCGCCAAAGTCGCCAAGGCCCTGGCCGAACTCGGCTGCTACGAAATCTCCCTCGGCGACACCATCGGCGTAGGCACCCCGCTGAAAGCCAAACGCATGCTCGAAGCCGTCGTCGCAGAGGTTCCAATCGAAAAACTCGCCGCCCACTTCCACGACACCTACGGCCAGGCCCTGGCCAATCTGTACGCGGTACTGGAAGAAGGCATTGCGGTAATCGACTCCTCAGTAGCCGGCCTCGGCGGCTGCCCCTACGCCAAAGGTGCATCAGGCAACGTAGCCACCGAAGACGTGCTATACCTGCTTAACGGGTTGGGTATCGAAACCGGCGTCGACCTCAACAAACTGGTCACAACCGGCGAATGGATAAGCGAGCAGTTGAAACGCAACAACGGCTCAAAAGTAGGCCAGGCATTAGGCGGTAACTGCAAATGATCAAATGGGGAGCGAGCGAGGCTTTTCGGGACCGTAAAAAACAAGGATGTTTTTTACGAGCCTACATGGACGTATTTACGGCGTGTCCCGGAAAGCCTCGCTCGCTCCCCACAGCACTCAACTCTGAAGGCTAGGTGCAATAATGAGCAACAAGAACGTAGTCGCTTTGGATCTCCCAATCCCGGAGATCAAAGACATGCCAGAAGACACCCAGAAGTACTTCCAGATCTGCCAGGAAAAACTCGGCATGATCCCGAACGTACTCACCGCCTACAGCCAAAACCTCAAACAGCTGGAAGGCTTCACCCGCCTCTACAACGAACTCATGCTGGGCGAAGGCGAACTCAGCAAACTCGAGCGGGAAATGGTCGCCGTCGTCGTGTCTTCCGACAACAAATGCTACTACTGCCTGGTCGCCCACGGCGCCGCCGTAAGGGTACTGAGTGGCGACCCCGAACTGGGCGAACACATGGTCATGAACTACCGCAGCGCCAAACTCGACAAACGCCAGCGCGCCATGCTCGATTTCGCCTCGCACCTGACCCGCTCCCCGGCCACCGTCACCGAAGAACACGTACAAACCCTGCGGGACGCCGGCCTCAGCGACCGGGCCATCTGGGACCTGAGCAACCTGATCGGCTTCTACAACATGTCCAATCGCGTGGCCATCGCCAGCGATATGCAACCGAACCCTGAGTATCACAGCCAGAGTCGCTAGCAGATTTCACACTGCTTGCCCTCGACGACAACAACAATGGAGGCAGACATCATGAGCATGACTCTCCCAAGCTATACAAGCGGCACCTCCGAAGTGCCCCTGCTGGGCATGACCATCGGCGCAATGCTCGACCGCACCGCCGAAAAATACCCCGACACCGAAGCCCTGGTCGCCTTGCACCAAGACATCCGCTGGACCTACAAAGAGTTCGTGGAAAAGGTCAACGAAGCCGCCCGCGCCTTCCTCGCCATCGGCGTCAAACGCGGCGACCGCGTAGGCATCTGGTCCCCCAACCGCTACGAGTGGACCGTCACCCAGTTCGCCACCGCCAAAGTGGGCGCCATTCTGGTCAACATCAACCCGGCCTACGGCGTGCATGAGCTGGACTACGCCATGAACCTGGCCGGTATCTCCGTGCTGGTCACGGCAGACAGCTTCAAGGCCTCGGACTACCGCAAGATGGTCTACGACCTGGCCCCCGAACTGAAAGCCGCCGCCCCGGGCAAGCTCAAGGCCCAGAAAGTGCCCGAGCTGCGTGCCGTGGTGAACCTGGACGAAGACAAACACGACGGCATGTGGACCTGGGCCGAGTTTGTCGGCTTCGCCAGCGACGTCAGCCAGGAAGAACTGGACAAGGTACAGGGCCAACTGCAGTTCGATGACCCCATCAACATCCAGTTCACTTCCGGCACCACCGGCAACCCCAAGGGCGCCACCCTCACCCACCACAACATCCTCAACAACGGATACTTTGTGGCGGAGAGCCAACTGCTCACCGAGAAAGACCGCCTGGTCATTCCCGTGCCCCTGTACCACTGCTTCGGTATGGTGATGGGCAACCTGGGCTGCATCACCCACGGCGCTACCATGATCTACCCAGGTGAAGGCTTCGAGCCCCAATCCGTACTGCAGGCCGTGCATCAGGAAAAAGCCACCGCCCTGTACGGCGTGCCCACCATGTTCATCGCCGAACTGGCCGAGCCGGACTTCGAAACCTACGACCTTTCCACCCTGCGCACCGGCATCATGGCTGGTTCCATCTGCCCGGCAGAGGTGATGAAAAAGGTCAACGGCAAGATGAACATGAAAGAAGTGCAGATTGCCTACGGCATGACCGAAACCAGCCCCGTGTCCACCCAGACCAGCTCCCTGGACCCGTTCGAGAAACAGGTCACCACCGTGGGCCGCACCCAGCCCCACCTGGAAACCAAAATCGTCGACCCCGGCAACGGCAACGTGGTCCCACGCGGCGAAATCGGCGAGCTGTGCACCCGTGGCTACAGCGTGATGCTGAAGTACTGGAACAACGACGAGAAAACCCGCGAAGCCATCGATAGCGCCGGCTGGATGCACACCGGTGACCTGGCCACCATGGACGAAGACGGTTACATCCAGATCGTCGGCCGCATGAAGGACATGGTCATCCGCGGCGGCGAGAACATCTACCCGAAAGAAATCGAGGAGTTCCTCTACACCCACCCCGCCATCGAGGAAGTGCAGGTGACCGGCATCCCCGATGACAAGTACGGCGAAGAACTCATCGCCTGGGTGAAACTCAACCCGGACGCAGACCCAGTGACCGGCGACGAGCTGCGGGAATTCTGCAAAGGCAAAATTGCCCACTTCAAGATCCCCAGGAACTACAAGTTCGTGGATGAGTTCCCGATGACCGTCACCGGGAAGATCCAGAAGTTCAAGATGCGGGAGATTTCGATTGAGGAGATGGGGTTGAAGAAGTAACGCCCCTCCTCCAGTCCGCTCTTACCTCAGACCCCAGCCATGTGCTGGGGTTTGTGCCTTGTGTATTCTGTGTATACGCTTTTGGAAATGTCGGAATCATGCGGGGGGCCTGTAGCAGTCTGGAGTTATACGAACCGGATCGAAAAACTCCGGCGGTAGCCGTTTTGGACTCCGATTACCATTTGATTTTAAATAGTTTTCTGGGTCAGAAAGGGACGACTACAATTGGAATTATACGAATGCGTGTTATGCGAACGCGTTCGTGTAACACGCTGTTAAATTCTTTTGCCGCACCCTCGCTAACTATGATGTAATACCTTGTAGTAATCCGCATTGAGGGTACAGTTATGAGTGTCACTACCGTTCGTCTTCAGGCAGAAGTTGAACAGCACCTGGAAGTAATTGCCGGCAGACTCCACCGAAGTAAAGGCTGGGTGATTAATCAGGCGCTATCAGAATACATTGAAAAGCAACAGCGTGAGCAGGAGCGTTGGCAGCAAACGCTAGAGGCAATGGAATCGGCCGCCCAAGGAAAGGTAGTTGATGCTAGCGAGGTCCATGGTTGGCTCAACAGTTGGGGAACCGAAAACGAGCAGGATGCGCCGAGGTCAGGTAAGTGAAACTGGTTTACACGGACGAAGCCATTGAAGATTTGAAGCGCCTCAGGGAGTTTATCGCAGTCCACAATCCTCCTGCGGCAGGCAGGATAGCCGCAGAACTGGTTAGCAAAATCGAATTACTCCCAGACTTCCCCAGAATGGGAACACCGGTTGAATTGGCGCCGGTACCTGATTCCATCCGCGACATGGTTTTTGGCAAGTACGTTGTCCGCTATTCCGTACATGTGAGTACCATCATCATTCTAAGGGTATGGCACGAGCTAGAAGGCGAACGATAGCCATTTAACCAGTGGCTCTTGTCGGACGTGCCTACGCTGGCGCTCCGGCACGTCGCAAAGCCAAGGCGTTACAAAGCAAGGGAGAGTGTGCGGTTATGATCGCCAGGGAATGGAAGTGCCGAGTGCCTGAAGCCCACAGTGCGGGGTTCACGGGCTATCTTTACGAAACCGGCATCAAGGATTCGTCTGCAACACCAGGCTTTCTCGGTGCTCAAATCTTCCGTCGATCATTGCCCGCCAAAATAGAACTTACCCTCATCACTTACTGGGACAAGCTGGAGTCCATCAAGGCGTTTGCTGGCAACGATATTTCGCGGGCACGCTTGTACCCAGAGGATGAGGTTTATGAGCTTGAGCCTGATCTTTCGGTGCAGCACTATGAGGTCATCGAGCATCAGTTTTCGGCAGAGCAGCGGGGGTAAACGGCCGCTGTCCCGGTTTATGGGTGCGACACCGACCAGTGCCAGTGCTGCAATCTCTTTTCGGTTCAATGATCGGAGTTCCGGGAGCTCACTGAGGAGGGTGTAGGCGAGCACGCCGATGGCTTGGGCGTAGCGCATTGGAGAGCGATATCAAGGTTCGAGTTATCGCTTGAGAGTCATGCAGCGCTACGCACTTGTTACCGGTCTCTCGAATGAGGAGCCTGCCATCATCGAGCTGCTGCATGAAGGCCCCCAGCGGCCACTGGCATCAACAATCTCTACAATTCAAATACACTCAGGCGTTGAGGGTTCGCCCCGGTTCCCAAGCAGCACATTCTGCCAACGACATTTGCTTAAGGAGCGAGCATGAATTTCGGCATTTTAGTTTTTGACGGAGTTGAAGAACTCGACTTCGTAGGGCCATGGGAGATCCTCAAAATATGGTCGAAGATCGCCAGCGGCCCGGAGAACTGCTTCATTATCGCAGAATCGAAATCACCCATCCTGTGTGCCAGAGATTTATCGGTTAACCCACATATTTCCTTCGAAGATTGCCCGCCGCTGGACTACCTCTTGGTTCCAGGTGGGCGCGGGACGCGGAAAGAAGTCTATAACGAAGCCCTAACAGGTTTTGTTCGACGGCAGGCTGAACACTGCCAGGCGCTGCTATCAGTGTGTACCGGGTCTTTCATTCTCCATGCTGCAGGCCAGTTGTCTGGTAAAAAAGCGACCACCCACTGGGCGTCACTTGAACGCCTGAGAGCCTTGGGTGATGTTGAGGTCATAGAAGAGCGCTTTGTTGAGGATGGCAGTATCTGGACATCGGCCGGTATCTCGGCGGGTATTGATCTCATGCTGGCATTTATTGCGCACACTTTCGGAGAGCAAATAGCAGGTGACGTGCAGTTCAGTTCTGAATATTTTCCTGCTACAACCCGTTATGGAAGGGTTGAGCAACACCCTGATGCGCCGACGTACTTGAGGCGTAGCAGACTCCATTGTCGTAACCACTAATGCTCGAAGCAGTTCGCGGGCGTCATACACAAAATGCATCAAGGACAGACGCGTGCTCATAACTGAAACACCCAGATTGTTACTGCGCGAGTTTTCATCGGAAGATGTTGGCACACTCGCGGAGATTCTTGGTGATCCAAAGGTAATGGAGTTTTCCACCAATGGGCCCTGCACCGAGGAAGATACCCGGCAGTTTATCGACTGGTGCCTGGACTCTTACCGGGATCATGGTTTTGGTCAGTGGGCTATTATTGATCGTCTTTCCGGGGCGATTATTGGTTTTTGCGGGTTGAGCCACGTAGAGCTTGATGGCGCTCAGGAAATAGAGATCGGTTATCGCCTTGCACCAACCGTATGGGGGCAAGGCTTGGCGTCAGAAGCTGCGGAGGCGGCGTTGGAGTACGGCTTCTCGCACTGTGGCATTGACTCGATCATAGCGATCATCGCAACCCGCCACGTCGTTTCTGCTGGTGTGGCGGAGAAGGTGGGGTTCAGAATTGATACCCGTACCAAATACCGTGGCTGGGACGTTCTTATCTACCGCAAACGCCATGCGGCGAGTGCCTGAGCCACATAGCCTTTACCGGCCCTAAGGAAGCGAGCGCGCACAATGGAATTGGTGACGAGAAGGTTTATTCTTCGCGATTTCGGGGATGGGGATACGGTCGCTTTTGAGGCATACCACAACGATCCTCGCTCTCAGGAGTTCTATGGGGCCGAGCAAGCCAATCCCGAGCATGCTCGCGAGCTCATTGACCTATTCAAGGCATGGGCGGCTGAGCAGCCACGGCTGAACTATCAACTCGCCATCATTTTACGGGACGCCCCCCAAGTGCTTATTGGCTGCTGTGGGCTGCGATGTGCGAATGCGGAAGCAGGAACAGCGGAATTAGGAATCGAACTGGCGCCAGAATACTGGGGGCGATACGCGTACGCCTTGGAGGTCATGCAAGCCTTGGCGGTGTTTGGCTTTAACTCACTGGAACTGCATACAATCTATGGTGGCACGGTCGGCGCAAACTCTCGCATAGCGAGGCTCGTAGAAGCGTTTGGCGCGACGGCCGTCACACGACCGGCCCCCGACTGGATGTCAAACAAGGGCTGGACCCATGTTGAATGGCGGATGACCAGGCAACAATGGATTGGACGCGCACGCACCGGCCGTACTACTTGCTAAGGAGGAGCATGGATGAAGTTTCAAACGATCCCGATTATCCGAATTTTTGATGAGGCAAAGGCCAGGGAATTCTATCTGGAGTTCCTCGGCATGTCGGTCGACTGGGAGCACCGCTTCCAGGAAGGCTTCCCCCTCTATATGCAGGTTTCCAGAGGTGACCTTGTCTTTCACCTCAGCGAGCACTCAGGGGACTGCACGCCCGGCTCCAAAACGTTCGTGAATACGGATAATCTCGAGGGCCTTTTCGATGAAGTAACCTCGCGTGGCTACCGCTACAGTTGCCCGGACATTACCACAGCCCCATGGGGCGACAGGATATTCGAGGTGGTAGACCCGTTTTCAAACAGAATTTTGTTTAATGAGCGCACGTCTACTACATAACCATGACGCGCCTGAGAAGACCGGGACAGGTTTATTTTACTACCGCGTCGACAAGAATCGCTCGATTGTCGAAAACCGCGATGCCCAGTCGACTACCCGATGAGCCTATAAACGGTTTTCGATGAAACAACGATCGGGAGAAACACCATGAAATACATGCTGCTGGCCTACGGAAACGAAGAAAAATTCAACCAGATGAGCAAAGACGAGCTGGCCGAGATTGGGGAGAAGTGCAAGAGCTTTGACGCCGAGATGCAGGCAGCGGGCGAGGTCACATGGGGCGGGAGCCTGAGCTGGGACTCAAAGTCGATGCGCTTCAAGGACGGAAAACTGATAGTCACCGACGGGCCGTTCGCGGAAACCAAGGAAGTCGTGGGCGGTGTGGTGATCATCGAAGCGCCGGACTTCGATGCAGCGGTGAAGCTCGCCTCACTGCACCCGGCAGCGCGTATGGGCGAGGAACTGGGCTGGGGCATCGAGCTCCGCCCGATGGACTACTGCCCCGCGATCCGCGAAGCGGAGGCTGCGTGCATCAGTTAGCAACCCAATGACGTACAGTTCAAGTATGAAGGTATCAAGGTCGAGGTAGGGAGCGCTGACGGTGCGAAAATCCTCGATGCAGGCAGCGGGGCCTGGGTTCCACTCGACTTAGATTTTTCTCGCTACGCGACCTTACCTTTGCTGGGTCTTGAGCTTCCCCTTATGCTGAAAGACGATCTGGTCCAGTATAAATCTGCGCTATCACGTCCAGTGGATCTCGAGGATATTCGCGCCATATGTGAATTAGAGGGAACTTCAAATGACTATTGAAATATGGGCTCTGTACGTTGGTACCGTACTTCTGTTCATGTGTACACCGGGGCCAAGCCATCTGCTCATGCTTTCTGTAAGTACGTCGAATGGGTTTAAGAGGTCGCTTGCCACGGCCGCAGGTGACTTAACAGCAAATGCTATTCAAATAGTCTTGGCGGGGCTTGGTTTGGCGGCGGCTTTGAACGCTTCCAAATACGGGTTCACCATTATCAAATGGCTCGGCGTGAGCTACTTGGTCTGGTTAGGTACTCGCCAGATCATTAACTCTTTCAAATCGCATGGCTCAGCGACACCTGCCAAGAGGGCATCCTTGAAAGCTCTATGGGCTCGTGGTTTCATCACATCCGCTGCCAATCCTAAGGCAGTTGTATTCTTTGCCGCCCTGTTCCCACAATTTTTAAGCTCTACTCATAGCCTGTTCCCGCAAATTCTCGTGTTGGGTTTTACCTACATCGTGATCGACGGGATATTTCTCAGCGCTTACGGTAAAGGCGGGAGCTGGCTGGCGACCAAACTGAGCAACAAAACACAGGCATGGGTCGAGAGAGCTTCAGGGGCGGGAATGATTGGTGCAGCACTCTTACTTGGGCTCAAGTCCCAACGCTCGTAGTTTCTAACGCTCGTCGTCAGGAGTAAGGCTCATCCAGTTATGGCAGAATTATTGGAATTTCAAACCGAACGACTACGTTTGCGCCAATGGCGCGAGAGTGATCTCGAGCCGTTCGCCGCTCTAAACGCCGACCCAAAGGTTATGGAGTTCTTCCCCGAGCCGCTGAGTAGGCAAGCAAGCAACGAAATGGCGGATAAAATTCGTTCGCTCATCAAACAACGTGGCTGGGGGTTCTGGGCGGTAGAGGTCAAGGGCGCCGAGCCCTTTATTGGCTTTTGCGGGCTGCACGTCCCCGTAGCAACGATGCCTTTTTCTCCGTGTGTGGAGATCGGTTGGCGCCTATCGTTCGCCCACTGGGGAAATGGCTATGCGTCAGAAGCTGCTCGCGGTGCCCTGGATGTCGGGTTTCAACAGCTGGGGCTTTCTGAAATTGTCTCCTTCACCACCGTTGGCAACCTGCGATCACGCGGTGTCATGGAGCGCATCGGCATGACGTACAGTGGCGAGTTTGAACATCCCAGTTTGCCCGAGAGTAGCCCGTTGCGGCCACATGTGCTTTACCGGTTGCAACGAGAGCAGTGGGAAGTAGAGAAGCCTAACCATTAGCCCCCGTTTGTACTGGACTTACCCTGGAGCACGCCATGTCAGAAATTGCCAACACCCCCACTCCCCCCTACTACGCCGTCATTTTCACCAGCCACCGTACCGAGGGCGACAACGGCTACGGCGAAATGGCCGAGCGAATGGCTGAATTGGCGGCACAACAACCCGGCTACCTGGGTATGGAATCCGCCCGGGAGGGTCTGGGCATTACGGTGTCCTACTGGGAAAGCCTCGAGGCTATTCGCAACTGGAAGCAGAACGCGGAGCATCAGGAGGCCCAGCGGCTTGGCCATCAGCAATGGTATTCGAGCTTTCGGGTGCGGATTGCGAAGGTTGAGCGGGAGTACGGTATTTGACCGGCAACCCCCTCATACACCACTCTCAATCGCCACGCTGGAACGCATCACGGCCTTGTCCCGCCCCGGTGGTGCGCCAAACAGCTTGCGGTAATCGCGGCTGAACTGGGACGGGCTTTCATAGCCGACCCGGTAGCCAACACTCGCCACTTCCTGATCGCTTAACAGCAGTCGCCGGGCTTCCTGCAGACGCACCAGCTTCTGGAATTGCACAGGCGTTAACCGGGTGATGCTCTTGAAATGCCGGTGGAAGGTCGCCGGGCTCATACTCGCCATTGCCGCCAGTTCAGCCACCCGGAAGGGCTGTTGGTAGTTCGCCTGCATCCAGGCCGTTACCCGGCCAATGCGGGCGGTGTCGCTGTCCTTCAGGCCGACCTGCTGCAGGGCCGGCCCCAGCGGCGAACGCAATACACGCCAACAGATTTCCCGGCGGACAAGCGGCTCCAGAACTTCACGATCGTCCGGTTGATCCAGCAACCGGAGCAGGCGGATGACAGGATCGTACAGTTCATCCGGCATCCCGGCCGTGGACAGTGCCGGTTGTTTTGGGCCCCGATACGCCATTTCCGGATGGGTCACCAGCAGCTCGGAAATCATCGCCGGATCAATCGACAGGCTCAACGCCAGATATGGCTTATCGGGGGCGGCCTGCACGATTCGGGAGTTCACTGGCACATTGACAGACGCCAGCAGGCACTCGCCCTGGCGATAATGAAAGGCCGACTCCCCGACCGCCGTTACCTTGGCCCCCTGCAATACGGTGCAGAACGAGGTCTGATAAAGAGCCCGGATGGTGCCGCTGGGTTCCAGGGCGCGGGTCAGGCGTAAACCGTCTATCGCGCTCTCCGGGCCATGGGTCTGCCATTGCTGCTCGACAAGATCACGGAGCCGGCTCAGGGATGGGTTGTCTGGTTGTATTGGAATGACATTGGGCTGGGCGGTCATAGTGGTCTCCTGTTCTGATGGAATCATAAACCGTCCGGCGCCGCACTTCAGCAGGGGCATCCCCGCGCTGAGATCAGGTTGAGAGGATTGTGCAATCCTCTGAGAGTTTCCGCCAGCCCGATTGGCCCTGCGTCGCCTAGTATGAACCCACGGCCCTGCTCCGGCAGGTTCTTCCATTACGAAGAGGTGATCGACGATGACAACGCCCAACTTACCCCAATCCACCCATGACGCACCCCTGCGCCTGCGGACGCTGGGCAACTCGGGGCTGTTTGTATCGGAACTGTGCCTGGGCACCATGACCTTCGGCGGCGGGGACGACATGTGGGGGCTGATCGGCCAGTTGCAGCAGGAACAGGCCGATCAGCTGATGAAGACGGCCCTGGAGGCGGGCATCAACTTTATCGATACCGCCAACGTGTACGGTGGTGGTGCCAGTGAGCGCATCGTGGGCCAGTCCCTGAAGAATCTGGACGTCCGCCGCGAGGATGTCGTACTGGCCACCAAGGTGCTCGGGCCTATGGGTGAAGGTCCCAACGCCCGTGGCGCCTCCCGGGGCCATATCATGAGCGAGTGCAAGGCCAGCCTGCGGCGACTGCAAACCGACTACATCGATCTGTACCAGATCCACGGCTTCGACCCGGCCACGCCGATAGAGGAGACCCTGGAAGCGCTGAATACCCTGGTGCAGCACGGCCATGTCCGTTACGTCGGCCTGTCGAACTGGGCCGCCTGGCAGGTGATGAAAGCCGTTGGCATTACACGCGCCCGCCGCCTGTGCCCGATTCTGTCACTGCAGGCTTACTACACTCTCGTGGGCCGGGATCTCGAACGGGAAGTGATTCCCATGCTTGAGTCCGAAAACATCGGCTTGATGGTGTGGAGCCCACTTGCGGGCGGCTACCTCTCCGGCAAGTACGAAGGGCCGGAGGCCTCCGAAGAGAACCGGCGCGCCAAGTTTGATTTCCCGCCCGTGAACCGGGAGCGTGGCAGTGCTGTCATCGCCGTAATGCGGGAGATTGCCACCGGCAAGAAGGTCGACAGCCAGCCCGTCAGTGTGGCTCAGATTGCGCTTGCCTGGCTGCTACACCAGAACGCCGTAACCAGTGTGATTGTCGGGGCCAAGCGGATAGACCAGTTGCGGGACAATCTCTTGGCGGCACAGGTCCGGTTCTCAGCCGACGAACTGGCAGCTCTGGATGAGGTCAGCCGCCTGCCGGCGGAGTATCCGGGCTGGATGCTGGAGCGACAGGGGGAGTATCGGGCGCATATGAAGGCGTGATATGCGGCGCTGCCCCGGCGTTACAGGTCGGGGCAGGCTGTTTTACCTGAAAGCAGTTAGACTCCGCCTATTCAGCCACCTCAATCCCACTACCACCCATTTCCGAAGGCACATCCTTCAATTTCGGAAGGCTATCCCGGATTCGCAGCACAGCCTCCTGATAGTGAACATGCACGCCGGGTTGATAAGGGAACTCCGGAATGATCCCAGCGTAGACATCCGTCAGCCCCATGGAAGGGTGCTCGGTGAACAGGTGACCGCCACAGGTTTTGCACCATTTACGGCTGCTTCCCGGTGTCTTGTTGTAGGTGCCGATGTTGTCTGAGCCCTGCTGGATGGAAACGGCGCCCGGCTTCCACAGGGTGAATGCATTCACCGGGCTGGCGGACCAGTGCCGGCAGGATTCGCAATGGCAGTAGCCCATGGCTTCCGGATTACCCCTGACGGTTAACTGGACCGCCCCGCAGAAACAGCTTCCGTGGTAGACCTTTTCTTCGTTCATGACACATCCCCCTCATTGGTTTCGTCACATGTCTCCCTATTCATTGAAGCTCACGGGCCTTTGCGGCCGGGTGTTCACCTGCAGTGAGAAGATGTCCGGCCGGGCGTAGTGGCCGACGATATCCAGGCTGCGCCTTGCCGCGTTCACTTCGGTGACATCAATGTCTGCCAGCAGCAGGCCGGTTTCCTTTAGCAGGGGGCCGGCTACGATTTCCCCGGCGGGCGAAATGACCACCGAATCCCCGGAGTTGATCCATTCCTCCTTGTCCGGATACAGGCGTTCTACCTCCGGAAAGTCCGCGGGCAGATCGCTCGTGCGCAGCACATTGCCTGCGCCAAGCACCCAGCATCCCCCTTCCCTGGCAATATGCTGAAGGGTACGAACCCAGCGGTCGCCGCTGTCGTAGGTGGGGGCGATGTATATATCGATGCCCTGGGCGAACAGTGCGTAGCGCGCCAGTGGCATGTAGTTTTCCCAGCACACCAGTGACCCGACCCGGCCAACGGGGGTGTCGGTGACTTTCATCCCGCTGGCATCGCCGAAGCCCCATACCATGCGTTCCGGGTTGGTGGGCATGAGTTTGCGGTGGCAGTTCTGCACCGTGCCCTCGGGGCTGATGGTGATTACCGAGTTGTAGAGGGTGGCGCGGCTGGTGTCTTCGTCGCGTTCGTCGATGCCGCACACGATGGTCACCTGCATTTCCTTGGCGACCTCCAGCAGGGGCCGCAACTGGTCAGAACCAAGCTGGACAGCGTTGTCCAGCAGTCGCCGGTGCAACTGCTCCGAGAGCCCCCAGTCACCGCCCGGTTTCAGCCGCCATATCCAGGCGGGATAACCGGGGATGAAGGCTTCCGAGAAAACGATCAGCCGGGCTCCCTGGTTGGCGGCGTCCTGCACTAATTGCACTGCCCTTGCGATGGTCTTTTCCCGGTCCAGAAAGACCGGTGGTTCCTGAACGATGGCGAGCTTGATCATGGTGTTCCCCTTTCCCGTGGTGTCTGAAATCACTATCCCCCCGGCCGGGTGCAGGCGATAGTCCAGAAAATGGAGCGCCAGCCATGCGAAAAAGGGCTAGGATGAAAGCTCGGGGCACTCACGCCGCCCAGGGAGCCAAAGCCCATGACCAACTATGGACAGTTCTGCACCGTTGCCCGGGGCTCGGAAATACTCGGGGAGCGATGGACACCGCTGGTGGTGCGGGAGCTGCTGTGTGGCAGTACCCATTTCAACGAGATACGGCGGGGGTTGCCAAGAATGTCAGCAACGCTCCTGGCTCAGCGTTTGAAAAAGCTTGAGGAAGTGGGCGTGCTTCGCCGCGTGCAGGACGGCAACAACCAGGAGTATGTGCTTACACCGGCGGGTGAGGAGCTGCGCCCGATCATCCTGGCAATTGGTCACTGGGGAGCGAGATGGATTGGCAGCCGGCTGCAGGCAAACCAGCTCGATGCCGGCTTCCTGATGTGGGATATTCGCCGTTTCGCACACATTGACGAATTCCCCTCTGACCGCAAAGTGGTCATCCACTTTTTCCTGAACGACGCCCGGCAACGGGAACGGCACTGGTGGCTGGTGGTTGCCAACGGCGAGATCGACCTGTGCCGTGAAGACCCGGGCCACGAGCTGACCCTGGTGGTAGAAGCCAGCGTCGCCAGCCTGACCGAAATCTGGACCGGCGACAGCGACCCGAATGCCGAGCAGCAGGCGCGCCGCCTGCTCGTGCGTGGCGGTCGGCGGGATACCCGGGACCTATGGCGGTGGCTGGGGCGGAGTGTGTTTGCTTCCAGTAAAGTCCCGGTAAAATAACCCCAGCGCGTCCCGAGCCATGGCGATAGCCGGTAGTAGCTTGTCATTGCACCATCGCCATGCTTCACTTTCCGGGGTCGCACCCATGCCCCAACCGGAGACAACTCTATGCCGCATCCAGTGACTGCCAGCTCAATAACACCATCCATCGCAAGGCGTCTGGGGCTGGTGTTTTTCAGTGTCGCGCTGCTCGGAGGGTGCTCCTCGCTGTACTACAACACCATGGAAAAGCTCGGCTTTGAAAAGCGCGACATCCTGGTGGACCGGGTGGAAAACGCGCGGGACAGCCAGAACGATGCCCAGGAGACGTTCCGCTCGTCCCTTGAACGTTTCCAGAGCGTGGTGGACACGCCGGATACCGATCTCAAGGAGCGCTACGCTGAGATCAGCGATGCCTACGAAGACAGCAAGTCCAGCGCGGAAGATGTCCGCGACCGCATCGACAAGGTGGAAGATGTGGCGGAAGCCCTGTTCGAGGAATGGGAAGACGAACTCGGTGAATACGAAAGCGCCTCCCTGCGCCGCAGCAGCGAACAACAGCTTGATGAAACCCGCACCCAGTACAGCCAGTTGATCAGCCGCATGCACGATGCCGAGGAGCGCATGGACCCGGTGCTGGAGGCATTTCAGGATCAGGTGCTGTATCTCAAGCACAATCTGAACGCCCAGGCGATCGGCTCGCTGGAGAATGAGCTGGTGGGTATCCGCCAGGACGTGGATGAGCTGATTCGCAATATGGAGCAGTCGATTGCGGAATCCGAGGCATTTATCCGGCGTTTTCGTCAGTAAGTCAGAGCGACGAAGCCCTATAGCAAATGCCCCTCGGGCAACATGCGCTTATGAAGGATCCGGATAATTTCAGTTGCACCGTCTGCAGCTAACCGATAAAAAATGATATGGCTGCCCTGAGGGTATTGCTGGTAGCCAGGGCTGATTTCGTGGCAGGCCCGCCCCAGGTTCGGGTTTTCGCCCAGGAGGTGGAAACACTGGTCGAACTGAAGGAGGTAATGATTTCGTTGATCTCGACCCCATTTACGTTCCGTGTAAAGTGCAATCGATCTAAGATCAGCTTTGGCCTTCCTGGAAAGCTTGAAGTTTGGCATTATCGTTTTTCGCTATCCAGCTCCTGAATGAATGAATCGTAGGAGTAGTCTTCAAAACCACTGTCCTCTCCTTCCTTAAGTAGTTTTCGGAGTGTTGTCAGACGGGTTTCAGACTCTTCAAGCAAGCGCAACCCTGCACGTACAACTTCGCTGGTCGAGCTGTATCGGCCATTTTTGAGCTGTTCTGTAATGAACGCCTCAAAGTGTTGGCCTAAAGTGATGCTGGTATTCTTTTGCATCGTGACACCTCACTGGTACCAATAATTGGTATATTTTGATCTAGACTGGGGTGCATTTCAATCCGTGCGATGCCTCCCTTATCACCGCCACCCGCAGAGTCAGAGCGACAAAGTGTCGAAGGTGCCTTCGACGGCCTCCACAAAGCTGCGCTCCTATATTGAAAGGGGGCAAGTTCGTGTCTGATGCCGGGAACGCCCCGCTACGCCAAGAGCCCGGTGCGGGACGAGGAAACCTACCGTAAGAAACTGGCGATCACTCAGGGATACTTCCGGCCAGACTGGTCGGTTCTGGATCGGTTTTCCTAATCGCCCGGAAGTGACTCGTTAACTTCAATCATTGCTCAAAGGTAAAATTACAATGTGATGTCGATTTCACATGCTCCGGTTCGACTTAATTAAGAACCCATCGAACAAACGGTGCCCACGCATCGGAGGAGCAGGAAATGCTGAAATTATACGGAACACCCCCAACCCGCGCTTTGCGCGTTGTCTGGCTGCTTAACGAACTGGGCCTTGAGCACGAACTGCACCCGGTAGATCTTATGCAGGATGAGCACCACCAACAGAACTTTCTTTCTCTCAACCCTGCCGCCAAAGTGCCGGTATTGGTGGATGGGAACCTTGTATTGACTGAATCAGCCGCAATCCAGCTCTACCTGGCCGAAAAATACCCTCAGGCCGGATTCATTCCCGAGACATTGGAAGACAGGGCACAGATGTACCGCTGGATGTTCTTCCTTGTGACCGAGGTCGAACAACCATTGTGGCGCATCGCCCGCCACACGTTCGTTTACCCAGACGAGAAGCGAATACCTCAGGATGTCGAGCTGGCGAGACAGGAATGCCGGGAAATGTTAGAGGTGCTTGAACAGCATATGGCGGAACGCGAGTTCATGGTCGGCGACCGGCTAAGCGTGGCGGATTTCAACGCGGCGTATACACTGGATTGGGCGAACACAGATGAGATGCTTGCGAGCGCTCCGCGGTTGCGGGACTATCTAAAGGCAATGTACGCTCGCCCCACAGCTCCGCCAACCATCGCTGAAGCGTTCGCTGCGATGGAAAGCAGCGGCTGAGGGTTAACAGGGGTATTGTCCACGGTCTTCGGAAACCGCTTCGCCACAATCACACCTCACTCCAGCGTTCCGCACCCAACCAACGACTCAAGGCTGTGGCGCCTTTCGCAGTCACTTTTAATTCGCGACCTGCCTCACGCCGTCGCAGATAGTCGTTATCGAGCAGGTGGTTGCAAATTTGCTGTCCCAAAGGGCCGGCTATGTGAAACCGGCGCTCGCTCCAGTCGAGACATGGGCGACACAAAGACACGGAGTTAACAGATTGGGGCTGGCCGAACGACAATCCAATGGGCGCCAATGCTGCCTGCAGCCGGTCTGTTAGAGCGCCCCCATCAGGTTCGAGCACAATGGCTTGCTCTGCCACCAAATAGTCTGCAACGGCAACACCCAGGCGACCACCAAGATGGTCGTAACACATCCTTGCCCGCCTCATGCCGGGATCGCGTGGACCGGTATCGACCCTGGGCGGTTTCCGGCCCAACGCGGCGACCTGCATGATGCCCTCCAGCATTGTCGCCACCTCCCTTGACGCCAGGCGATGGTATCGATGCCGCCCTTGTTTCAGCAACACCAACAACTCCGCCTCAACCAGAAGCGACAGATGACCGCTGGCGGTCTGAGGAGAAACCCCTCCTATTCTCGCCAACTCATGCGCGGTATACGCACGGCCATCCATGAGTGCCAGCAACATGGTAGCGCGGGCAGGAACTCCCACTAGTGACGCTATTCGGGCAATTTCGTTCGTGTTCACGAGTTATGATGAGCCTTTGAATCGTTAGGCGCTGCTGATCGATCAGAAAGCCCATAATCCCGGACAACGTCCGCCACTCTCAACCGATAGTCGGAAAAGATATCACTCCGTCCTTTTGCCTGGGCGTGACGATGGGCTTCCATGTTCCGCCATTGCGCAATGGCGGCTTCATCCCGCCAGAGCGACAGGGACAGTATCCGGCCAGGGTGCGTGAGGCTCTCGAAACGCTCAATGGATATGAAGCCGTCTATTTGTTCTAAAAGCGGCGCCAACGCGGCTGCTTCATCGAGATATTCGGCGGTTTTACCCGGGCGTGGTTCTAACTCAAATATCACTGCCAACATTTTAGATCTCCTCCACAGAGTCAGAGCAACGACGTGTTGAAGGTACATTCACGGTGCCTTCGGCGGCTTCCACAAAGCTGCGCTCTTCCCGTAGTATAAAGCGCTGGGATTCAGCGAGCGCAAAGTTCCTTTTTCCGGCCTCATCCGCCTTCAGACGACACCGATACGATTCGTAGCTTGCAAGAGAATCAAAACCGATAAGGCCCCAGGCGATGTCGTTGGTTCCTTCCGAGGGCAGGAAGTAGCCGATCAAGTCACCGCCGCAACGTGGAATGATGTCACCCCAGTTTTTGGCGTAAACTTTAAACTGCTCTTTCTGGAACGGGTCTATCTGATAGCGAATGACGCAAACGATGGGCATTGAAAGCCTCCTGAACCGTTAGTTTAGGCGCCTATTGTGCAACTTAATTCAATGCGAATGTTTCGCTGTGGACCGAAGTGAATCCGGGACAGATTTTACTGACAGCCTGCTTACAGGAGCGTTTGCACGATGAAGGCCTCAAAGGAATTCTGGGACAAGAGCGCACGCCGCTACGCCAAGAGCCCGGTGCGGGACGAGGAAACCTACCGGAAAAAACTCGACATCACCCAAGGATATTTCCGGCCAGACTGGTCGGTGCTGGAATTCGGCTGCGGCACCGGTAGCACTGCCCTGGTTCATGCGCCCTACGTGAAAGAGATTCTTGCCACCGACATATCCGGCAAAATGCTGGACATCGCCACGCAGAAAGCCCGCGATGCTGGTGTCGAGAACGTGCGCTTTCAGCAGGGCACCCTGGAAAGCCTGGCGCTGGAGGCGGAAACCTTTGATGCGGTGCTGGGGCTCAATATTCTCCATCTGCTGGACAACCCCGAAACGGCGATTGCCCGGGTTCATGAACTGCTGAAACCCGGTGGCGTTTTTGTTTCCAGCACTGCTCTGGTGGGTGAACTGATGGTGCTCTGGCGGCTGTTGATTCCAGCCATACAGGCGGTGGGGTTGGCGCCGTTCGTGAACCGCTTTAGCCGGCAATCACTGGTAGCGATGCTGGCCAAGGCAGGGTTCAGCATCGATTATGAATGGCAGCCGGGTAAGTCGTCAGTGTTTTTGGTGGCCCGGAAGTGACCCCGTCAACAGAGAACCCTGTTGGCTCAACGAGGATTTAGTATGGCAGAAGTACCTCAAAAACAGTCCGGAACCAGCGGCTACTCCTGGAAACTGTCTGCCGTTGCAGCCGTGGCGTCTGTCATCGGCGCGGTAGTCTCGTTCGGGGAGGTATCACCAATTATTACCGGGTTGATTCTCCTTGCCGCCGTTGGCTGGGGCTTTACCGCACGGGACAACAAACGAGCGGCGGAACAGGCAAAAGACGCACAATAAACGACATCCCTGAAATTTTTTCTTCCCCTGTCGATTTCGTCCCGCCCCACGCGACTAACCAGTGAAACCACCAACAATCACTGGAGAACGACAACATGAAATACATGCTGATGCGCAAGGCCGATGTGGACACCGAGAATGGCGTAATGCCTACGGATGACCTCTTGCAGGCGATGGCGGACTATAACGAGCGGATGACGCAGGCAGGGGTGTTTACCGGTGGCGACGGTTTGTGGCCCACCCGGGAAGGCTGCCGCATTCAGTTCCGCAACGGTGAGCCCACTGTTGTCAACGGGCCCTTCGAGCAGACCAGCGAGCTGCTGGCCGGCTACAGTGTGCTTGAGGTGGATTCCTTCGAAGACGCCATCGCCTGGGCAAAGCAATGGCCAAAGGAAGATGCTGGCGGCAATGTCACCCTTGAGTTACGCCGCTACTTCACGCTGGAGGATTTCGCGCCCAGCCCCGCACTTGAGAAGCATCGTTCGCAGGAAAAACTGCCACGGGAGATGAACATGCACGTGGCGTTTGGCGGCAACTGCCGGGAAGCCATGGAATTCTATGCGGAGGTCACCGCCGGCACTCTGGAAGCCGTGATTACCTACGGCGAAACGCCAGCGGCAGAGGATGTGCCGAAGGAAATGCACGACCGCGTTGTTCATTCCTCCCTTAACATCCGTGGCCGTCGGCTGATGGGGGCGGATATGGCGGGAGACTGTTATCAGGCGCCGCAGGGTACGCAGATTCACCTTGAATACGATGATACCAAGCAGGCGGAGCGGGTTTTCCGGGCATTGTCCGAAGGAGGCGCAGAGATCATGCCGTTCGAACAGACCTTCTGGGCGCATCGTTTCGGAATGACCAAGGATCGATTTGGGGTCCAGTGGATGATCAGCAGCGGGCTTGAGCAGTGCCAGTAAATGACAACAACCAGGAGCCATGCAATGACCAAGCGAGCGAAAAATACCATTTGCCTCTGGTACAACGGCGATGCTGAGGAAGCGGCAAACTTCTACGCCAGAACCTTCCCGGATTCGTCCGTGGATGCTGTAAATCATGCGCCGGCAGACTACCCGTCAGGTTCGGAAGGGGATGTACTGACGGTGGAGTTTACCGTGCTGGGCATTCCCTGCCTCGGGCTCAATGGTGGCCCCATCTTCACGCACAGCGAAGCGTTTTCATTCCAGGTGGCCACCGCGGATCAGGAGGAAACCGATCGCTACTGGAACGCGATTGTGGGCAACGGCGGTGAGGAAAGTGCCTGCGGCTGGTGCCGGGACAAGTGGGGTATTTCCTGGCAGATTACGCCGCAGGTGCTGTCGGACGCCATTGCCGACCCGGACCGCGCAACCGCGAAACGGGTGTTCGAGGCGATGATGACGATGGGTAAAATCGATGTTGCGGCTATTGAGGCGGCACGGCGAGGGTAGAAACACAGCTACGCCTACACAACCTCCGGAAACGCCGACACCAGGAAATCCACCAGCGCCCTCACCTTGGGCGTGACGAACTTGCGGGTGGGATAGACCGCGTAAACACCCAGTTCGTCTGAGCGGTAATCCGGCATCAGTTCCACCAACCGGCCTGCGTCCAGGTCATCCTGCACCAGGAAACTGGGCTGGTGGATCACCCCCTGACCGGCCAGGGCGGCGGCACAGCAGGTTTCGCCGTTGTTGGCATGCATCCAGGGGCGTATCCGTGTGCTCACTGATCCATCGGGGCCGTCAAAATGCCAGTCGTTACCCGTGGCCAGGTTGCTGTAGGCGATGATCTTATGATGGATCAGATCCTCGGGATGTTCTGGCGTGCCGTGGGCGCTGAGGTATCCGGGAGAGGCGCATACAACAAGCCGCGTGGTGGTGAGACGCCGGCTGACCAGGGTGGAATTTCTCAAGCTGGCAATTCGGATCGCCAGATCAAAGCCTTCCTCAACAATATCCACAATGCGGTCGGACAGGTCGATGTTGAGTTCCACATCCGGATATTCACTATGAAACTGCCCCCACAAGGGCGCAAGGTGGCGAATGCCAAAACTCACCGGGGCATTAATGCGCAACACACCCTTGGCGATGCCGCTGCGTGAGGTCAGTTCTGCCTCCGCCTCTTCCACTCCCGCCAGCAGTTCCCGGCATCGCACGTAGAACACTTCCCCTTCCGCGGTCAGCGACAGTCGCCGGGTGGTGCGGTGAAGAAGTCGCACCCCAAGCCGGGATTCAAGTTCACCGATGTAGCGGGATACTGCGGCTTTCGACATCCCCATTGCCTCCGAGGCGGCCACAAAGCTGCTCTCATCCACAACGGCGCAGAAGGTCTGCATCTCCAGCAATCTATCCATTCTATTGTTCCGTTTTTTGAGACAGTTAATCCAATAAAAGCATGTTTATCCCAAAATAAGATATTCGTAAAGTATTCCCATGCTCAACACACATCTCATACACAAGGAAACAGGATCATGAACAATACATTCCTCAACAAACTGCTCGACACCAACGCTGGCTGGGGCGCCCTTGCCCTGCGCATTCCCGTTGGCATCATCTTCGTAGCTCATGGCGCCCAGAAGCTGTTTGGCTGGTTCGGTGGCTACGGACTGGAAGGCACCGGGCAATGGATGGATTCCATCGGCCTGAGCCCGGGTTACCTCATGGCTCTTCTGGCCGGTGGCACCGAGTTCCTGGGCGGCCTGGCGCTGATCATCGGGCTACTGGTTCGCCCCGCCAGTGCAGCGCTGGCCTTCGCCATGTTGATTGCCATCTTCAGCGTGCATTTCCAGAATGGCCTGTTCATGAGCAACAACGGCTATGAATTCGGGTTGGCATTACTGGCGGCGTCGGTGTCCCTGATGTTTAGCGGTGCCGGGCACGCTTCGGTAGACCGTTTGGCAACGAAATAAACAGGAGTATCGCGCCATGACCAGTCTGTTCGTATCCCACGGCGCTCCCACCTTTGCACTGGAGCCGGGCCAAGCAGGCCCGGCCCTCTCGCAGCTTGGAACGGAACTGCCCCGACCAACTGCGGTGCTGGTGGTGTCGCCCCACTGGATGACACAGAAAGTACAGGTGGGTCTGTCGGAGGTACCGCCCACCATCCATGACTTTCGAGGCTTTGAGCCCGCCATGTACGAACTGGAGTACCCGGCGCATGGTCATCCCTCGCTCGCAAGTAAGGCTCTATCTCTGCTGGACAATGCCGGATGGAAGCCCGTCGCCGATGCCCAACGCGGTCTTGACCATGGTGCCTGGGTGCCACTGACGTACCTGTACCCGGGCGCGTCGGTGCCGGTGTTCCAGGTGTCTCTGCCAGCGAACCTCGACAGCCAGTCCGCCTACCAACTGGGCCAGGTGCTGGCGCCGCTGCAGGAGGAAGGTGTGCTGATCGTCGGTTCGGGCAGTCTGACCCATAACCTCTACGAGGTACGCTGGAGGGATAACAACAGTGCAGAGTACGCAAAGGCCTTTAGCCAATGGGTTCGTGAAGCGGTTCTGGAAAATGACCAGGCACGCCTGATAAACACTCTGGCGCTCGCGCCCCATGCCCGGCGCGCGCACCCCACCACGGAGCACTTTCTGCCGTTGCTGGTTGCACTGGGTGCCGCTGGCCCCGACGCACGCGGCTCGGTCATTGAAGGCGGCATTGAGCATGGTGTGCTGTCGATGGATTCCTTTATCTTTCGCAATGCCTGAAACCCGGAACCTTTGCTGCCGCACAAAGCGAACAAGCGACCTCCGAATACAGTTGACAATCTCCTGCGCCCTGTGATGTTATCACCGGTAACAATGTTATCGGTGATAACTTATGACTGTTAGTTCCACCTCACTCAAAACCAATTACCACCATGGTGACCTGCCCCAACAGGCGCATCAGTTAGCCCTGGAAATTCTGCGGGAACATGGCGATGCGGCGATTAGCCTGCGGGCCCTGGCCAAGCAGATCGGGGTCAGTGCACCTGCGCTGTATCGACACTTCGTTGACCGGGACAGCCTGCTCGCAGAGCTCGCCATTACCGGTTTCAGTGCACTACGGGAACGACTGCTCGCCGTTGATCAAAGCGACCCCAGGCGGGCACTGATTGATATCGGCCTGGTTTACGTGTCGTTCGCCCGGGACGAACCCAATTTGTACCGGCTGATGTTTGGCGGGCGGGTGCTGCCAAAAGGTATTCACCCGCGCCTGGACACTGCCGGAAAGGGAGCTTTCCAGGTCCTGGAAGACACCATTGCACAAGCGCAGGCGGTCGGTTACGTCAAACCGATTCCGTTGTCACTGATGACAGCTGCCGCCTGGTCCCTGGTACATGGCCTGTCCCAGTTGTCTATCGACGGGCACCTGCCCAGCACGAAGGCGGAACCTCACCTGGCCGAAGGTGTTGTCACACTCCTGCTCGATGGCTCAATTGCCGAAAACAAACAACACAATAAGGACACCACATCATGAGTAGCCCCAAACCCAGTACTATCCGTGTCGGGCGCCGTTATCGCGCCAATCGTCTTGATGGCCACTACGACGCCATTGTCATCGGCTCCGGTATTGGCGGGCTCACCACCGCCGCCTGTATGAGCAAAATGGGTAAAAAAGTGGTGGTGTTCGAGCAGCATTACACCGCCGGGGGCTTTACACACAGCTACGATCGCAACGGCTACGAATGGGATGTAGGTGTGCATTACATTGGGGATGTGGGCGCGGACCACACCCTGAGCAAACGCCTGTTCGACCACATTACCGACGGCCAGTTGAAGTGGGCGCCTATGGACAGCCACTTTGACCGCATCTTTATTGGTAACCGCCATGTGGATCTTGTCGCCGGCCCGGACGCCTTCAAAGCAGAGTTGAAGAAAGAGTTTCCCGGCGAGGAGCAGGCCATAGACACCTACCTGAGTTATCTGCGGCAAGTGGCCAAAGCCATGCCGGGGCTGGTGATCGGCAAGGTACTTCCGGACCTGGCCGCCGGGCCCCTGCGCAAGCTGGTCGACCGCACCGCACCTGCATTCCTCAACAAGCCCACTCGAGAAGTTCTGGAAGGCCTGACCAACAACCAGGAACTGATCGCGGTGCTCACTGGCCAGTGGGGCGACAACGGCCTGCCGCCAGCAGAATCCAGCTTCATCATCCACGCCCTGATTGCCCGCCACTACCTGTACGGCGGCTACTACCCCATCGGCGGTGCCTCTGAAATGGCGAAGACCATTATTCCGGTCATCCAGCAGAGTGGCGGGGAAGTGTTCACCTATGCCGACGTAAAAGAAATTCTGATCGAAAAAGGCAAGGCCGTGGGTGTGCGCATGGCCGACGGCGAGGACGTTCGTGCCCCGCTGGTGATCAGCAATGCCGGCGTGTTCAACACGTTCGACAAACTGCTGCCGGAAACCGCACCCCACCGGGACTATTACCAGGAAAAGCTGAAAACCGTGGAACGTTCCATGGCCAGCAACTGCCTCTACATCGGCCTGGAAGATACCGCTGAGAACCTGAAGTTGCCGAAAACCAACTACTGGATCTATCCGGGCACCAACTACGAGAAGCAGGTCAGCGACTTTGTGGCCGCGCCGGACGAACACGACATTCCGCTGACGTACATCTCGTTCCCTTCCGCCAAAGACCCAAGCTTTGCCGAGCGCTATCCCGGCCGCGCCACGATCGAGATCGTCGCCCCCGGGCCTTATGACTGGTACGAGGACTGGGCGGACGAGACCTGGGGTAAACGTGGCGACGAGTATGAGGCAAAGAAAGAAGCCTACGCCCAGCGGCTAATGGCGAAGCTGTATGAGAAGTTCCCGCACCTGGAAGGCAAGGTGGATTACTACGAGCTCTCGACGCCGCTGTCTACCGATTACTTCTGCCGCTACAGCAAGGGCGAGATCTATGGCCTGAACCATTCGCCCAGCCGCTTTGAACAGGACTGGCTGAAGCCCAAGACCCGCATCCCCGGCCTGTACCTGACCGGCCAGGATGTGATGACCTGCGGTGTGGCCGGGGCAATGATCGGCGGCCTGCTCGCCACGGTGGCGGTCAGTGGCCTGAAGGGGTTGCCATTGGCGAAGAGAATGTTTGTGGGGTAAATCCTCACTCACAACATTCCAGCAACCGCGTGGCATGCTCCCGCAACGCATCCTTGAGCCCATCCGGCTTGAGGATGGTAAACCGGAACGGGAGCTGTGCCAGCCACCAGGAAAACCACTCAAAGCTGTCGGTTTGGGTGGTTAGCAACAAGCCATCTTCACGCTGTTCGAATCCCTCCGCACAGGAGGAATGAAAACCAAACACGGCTGAGGCCGACTCACGGTCCGTATGGAGCACCAGCGACACCTCGTGGGTACGCCCCCAGGACAGGAAACTCTCACTCAGGAAATCCGCCGCATCAAAATCCGGTGGCCGCTGAAAAGTGGCCATTAACAGGTGGACATGGCTGATGCGGTCCAGCCGGAACGAGCGCATCGCCTGGCGGAGATGGCAAAAGCCGGTGAGATACCAGCGCCCCTGACGGAACACCAGGCCGTAGGGATCCACGCTGCGGTCGATCCCGCCGTGGTCCGGGGAGTGGTAGGTAAACCCCACCGAGCGCATCGCTTCCGTGGCAACGGTCAGGGTTTGAAGGGCGCGGTCGTCCAGGCTGGGTTCGCCCCGGGGAAGGATCACCCGAGTGGTGTCGCTGACACCGCGTACCCGCTTTTTCAGGTTGGCCGGCATCACCCGTTCCAGCTTCGCCTGCACGCTGGCAATGGCCGGCGCAGCATCCGCCAGCCCAAGCTGTCGGGCGGCCAGCAGCCCGAGGGAGACCGCCAGGGTTTCCTCGTCGGTAAACATCATCGGCGGCAACTTAAAGCCGGCCACCAGCCGGTATCCACCATAGCGCCCCTGCTCGGTCATCACGGGAATGCCCAGCTCTTCGAGCACTGTGATGTAGCGTCGGATGGTTCGCCGATCCACGCCCAGCCGCTCCGCCAGTTCGGCACCGCCGATCTGGCCGTGGGTCTGCAACAATTCCAACACGGTTAACACGCGGGTCGTGGGACCAGACATCGTGGCCTACCTCCTGCCAGCTTTTCGGCTTTTCTACATTAAAAATGCATCTTCCCATTTATCTAGGACAGATATTCGCCTAATTCCACATTAATCTGATCTCGCAGTAACCCATACCCTTGAAAAAACAGGCTCGAAAAGGAGATCAGCATGTCGGAACTCACCTTTTACACCCACCCCATGTCACGTGGCCGCGTTGTACGCTGGATGTTGGAAGAAGTCGGTATCCCCTACACGGTAGAGACGATGGATTTCGGCCCGGACATGAAAACCCCGGAATACCTGGCCATCAATCCCATGGGCAAGGTGCCCGCCATCAAACACGGCAGCACCATTGTGACCGAGGTGGCGGCCATCTGCGCTTACCTGGCGGACCAGTTCCCGGACAAGAAGCTTGCCCCACCGGCTGCCTCTCCGGAACGTGGCGCCTATTACCGCTGGCTGTTTTTCATGGCGGGCCCTTTCGAGATGGCTACCAGTGCGCTGGCCCACGGCTGGAAGATCGACAGCACAAACGTGCAGGCCGTCGGTTGCGGCCGGGTGGAAGACAGTATCAACACGCTGGAGAAAGTGTTGGGCAAGAGTCCCTACATTTGCGGTGACACGTTTACCGCAGCGGATGTGCTGGTCAGCAGTTACCTGTGGTGGGGAACCATGCAGAAAAACATTCCGCCGAACAAGGTATTCCAGGAGTACATTCAACGCACGGAAAGCCGGCCAGCGGCCAAGCGTGCCAATGAGCTGGATGATGCCCTGGTGGAGTCGATGAAAGCTGTCACAGCCTGACGATCAGGCGGGAGCAGCCGGCGATACTGGGCACAATCCTCCGGGTACATTCAGTACCCAATCGCGGATAGCCAGTATCGTCGGGTCCTGCCGGCGGCTTTCCGGGTACACCAGGTAAAATGGTTTGCCTTCCAGCTCCGGTCCGAAGGGCTGCACCAGCCGTCCTTCGGCCAACTCATCCTCAATCAACGGCCGGCTCATCAGTGCCACGCCCTGGCCACCCACGGCAGCAGAAATGGTGTGGGTCTCGTCCGAGAACACCAAACCGGCACTGACATCCAGCCCGGATAGCCCCGCCTGCTTCTGCCAGCCTGCCCAGTCTACCGGGCTCACCGATACTCGCTGCGGCCGGAAGTGGATCAGCGGATGATTCGGTAAATCCTCCATCCTCGTCAGCCCAAGATGGGGACTGCAGGCAGGAATAAAGGTGTTATCGAACAGCTTCTCCGCAACCAGGCCCGGCCATTGCCCATCTCCATAGCGAATGGCGAGGTCCGCCGTCACCCCATCCAGGGCCACGGCTTCGTGTGAGGCGTGAATGCGCAGGTCAATGTCCGGATGGCTGTCCCGCAACATACACACCCAGGACAACAACCAGCGCACCGCCACAGCCGGCGTGGTCGACAGGGTCACCGCCTGTCGCGACGGCACTGCCTTCAATCGCTCGATGGCATTGCCGATGTTGTCGAAGGCGGTTTCCAGCACTTCCTGTAAGTCCCGCCCCTTAGTCGTCAGCACCAGTTGCCGGGGTTTACGAACGAACAGCTCCACCCCAAGCGCCTCTTCAAGCCCGCGAATCTGATGACTGATCGCCGTGGCGGTCACCGAAAGTTCCTGGGCAGCCTGTTTGGCACTCTCATGGCGGGCGGCGGCCTCAAAGGCTCGCAGGGCGGACAGCGAAGGCAAGCGGCGGGGATTCATGAATGAGCTCACCTCATCTATAGGCGAAAGAAATCATCGTTTGTGGCCCTCTAAGTATGACTTTAGGCTTAATTCACCGTCAACAACAGATGAATTTTCCTACAACCGAATGGAGCTCCACATGACTCATATCCTGCAACTCGACGCCTCTGCCCGCCCTGGCCGCGCCGGCATCCATGAACACGGTTCCCACAGCCGCAGCCTGACACACCAGTTTGTTTCCCGGTGGCAGGCCCAACGCCCTGGCGATACCGTGACCTACCGCGATATCGGTGGCACGCCCCCATCCTTCATTGATCAGCAATGGATACAGGCGGCCTTTGCTCCACCCGAAAAGCACGAGCCCTGGATGGACGACACACTGGCAGAAAGTGACCAACTGATCGATGAACTGGTCGCCGCGGACATCCTGGTCATTGGCGCGCCACTCTATAATTTTGGTATGCCAGCGGCTCTGAAAGCATGGGTGGACCTGGTTGTTCGTATGGGCAGAACCGTAGAGTATGACCCATCCACCCCAGAAGCCCCCTTCACAGCACTGCTAGCAGACCGCCCCCGCCACGCGGTTATCCTGTCTTCCCGTGGCGGGGCTGGATTCGAGCCTGGAGGGGAGCTGGCACATATGAATCACCTTGAGCCAGGCCTGACCACGGTGCTTGAGTTTATCGGCATCACCAATGTACATAGCATTGCCATTGAAAATCAGGAGGAAGGCGGCGAGGTGTTGGCGCAATCCGTTGCCGAGGCAGAACAACAGGTGGATGAACTGGTGCTGGCGTTGCAGGGAACACTCACCAAGGCGACACCTGCAATGACGTCATCATCACTGGTAGGCTCGGTGTAATCGCCAACAAGGACATTGCATGCTCTGCTTCAGCTATGGCTCCAACATGTCGCAACGACGACTCCAGGCCCGGGTTCCATCAGCCCGGTTCATAGCTGTCGCAGAGCTTCCAGCTCACCGGCTTCGCTTCCACAAATCCGCCAGCGACGGCTCCGCCAAATGCGACGCGGAAGAGACCGGCAACCCGGGGGACTGGGTGACCGGCGTGGTTTACGAGATTGATGATTCAGAGAAACCAGACCTGGACCGACATGAAGCTCTGGGGTTTGGCTACGATGAGAAGCAGGTTGAGCTGAAAACCGAACAAGGCACCCTGCGCGCCTGGATGTATTATGCCACCCGCATCAACAACTCACTTAAACCCTTCCACTGGTACAAGGACCACGTGCTCATCGGCGCCCGGGAAAACGGCTTGCCGGCGGACTACATTGCGCAGATTGAAGCCGTGGAGTCCATTGATGACCCCAAACCAGAGCGGCACGCCCGGGAGCTGTCGATTTACAGCAACACATAGGCTGCCGGCTTCTTTACACCCCCAACCGATCCCGCAACGCGTAATACCAGGCCCCTATTGCCGTCAAAGGTATCCGAAACGCCCGCCCTCCCGGAAACGGGTAATGCGGCAGGCTGGCGAAGGCGTCGAAACGCTCGGCCTGGCCCTGGATGGCCATTGCCAACGCCTTGCCCGCAACATGGGTAAAGGTTACGCCATGGCCGGAGCAGCCCTGGGAATAAAACACGTTGTTCTGCAGCCGGCCCATTTGCGGCAGGCGTGACAGGGTGAGCAAGAAGCTGCCGGTCCAGGCGTAGTCGATCTTCACATCGGCCAACTGCGGGAACGTTTTCAGCATGTTGGGGCGAATCAGCCGTTCGATGTTGGCCGGGTCTCGGGCGCCGTAGACCACACCACCGCCGTAGATCAGCCGCTTGTCGCCGGACAGGCGGAAGTAATCCAGCAGGTAGTTGCAGTCTTCCACGCAGTTGTCCTGCGGCAACAGGCGTTTAGCGACCTCATCGTCAAGCGGCTCGGTAGCGACGATCTGAGAGCCGCAGGGCATGGACTTGGCGCCCAGTTCCGGCACCAGTCCGCCGAGATAGGCATTGCCCGCCAGCACCACAAACGCTGCCCGCACTTCGCCTTGATCGGTTTTCACCGTGGCAGGTTGGCCATGAACAATGTCAGTAACGGCTGAATGTTCGTGGATCACGCCACCGAGGGATTCCAGGGCAGCCGCCTCGCCCAGGGCCAGGTTCAGGGGATGAATGTGGCCCCCGGTGTGATCAACCGCGCCGCCGACGTAGCGCTCGGTGCCAACCCGGGCACGAATTCCTTCCCGGTCCAGCAGTTCCAGATTCCCGTACCCGAACCGCCGCCAGAGCGCCTGTTGATCCTCCAGATGGCTGAGCTGCCGTGCGTTCAGGGCCGCGAAAATGCCACCCTCTTTAAGGTCGCACTGGATGCCGTAATCCCGTACCCGTTGACGAATGATCTGGCTGCCTTCAAACGCCATGGACGCCAAGTGGGTCAGGTGATCCGCTGTGGTCTGGCGTTCGATTGCGTCGAGGTCACGGCTGAAGCTGTTGACGATCTGCCCGCCATTGCGACCGGAGGCACCCCAGCCTACGGTAACTGCTTCGAGCACCACCACCCTGAAACCGGCTTCGGCCAGGAACAATGCGGTCGACAACCCGGTGTAACCAGCACCGACCACGCACACATCAGCCTCGCAAACGCCCTTAAGCGCCGGCCGTGTAGGGGCCGGATTGGCCGATGCCGCGTAAAAGGATGGAACAGGGGAATACTGGATCATGGAGTTGTGCCAAACGGGTTATCAAAAAGGGTTCTTTGGCAGGCAATGAAAAGGGCAATCCTGTTGCCCGCCGAACTCAGTCTATGCCGGCTTTCAGCCCACGGGAAGACACGTTCTTGTACCTATATGGAAGGCCGTCGACGCGGCTCAAACACCTGCTATGATGGCGCCATTCCTTTGCCTTCGAGGCCGCCATGTCTGACCCTGTATCCACCAATGCCATTTCCGGAACACCCACTAGCCAGCCCGAGTGGCAGGCAATGGCCGACACCCTCGCCATAGAGGGCCGCGCCTATGTAAAGGGCAGTTATCGCTGGGCGGTAAACGGTGAGACCTTCCCGTCCGTCAGCCCGATGGATGGCCGCGAGCTGGCTCAGGTGGCCAGCTGCGACAAGGCTGATGCGGACAAGGCCGTAGCCATCGCGCGAAAAGTCTTTGAGCGCGGCGACTGGCGGGAACTGGCACCGGCCAAACGCAAGGCAGTGCTGATTCGCTTTGCCGAATTGATCGAAGCCCACGGCGACGAACTGGCCCTGCTGGATACCCTCGACATGGGAAAACCCATCAGCCATGCCCGCACGGTGGACGTACCGGCCACCGCCCGTGCCATACGCTGGACCGCCGAAGCCATCGACAAGGTGTATGGGGAGCTCGCCCCCACACCCCACAACCAGATCGGCATGATTTCCAGGGAACCCATGGGCGTGGTGGCCGCCATCGTGCCCTGGAACTTCCCGATGATCATGGCGGCCTGGAAAATCGCGCCGGCGCTGGCCACCGGAAATTCAGTGATCCTCAAACCCTCGGAGAAATCGCCGCTCACCGCCATTCGCCTGGCGGCACTGGCCACCGAAGCCGGCATACCCGACGGCGTGTTCAACGTACTCCCCGGTTTCGGCCATACCGTGGGTAAGGCCCTGGCCTTGCACATGGACGTGGACTGCCTGGTGTTCACCGGTTCCACCAACGTGGCCAAGCAACTGATGGTTTACGCCGGCCAGTCCAACATGAAACGGGTGTGGCTGGAGGCCGGCGGCAAGAGCCCCAACATCGTGTTTGCGGATGCCCCGGACCTGAAAAAAGCCGCCGCCGAAGCCGCCAGCGCCATTGCCTTCAACCAGGGCGAAGTCTGCACCGCTGGTAGTCGGTTATTGGTGGAGGAAAGCATTCGCGCTGAATTCGTCGGGCTGATCCGCGAGGCCCTGACAACCTGGCGCCCTGGCCATCCACTGGACCCGGCCACAACCTGCGGCGCCATCGTCGACCAGGCCCAGCTTGATCGCATCATCGACTACATTGGCATCGGCCGGTCCGAAGGGGCGACCCTGGTGGAAGGCGGGCAGCGGGTGATGGCAGAGACCGGAGGGCTGTTCGTGCAGCCTACGGTGTTCGATGGGGTGAACAACCGCATGCGCATTGCCTCGGAGGAAATCTTCGGGCCGGTGCTCTCGGTGATCGGCTTCACCACCGCCGAGGAGGCCATCGAGATTGCCAACGATTCCATCTATGGGCTCGCTGCCGCCGTGTGGACCTCCAATATCAATACCGCCCACAAAGTGGCCAAGGCACTGCGGGCCGGCAGTGTGTGGATCAACCACTACGACGGCGGCGACATGACCGCACCGTTCGGCGGTTTCAAGCAGTCCGGCAACGGGCGCGACAAGTCCCTGCATGCATTCGACAAGTACACGGAACTGAAGGCCACCTGGCTGGTGCTTGAATAGTTCCCACGAAAAACGGCGCCCTGTGGCGCCGTTATCGGATGACGGGAAGCCATTAAACCGTATGCAGGTACCAGAGGTATTCGAGATCCGAAATGGTCATCTCGAACTCGTTCAGTTCGTTCTCTTTGCAGGCGACGAACACATCCAGAAACTCCCTGCCCAGATACTCCGCCATCACCGGCGACTGACCGAGCTCCCGCAACGCATCCCGCAGGTTATTCACCAGACTGGCTTCGTGCTGTTCGTGGGCATTGCCCACGGTCACGGGCGGTGGCTCGATGCGGTTGGAAATACCGTAGTGAATGCCCGCCAACACCGCCGCCATCAGCAGGTACGGGTTGGCATCAGCACCCGCAACGCGGTGCTCAATCCTCAGCGCCTCGGGATCTCCACCCGGCAGGCGCAGGCTGGCCGTGCGGTTATCCACGCCCCAGGTCGCCGCACTGGGCACGTAATACTCCGGGCTAAACCGGCGGTAGGAGTTGATGTTGGGGCAGAACAGCGCCATGGCGTCGTTCATGGTGGCCACAAGCCCACCAACGGCCCAGCGCAGCATGTCGTTAGGTTGCTCGGCGTCGCCGGCAAATACATTGCGCCCTTCCCCATCAATCAGGCTGACATGCAGGTGCATGCCGCTACCCGCCTGGTTGTGATACGGCTTGGCCATGAAGGTGGTGTCCATCTCATGGTCGTAGGCCATATTCTTGATCAGGCGTTTGAGCAGGGTGGCGTGGTCGCAGGCCTGCACGGCGTCATCCACGTAATGCAGGTTCACCTCAAACTGGCCAGGGGCGGATTCCGCCACCAGGGCGTCCGCCGGCAACTCTTGTTCATGGGCCGCATCCAGCACATCCGCCAGAAATTCCGCGTATTCATCCAGGTCGTCAATGGAGTAGGCCTGGGTGCCCGCCGGGCGCTTGCCGGAAATGGGCGACTTGGGAGGCTGGGGTCGGCCGGCGAGGTTTTCCTGGTCGATCAGGTAGAACTCCAGCTCATAGGCCGCCACCGGCGTCAGGCCCAGTTCTTCAAACCGCTTGACGATGTTCTGCAGCACCACGCGCGGGTCCGCAAAAAACGGGGTTTCGCGATCCAGTTCATACATCGTCAGCAGCAGTTGGCCAGTCGGCCGCTTCTGCCAGGGCTCCACGGTGAGCGTACCGTCGATGGGCAGGCACACACGGTCCGCCTCACCGATATCCAGGCCCAGACCGGTCTCTTCCACGGTAGTGCCCTGGATATTCAGGGCAAAGATGGACGCCGGCATCGCGATGCCCCGCTCAAACACCTTGGGCAGGGTTGAAGGGTCCACGCGTTTACCGCGGACAATGCCGTTCATATCCGGGATCAGCAGGTCAATAAACTGCAGCTCGGGGTGTGCCTGAAGGAATGCGTCAGCGCTCGCAAAACCAGAACCCATAAGGTCAGCCTTTCAAAACTCAAACAGGCCTGTGGCGAGGGGCCGGCACAGGAGATTTTCAAGGCTCCTTTATCCTGCTTTCCGGGGCAATTTGCAAGATAGGGACATACCACAGCGCGCCTAGTCATCCTGCTCCCGAATCTTGCCTTCGCGAATGTTCTCACGGGCTTCCTGGTGCTCGTCGCGGTCCGCTTCCGGAGCTTCGTGCTCATCCGCTCTTGAGGGGCGGAAGCACAGCGTGGTCAGTATCGGGAAGTGGTCGGAACCAAAGGGGGCGAGTCTTTCAATTCTGCCCAGCGTAAAATGCTCGGTGGTGAAGACGTGGTCCAGCGGCCAGCGCAGGTACCAGCGTTCGGCGTGAAAGCTGTTGAACATGCCCCGCCCCCGACGCGGGTCCAGCATGCCGCTGACGCGGCAAAACAGCCGCGTGGTGCGGGACCAGGCCACATCGTTCAGGTCACCGGCGACAATGGCGGGGTAACCATCTTTATGAATCTGTTGGCCGATCAGTAGCAGTTCGGCATCCCGCCACAGGGACTCCTCACTTTCACTGGGTGCCGGTGGGCGCGGATGCACCGCGTGCAGTTTCACACGATCACCCGAGGGTAACCTCAGCCAGCCGTGGATCGAAGGGATATCGTCCTGAATCAGGTAGCTCACCTCGGCCTCTTCCAACGGCAGCCTCGAATACAGATGCATGCCATAGAGGTTGTCCAGCGGCACGCGAATAATGGTCGGCCAGTCACCAAAAGCCGCATCCAGCTGATCGCCCCACCACTGATCCGATTCCAGAGTCAGCAACACATCCGGCCGGTGTTCCTGGACCTGGCGAATCAGCCCCTCGCTGTTGCGGTTGGGCGTCAGTACGTTGGCAATCATCAATGTGACACAGCGGTCTTCCTGGCCGGGCTCCGCTGATTGCACCTGCAGGGGCCATAACCGTGTCCACGGCAAAATGCGATACAGCTGCAACGCAAGCACCACCGCCAATATCGCAAGCACCCACTTTTGCAGGCCATCGTTCTCCAGCCATAGCGCTGCGAACGCCACCAATACCGCCAGGCTGACAATCTGAACACGGGGGAACTCACAGGCACGGATCCACCAGTCATGAAGGCGCACTTTGCCGAGGACGGTCACCGCGAGCAGGGCGATGGCCAATGTCAGCAGGGTATAGTCGATCAAACAGGCCTCCGAGACAGAGTCGTATATCTGTACCTACACCATAAACGATTGACACAACTTCTGCTGGACGACCTGATCATCGCCAGCTTTGTCTCTGGCCCGGGGCCGACTACACTGCCAGTGACGGAGCGAGGAAAAACGAAAAAAGGAGTTAACCCTTGGATCTTGCCCAGGCTTCATTGCAATTCGATGCCGCTCTGGCAGACTTTGCCCGCGCCCGCAGCGCGTCACCACAAGCCTCCAGCCTGGGGCTGCTGGAGCGTGCGCGCCTTCTAATGACGCTGCCGGGAGGTTTCGATGTCCTGTACCGTCGGGTTCGCGCTCTGGAATCCGCCGGTATATTCGGCACCAGTGACTGGTCTAAACCTGCCACCCTGCAACCTGCCCTGGCCAAGCACTCACTGCGGGAAGCCGGTGCGGTTACCACCGTTGTCGAGGCGATCAGCGAAATACGGCTGCTGGCGGTGGTGCGCGGTGACTATTTTCACCCTGGCATTTCCTCCGAGCAGGCCCGGCATTTCCTCACCCAGGTGATGGCCCTGAACCTGGACCTGCTGTCTGGCACTCTCACCGAAGCGGACCGCGAACGGCCCAAACAACTCGGCCCCCTCGTTCTGGGGCTATACCAATACCTGATATCCCACCTTGGCTACGAAAACCTGATGGACAGCCTGGTGGCTGAGGTGTGGCGCCTGCTGGAACAAGGGCCCGTGCAGGTGGACAGCATCTGCGACATGATTGGCCAGATCGCCAAATGCCTGTATGACCCGGAACTCAACACCACCGGCACCGCCGACGCCACCCGCCTGGTGAGAGCTCTGTTTGCACCCACTCCCGGTAGCCGTGAAGATCCCGGATTGGACCTGTACCAGCTACGCCTGGCCAAAATGGACGACGTTGAGCTCTCCGCGGAAGCCAGTGCGTTTGCCCGCAATATGCACGATACCGGGCTGGCGTCGCCCTATCACGCGGTGTTTTTGCGGTTTCTGCGCACCAGCGACGAGGAAGATCTCATCCCCACCGCCCTGGGGCTGACGATGACCGGGCTGGATGATTTTTATTGTTACAACCAACTTGTGGATGCGCTGATTGATGAAGCCATCCATCCGGAAACCTGCCAGGCTGTCTATGGACTGACCATGATGCTGGAGCGGGGTTCGCTCTTCACCCCACCGGTTGCGCAGGCCCTCTGGCGGCAGATCAAACTCAGATTATCGACGGAAACGAAACAGGTCCTGTCGGAGGCCTTTGGTGATGCAGTACCACCGGGAGTATTTCTGCTCGCTGGTGTACTCAACCTGTTGGGCCAGCCACTGGGCGTGGGCCAGGGCAACAATCCCAGTTGCCAGTCCGCTATAGGACTGTCCATGTGGGCCGCCAACGAGGCCGATTACCTGCTCCAGGTACTCACCTGGGCAGCCCGCGACAACGAAGTGCTGAGCCGATTTGAAGGGCGGGAAGTGTCGTCCAAGAATCTGGAACCGGGGTTGATCAAGGACACTCCCGTCGACGTAGACCCGGTTTCACTGATTCTCATTCCACACCTGGACCGGATCTATGGTGAGATGTGGCGGCGCTGTGAAGACCGGAACGATGACGCCCATCGCTGGATCAACCCGGAATTCTATGGTTGGTGGGTAAGCCACGGCTTCAAGGTGGTGGCCGATATCCACACTGGGGAAGTCACTGACTACGACGATTTCATCCGACACTTCTACGCCAGCTATCACCCCTACTACAACGGCAACATTCCGGTGATTCACCACCAGCCTGCCGGTATCGCCGTTACCGACAGCGCCGCCCGCTTCGTCGGCCGACATGCCATTACTATCCTGCGAGTGGCCCTGAGCCCCAGAAACGAAATGCGGGTGTACTTCTTCAACCCCAATAACGACAGCGGCCAGGACTGGGGCCAGGGCATCACCTGCTCAACCCGGGGAAACGGAGAGATTCGGGGTGAGGCATCCCTGCCGGTGGCGGAATTCACATCCCGCCTCTATGTGTTTCACTACGACACCCTGGAACTGGGCGACCTGGCAGCCATACCCGAGGCCGAAGTGGCCCGGGTCATGGCGTTGGGGTATGGCAGTTGGGCGGCCAGCGACGATTAGCTCATGTTCTTGCGCATGAAGTTCTGGATCTCACCCACAATACCCGAGCGGAAAGCCATCACCGTCAGCACGAAGATACCGCCAAGAATGGGATCTACCCAGTCACCCAGCGGCCCCTGGGCCAGCTGATATTCCAGGTTCACCACGAAAGTGGCGCCGACCACCGGGCCCAGCAACGTGCCGGTACCACCCAACAGAGTCATCAGGATGACTTCGCCGGACATGTGCCAATGAGCGTCGTTGAGAGACGCAAGCTGGAACACCACGGTTTTCACCGATCCGGCCAGGCCGGCCAGGCCTGCGGAGATCACGAATGCGAGGAGCTTGTAGCGATCCACGTTGTAGCCAAGGGACACCGCCCTGGGCTCGTTCTGCTTGATCGCCTTGAGCACCTGCCCGAAGGGCGAGCCGACAATGCGCTGCACCGCCAGATAGCCTCCCAGGAAGACCGCCAGCACGAAATAGTACATGGCGTAGTTGTTACTCAGGTCAACAAAGCCGAACAGGTGGCCGCGGGGTACGCCGTGCATACCGTCCTCACCACCGGTAAACGGGGCCTGTACGAAGAAGAAGTAGACCAGTTGCGCCAACGCCAGGGTGATCATCGCGAAATAGATTCCCTGGCGGCGAATGGCCACAACCCCGAAGCCGAGCCCCAACACCGTTGCCGCCGCTGTGCCCACCAGAATCCCCATTTCGGTCGTCAGACCGGAGAAATTCGAGAGCAGGTAACCGGTGGTGTATGAGCCCGCCGCCAGGAACGCAGCGTGCCCGAAAGACAGCAGGCCGGTGTAACCCAGCAGGAGGTTGAACGCCACTGCGAACAGGGCGAAGCACAGGATTTTCATCAGGAACACGGGGTACATCACCGCCGGTGCCAATAGGAGCAGCGCCAGCAGCACAAGATTCAAAATCTGCTTCTTGCGTTGCTCGGATTTCTGCTGCTGAATAATGCTTTGCTGGATATCTGTCTGCGTGGTTGCGTTCGCCATGACTATGCCTCCTTACCAAACAGGCCCGACGGGCGAATCAACAGAACAACCACCATCACCAGGAAGATCACGGCTGCCGACCCTTCCGGGTAGAACACTTTGGTGAACCCTTCTACTACCCCCATCATCAGGCCGGTAACGACGGCTCCGGCGATAGAACCCATGCCGCCGATGACGACCACAGCAAACACCACGATGAGTATGTTGGAGCCCATTACCGGCGATACCGAATATATGGGTGCGGCAAGCGCACCGGCGAAGGCGGCGAGCATGACACCAAAACCGTAAGTGAGGCTGATCAGCAGTGGCACATTGATGCCAAACCCCTGCATCAGCTGGGAATCTTCCGTGCCGGCCCGCAGGTAGGAGCCAAGCCGGGTTTTCTCAATCATGAACCAGGTTGCGAAGCACACCAGCAAGGCAGCGACGATCACCCAGGCTCGATAGTAGGGAAGGAACATGAACCCGAGGTTCATACCACCTCTGAACACCTCCGGCATGGAATAACGCAGGCCAGAAACGCCGTAAATATTGGTCAGAACACCTTGAAGGATCAGTGCAATCCCGAAGGTCAACAACAGGCTGTAGATGTGATCCTGGCCCGCGATGCGGCGCAACAGGAAGTACTCCAGCAGAATGCCGAAACAGCCAACAATCACGGGCGCGACGAAAAGCGCTACCCAGTAGTTGACGCCGAAGGCATCAAAAATCAGTACGGTACACATGGCACCGAGCATGTACATGGCGCCATGGGCGAAATTAATGATTTTCAGCAGGCCAAATATAACCGCCAGGCCGAGGCTCAGCAGAGCATAAAAGGCGCCATTGATCACCCCGAGCATCAACTGGCCAGACAGCACGGCCACGGGGACTCCCAGAATCTCGGTCATGTTACAAACTCCAAAAGCAGCGCAACTGATCATTCACAAGTTGCGTGTCTGCAGGTCAGTGGCCGCCCCGCGCCAGTACTGTTGGATAGCGCGGGACGGCCCAGTCGGTCAGAACATCAGTTTTGGGTTACGAGCTTGCATTTGCTCTCGGACAGCGGGCGATAGGCCTCGTCCCCTGGGATGGTCCGTACGATGTCATACAGGTCCCACTCGCTCTTGGACTCCTCGGGGGTTTTCACTTCTGCCAGGTACATGTCGTGGACCATGCGGCCGTCCTCACGAATGATGCCGTTCTTGGCAAACATGTCGTTGATCGGCGTATCCATCATCTGCTTGCGTACCGTTTGGGCGGCATCCGAACCGGTGGCCTTCACAGCGTTCAGGTACTGGATGGCGCTGGAGTAAATACCGGCGTGAACCATGGTGGGACGAACGCCGGTTTTTTCCATGAAACGGTCAGACCAGGCACGGGTTTCGTCGTTCATGTCCCAGTACCAGCCGGTGGTGAGCTGAATGCCCTGGGCAGACTGAGCACCCAGTGCATGAACGTCGGTCAGGAACAACAGCAGCGCTGCCAGGGTCTGGCCGGACTGGGTCAGGCCGAATTCACCGGCGGTGGTGATGGCATTGGTGGTGTCTGCACCTGCGTTTGCCAGAGCCACCACGTCAGCGCCTGAGGACTGCGCCTGCAGGATAAAGGAGGAGAAGTCAGAGGTCGGGAACGGATGACGCACCGCCTGCATCACTTCGCCGCCATTTTCTTCCACCACGCGGGTTACGTCCCCTTCCAGGGCGTGCCCAAAGGCGTAGTCAGCGGTCAGGATGAACCAGCTCTTGCCACCTTCTTTAACCACCGCGCTTGCCGTACCGTTGGCCAGCGGGTAGGTGTCGTACACGTAGTGGATATGGTTCGGCGTGCAGTGCTCGTTGGTGATGCTGGACGCGGCAGAACCGGAGACAATGCCCAGCTTGTCGTTTTCTTCCAGGATGTTGCTGACGGCAATGGTGACCGAAGAGGCAACCAGGCCGGCAATCAAATCAACGTTCTCGTTCTCCACCCAGCGCCGGGCAGTGCTGGAGGCGGAATCCGGGCTGTTACGATCATCCGCGCTGACCACTTCGATCTTGGCGCCATTGACCGTGCCACCGAAGTCGGCAATGGCCATTTCCAGGGCTGTCTGGCCATTGGGGCCGGCCAGGTCACGATAGGTGCCGGACATGTCGGCCAGGTAACCGATTTTAACGGTGTTGTCGGATATCTCAGCCTGGGCAGCACCCACAAACATGGCTGATGCAATCGCTGATGTCAGAAGCTTTTTGGTGATTGTCATTGTTGTTTCTCCGCTACTGTCTTTGCGTTGGTTTTCGGGTTTCGTTCTTATTGCTCTTGTTGCACTCTTTATTTCACTCTCATCCCCAGGCCTTACACACCCAGGTACTTGTCCAGCATCGACTGCTTGGCCTCAAGCTCGTCGGCGCTGATCTCCTCCACAATCTGGCCGTGTTCCATCACATAGTGACGGTCCGCCAGGGGTGCGGCGAAATGGAAATTTTGCTCAACCAGGACAATGGTCAGGCCTTTTTCCTTCAGCTTGACCAACACCTCGCCTAGTGTTTCAACGATGACCGGAGCCAGGCCTTCGGTGATTTCATCCAGCAACAGCATGTTGGCGCCCGTTCTCAGAATCCGGGCCATGGCCAGCATCTGCTGCTCACCACCCGATAGTTTGGTGCCAGGGCTGGTACGGCGTTCGTACAGGTTGGGGAACATGGAGAAAATTTCCTCCAACCCCATGCCGCCACTTCGGACGACCGGCGGAAGCGTCAGGTTTTCCATGACATTGAGTCCGGAAAAAATGCCCCGGTGTTCGGGGCAATACCCTACTCCCAACCTTGCAATGTGGTGAGGCGCACACGTCATGGTCTCCTCACCGTTAATCATGATCGAGCCGGTGCGGCGGCCCACCATATTCATAATCGCTTTCAGGGTTGTGCTGCGCCCGGCCCCGTTGCGGCCCAGAAGGGTGACCAGTTCCCCGCGCTGAACCTCCAGATCAATGCCATGGAGAATGTGGGACTCGCCATAGAACGCGTGAAGCCCGGAGATTCGTAGCTGTTCGTAGTCTTTCGAGTGGGCCTGGGTCATTCCGCCGCCTCCTGCTTCTTGGTGGCCGTGCCGCCCATATACACCTCACGCACACGGGGGTCATCGGACACCTGTTGGTAGTCGCCTTCGGTGAGCACGGCCCCCTGTGCCAGCACGGTGACCCGGTCGCACAGTTTGCTGACCACACCCAGGTTGTGTTCCACCATCAGCACCGTGCGGCCTTGAGCGGCCTTGCGCACCAGTTCAACGACCCGCTCCACGTCTTCACTGCCCATTCCCTGTGTGGGCTCATCCAGCAACAGCAGCTCCGGCTCCATGGCCAGAGTGGTGGCCAGCTCCAGGGCGCGTTTACGACCGTAGGCGAGTTCGACGGTGGTGGTATTGGCGAATTCAGTCAGCCCCACACTGTCCAGCAGTTCCATGCAACGCTCATTGAGCTTGTTCAGGGACTCGCCGGATTTCCAGAAGCGGAAGGAGTTTCCTTCAAAGCTCTGAAGAGCGACGCGAATGTTCTCAAGCGCCGTCATATGGGGAAAAACCGCAGAAATCTGAAAGGAACGGACCACCCCTTTGCGGGCAATGGCCGCCGATTTCATTGAAGTGATGTCCTCACCCTTGAACAGGATTTTGCCTCGGGTAGGAATCAGGAATTTGGTGAGCAGGTTGAATACCGTGGTCTTGCCCGCGCCATTAGGGCCGATCAGGGCATGTATGTGGCCACGCTGCACCTTCAGGTTAACGTCATCGACCGCCACAAAGCCCTTGAACTCTTTGACGAGGCTTTGGGTCTCCAGAACGAACGGGTCACTCATGAGCCATTCTACCTTTGTTATTGTTGTGCGTTTATACTGTGTACAGAGTAGATTGACGTCTACGTAAACGTCAACCTAAAATCGTACTTTTTTGGCCAATCGCCATTCGCAAAAAATCACTGACCAACGTCAGCGCCTGGGCAGGCTGCTGCAAGTGGGGCGAATGCCCCGTGCCAGCCATGAACACCGGTTCAGCCCAATGCCCGATACCCTCCACAATCCGGGTCACCTGCTCTGGAACGCCATATTCATCATCGTCCCCTTGAATGATCATAGCCGGGCAACGAATGGCGTCCAGCCAAGGGCCAAAGTCCATGGACTCTTGAAATCCCTCATCCAGCCAGACGTCCTGCCAGGCGTAGAACAACGCATCAGTGCGTTCGCCGTGATGGCGCAGTAACTTCTCGCGAATACCTTCTTCCAGGTAGCGACGGCGCATGTCGCGGATACCAGCCAGGGTGAGGTGATCGGCCCAGGTATGGGCGGCCATGGTGACCAACCCTTTTACCCGCCCTTCCAACGCTGCTGCGGCAATCAGGGCAATGGAGCCGCCATCGCTGTGGCCCACCAGAATCACCTCATCAATCGCCAGTGCATCCAGCAGCCGGGGCAACCACACGGTGCCTTCCTGCTCCAGATAATCGTAGGGACGGGGCAACGGCTCGTCACTGGAGGCACCGTAACCACGGCGTTCATAAATCAGCGCATCGAGGCCCGTGGCCTCCGCCAACTGGCGCGGAAACTGCTTCCACAAGGCAATGTTGCCCAGGGATTCATGCAGGAACACCAACACAGGCCCGGTACGGTCACCGTGGCTCAGGCGCTGGGCCTGAACCCTGACGCCCTCACCCAGGGAAACCGAAAGATTGCTGACGTTCATGCCGTCACCGCTGCGCCGGAATCGCGTAGGTGATGGTGGCATGGGCAACCGGGTCTTCCAGGCCGTCGGAGAGAATGTAGACCTCACCCACTCCGCTGGTCTTGCCGACTCTCAGCATGCTGGCCCGCGCCCGGATCGGGCTGTGGGCCACGGGCTTGCGCAGGAAGTTGATGTTGAGGTTACTGGTCACCGCCAGCGGCACCAGGCCGATTTTTCCCAGCAGTGCGGCATACAGGGCCACGTCCGCCAACGCCATCATGGCGGGGCCGGACACCGTGCCGCCGGGGCGCAGATGCTCTTCAGCAACCTCCAGCTTCATTTCGGCCCAACCGTCGCCCAGTTCCTGCAGGGTGCCGTAGCGGGCACCCTGGGGAAACTGTTCGGCGAGGAAGGCCTGCAACTCCTCGAAGGTGACAATCATCCCTGTTTCTCTTCCTTCGCCTGGTTACGCAGAACAAAGCGCTGGATCTTGCCACTGGGGGTTTTCGGCAGCTCATCCACGAATTCAATTTCACGGGGATAGGCGTGAGCGGAAAGGCGATGGCGAACCAGCTCCTGCAGCTCGTCCTTCAGGGCCTCTTCGCTTTCAGGCTCCTGGTCACCCTTGATAACCACATAAGCCTTGATAATAGAGCCCCGCTTTTCGTCGGGCTTCGCCACCACACCAGACTCGGCCACCGCCTTGTGCTCCAGCAGGGTGCTTTCCACATCGGCCGGGCCCACACGGTAACCAGCAGTGGTGATAATGTCATCGTCACGGCCGCTGAATGAGAAGCAGCCACCGCCGTGATTCACCACCATATCGCCGGTGAGGTAGTAGCCATTCACGAACGGGTCTTTTTCGCCCCAGGTGTAGCCGTCGAAATGGAACAATGGCGAGGCCTTCACATCCACTGCCAACTGGCCGATCTCACCTTCGCCCACAACTTCATTCTTTTCATTAAGGGCAACGACTTTGTGGCCAGGAGAGGAATAGCCCATGGAGCCCTGGCGTACCGGGTGATCAAGGCCATGGAAGTTACAGCAGGTCATACCCGTTTCGGTCTGGCCATAGTGGTCCTTGACCGGGCAGAAATGACGCCGCTCAATCCAGTTCACCACTTCCGGGTTCAGCGGCTCGCCGGCACTGCTCGCCACCCGCAGACCAAGGTTCTCACCTTCCGGAAGAACGTGGTCATTGGCTTTCAGCAACCGATAGGCAGTCGGGGCCGCCGCCAGGTTGGTGATCTTGTACTTGCGGATCATGTCGTAGGTGGTTTCCGGGGTAAACGCGCCCGGGTTGAAATGGGTGGCATGCCCCATCAGCAACGGGCCCACCACGGCGTAGTAAAGACCGTAGGCCCAGCCCGGATCAGCCACGTTCCAGAACACATCATCGTCCCGCAGGTCGATGGCATATTTCATGTACACGTAAAACGCCAGCAACGCCTTGGCAGGAACCGCAACACCCTTGGACTTACCAACCGTACCCGAGGTAAACATCTGCAGGAACGGATCACCACCCTTGATCAGTACCGGTTCAAACTGGCCAGACTGCTCTGCCAGTGTCTTTTCAAAGTCCGGGATATCGCCACTGACTTCGGCCGCGCTCACGCACACCACAGGTGCGCAGTCCTTAACCTCGGTAAGTTTCGGGTAGTTGACGGGGTCAGTGACCACCAGCTTGGTGCTGGCGCGCTCGAAACGATACTCGATGGCACCAGGGCCAAAGGCGGTGAACAGCGGCTGGTAAACGGCACCGGCGCGCAGGGCACCGGCAATCACAATCAACAGTTCCGGGCTGCGGGGCAGCAGGGCGGCCACTCGGTCGCCCTTGCCGATCCCGCGGGAGGCTAGGTAGTTCGCAAAACGGGCGGACTTCTCTTTCAGCTCGGCAAAGGTCAGTTTGCCGGAACCGCCGTCGGCTTTCTCGTAATACAACGCGACCCGCTGGGGGTCGTCGGCCCACTTGTCGCAGATTTCCGTACAGACGTTCAGGCCGTCACTCAGGCTGCCCTCCAGGATCTCGGCTTCGAGGCTGGCGGGATCGAAATTGTCATAGACCGATTGGTACTCCGGGAGGCTCATAATCCAGTCCTTTTGTTGTTGTAGCGAATTCTGATCTCAATGTGTAGCACAGGCTATAGTTTACGTAAAGGTAAACTTTAAGCTAAAAATAAACGCCTCCAAAACTCAAAGATATGAGCGTAAAGCCCCAGCCCTGACCGTTCTGGAGGCGCTGCCTGCTCAGCTCTGCTCGCGGTAATAGAACTTCTGGATACTGGAGAAATCCAGCCCGCCGTTACCCTCGTTGGCATGGAGTGCAAACAGGTTCCGGGCCAGTGACCCCATGGGAATGGGGGCCTGATTCTTGACGGCGTTATCGAAGGCCAGGCCCAGGTCCTTGTTCATCAGGTTTACCAGAAAGCCACCTTCGTAGTTGCGGGACGCCGGCACACCTTCCATCACACCCGGCCAGGGGTTGTAGACATTCAGCGCCCAGTTGCCGCCAGAACTCTGCTTCATGATTTCCGACAGTACCGCAGGGTCCAGGCCGTTCTTCACACCCAGGGCCAGGGCTTCGCTGGTGCCGCTCATGAGAATGGCCAGCAGCATGTTGTTGCAGATCTTGGCAATCTGCCCGGCACCGTGAGGGCCAGCGTGGAAGATGTTCTTGCCCATACCTTCAAGAATGGGTTTGGCGCGCTCGAACGCGTCCGCCTCACCACCACAGATAAAGGTCAGCGTGCCCGCCTTGGCGCCACCAACACCGCCGGAGACCGGCGCATCCATAAAGGTGATACCGGCCGCCACAGCTGCTTCGGCCACACCTTTCGCGGTTTCCGGTGCGATGGTGGAGGAGTCGATCACCAATGTGGTGGACGGCAGGTTTTTCAGCAGGCCGTTGTCGCCCAGATAAACCGCTTCCACGTGCTGGCCCGCAGGCAGCATGGAAATCACCACCTCGGCACCCTCCACTGCTTCCTGAATCGTCGCTGCAGATTTCGCACCTTCGCTGGTGAGCGCCTTGACCGCCTCGGAAGACAGATCAAACACCGTCAGGTCGTGTCCCGCCTTAACGAGGTTGGCGGCCATAGGGCCACCCATGTTGCCAAGACCGATAAATGTGATAGTCGCCATATTGTTGTTCTCCATTTTTGATCAGTGTTGGTCTGTTCGGTTTTGTTCAGGGCTCGATAAAGAATCGGTCGATCCATTCCGGGTCCACGCTCTTCAGTGTCGGGAAATGCCAGCGTGGCTTCAGGTCCTTGTCGATCAACAGTGCCCGGACGCCCTCGGCAAACTCACCCATCTTCAGGCAGCGTTTCGATATTTGAAGCTCCTTGTCGAAAACCTGGGACAGGCTGTCGTGCAAGGTGTCGTGATAGTGTTGCCAGGTCAGAGTCAGGGACGCCGGCGACGCCGCCGCGACCGTCTTGACCGCCTTGATCAGCCAGGGATCTTCGCCGGCGTACTGGCTCAGGTTATCCACCACATCTACCAGCGAATCGCCGTCGGTAAGGGCCTGGATCACATCAAAGTGCTCGCGCACCACGGCCTGCGGCATTGCCTCGCGGGAGCCCTCCTCGAATCTGCGCAACACTTTGCTGACAGCGGCATGGGCGCCACCCTCAAGGCCGGCAAAGCCCGACTGCTGCAAGGCCTGCTTGACCTCCTCGCGCATGTCGTGGCGAATAAACCGATCGGCCAACCCGGTAAACAGCGCATCAGCGCCGTTCATCCGCGCCCCGGTCAGCCCCAGGAACAAACCGATCCGGCCCGGCATTTTGTTGAGGAACCAGCCAGCGCCGACATCCGGGTACAGGCCGATACTCACTTCCGGCATCGCCACACGTGAATGCTCCGTCACCACGCGATGGGAGCCGCCAGACATCAGGCCGATGCCGCCGCCCATCACCACGCCATTGCCCCAGACAATAAAAGGCTTGGGATAGGTGTGAATCTGGTAGTCCAGTTCGTATTCGTCGGTGAAGAATCTATCCCCTTCACTGACGGCACGACTGTCAGAGCGCGGCTCTGTCATGTCGCGATACAGAGCCACAATGTCCCCGCCGGCGCACAGGGCCTTGTCGCCCTCGCCTTCCAGCCACACGGCGCCGATGGTGTCGTCCGCGGCCCACTGGTCCAGCTTTGCCTTCAACAGGTGGATCATCTCCAGCGACAATGCGTTCATGGCGCGCGGAGCGTTCAGCCGTGCCACACCAATGCGGCTACCGCCAGCGGCTTCCAGTTCCTCAAAAATGACTACTTGATCGCTCATACCATTCACTCAGTAATCCGGCCCGATTTATCGATGCTTTTAACGGTTTTTCCATTCCGGCGTGCGCTTTTCAAGGAACGCATTCACGCCTTCGCGCTGGTCTTCGGTGCTGAACAGTTCGATAAACAGTTCCCGCTCCATTCTCCAGCCATCGTCGTGGCTGCGACCGTCACGGGCGCTCATCACCAGGGTCTTGCAGCGGGCAACAGACGACGGGCTCTGCTTGCCGGCCATCTCCGCCAGCTCCAGCGCCTTGTCGAGGGCTGCGCCCTGAGGCACCACTTCTTCCACCAGCCCGATGCTCAGGGCCTTGTCGGCCTTGATACGCTCACCACACAGAATCATGCGCTTGGCCCAGCCTTCGCCGACCAGCCATGGCAGGTTCTGGGTGCCACCGGCACAGGGCAACAGGCCAACGGTGGCCTCTGGCAATGCCATCTGGGCATGCTCCTCGGCAATGCGGATGTCACAGGCCAGGGCACACTCCAGGCCACCACCCATGGCGTAGCCGTTCACGGCGGCGATGGACACGCCGCGGAAGCGAACCAGAGCATCGAATGCCTGACCAAACGCCTGCGCCATGACACTGGCGTTACCAATGTCGCCATCGGCGAAGGCCTTGAGGTCGGCACCGGCAGAGAAAAACTTCTCGCCCTGGCCAGTGACCACCAGCGCAAAGATATTGCGATCAGCGTTGAGCGCCTCAATCGTCTCTTCCAGCGCCTTCAAAGACGCCTTGGTCCAGGTATTGGCCGGGGGGTTGTTAATGGTGATGATCGCGGTGTGGCCGCGCTTTTCCAGCTGAATCAGTTCGCTCATGTGAATTCTCGCCTTTTGTTAGTTGGCAGAAGCGTTTATTGGATAGCTTCAGCGACACCAGGCTCCAGTAGCCGGCGGGCTACGATCAGCCGCATGATTTCGTTGGTGCCTTCCAGAATCTGATGCACCCGCAGGTCGCGTACGTAGCGCTCCAGCGGATACTCGCGGATATAGCCGTAACCACCGTGGAGCTGAAGTGCTTCGTTGCACACCTCGAAACACGCATCGGTGGCGAAGCGTTTGGCCATGGCGCAATGCAGCGTGGCTTCGGTATCGCCCTGATCCAACCGATAGGCTGCCAGGCGAACCATCTGCCGTGCGGCTACCAGGTTGGTTGCCATGTCCGCCAGCTTGAACTGCAATGCCTGGAAGCCCGCCAGGGCCTGGCCGAACTGCTCGCGTTCGTGCATGTAATTGCGCGCGCGCAGCAGCGCCGCCTGGGCACCACCTATGGAGCAGGTGGCAATGTTAAGGCGCCCACCGTCCAGGCCTTTCATGGCGATCATGAAGCCCTGACCTTCTTCGCCCAGCCGGTTATTCGCCGGCACGCGCACGTTCTCGAAGGTAATCTGGCGGGTGGGCTGGCTGTTCCAACCCATTTTTTCCTCGGCCTTGCCGTAGTGGATACCGTCGCTGTCAGCGGGCACCACAAAGGCACTGATCCCTTTTGGGCCACTGCCGGGTTCGCCGGTACGAGCCATCACCACCAGCATCTGGGTGGCGCCGGCGCCGGAAATAAACACCTTGCTGCCATTCAGTACATAGCTGTCGCCGTCCCGTGTGGCCTTGGTGCGCAGGTTACCGGCGTCAGAGCCGGCACCCGGTTCCGTCAGGCAGTAGGAACCCAACCATTCACCACTGGCCATTTTCGGGGCGATCTGTTTCTGGATATCGGCATTGCCAAACTGCGCCACCATCCAGGTCGCCATGTTGTGGATGGTGATGTAGGCGGCCGTGGAAGGACAGGCAGCCGCCAGTTCTTCCACGATCACGCTGGTATCCAGCCGCGACAGCCCCATGCCGCCCTGGGCTTCCGGCGTGTAAATACCGCAAAAGCCCATCTCACCGGCCTCGCGAATCACTTCCACCGGGAACACATGCTCGGCATCCCATTTGGCAGCGTGAGGCGCCATGGCCTTTTCCGCGAAGGCCCTGGCGGCCTCGCGGAAGGCCAGCTGATCTTCAGTCAGATCAAAGTTCATGGGCTCCCCTTACCGCATGCGGATGGAGAAGTTGGTTTCAGCCACCGCATCGCTGCTGAACCAGCGACAGGTAATGGTCTTGGTCTCGGTGTAGAACTTCACCGCCTGCTTGCCGTAGGCGTGCTGGTCACCGTAGAAGGAGCCTTTCCAGCCAGTGAAGGAGAAGAACGGCAGGGGCACCGGAATGGGCACGTTGATACCCACCTGACCCACTTCGATCTCATGCTGGTAGCGACGTGCTGCTCCACCGGAGCTGGTGAAGATGGAAGTACCGTTACCGTAAGGGCTGTCGTTGACCAGGTTGATGGCATCTTCCAGGGTGTCCACTTCCATGCAGGCCAGAACCGGGCCAAAGATCTCTTCCTTGTAAACATCCATCTCCGGCTTGACCCCGGCGAACAGCGTCGGCCCTACCCAGTTGCCGTCAGGCAGACCATCAACGGTGCAGTTGCGGCCATCCAGCAGCAGCTTGGCGCCTTCTTCCTCACCGCGGGTAATCAGCGATTCCACGCGCTGCTTCGCCTGCTTGCTGATAATCGGCCCATAGTTGGCTCCCTTGTCGTTCCAGGCACCGGGTCTGACCGCAGCCAGGGCTTCCTTCACTTCCGGAATCCACTCCTGGGCCTCGCCCACGAACACGGCCACGGAAATCGCCATGCAACGCTGGCCGGCAGCACCAACCGATGCGCCTACCAGAGCTTTGACCACCTGATTCTTGTCCGCGTCCGGCAGGATCACCATGTGGTTCTTGGCGCCGGCAAAACTCTGTACACGCTTCATGTTACGGGTGCCGGTTTCGTAGATGTAACGGCCCACCGGTACGGAGCCAACGAAGGACACAGCCTTGATGGCCGGATCGGTCAGCAGCACGTCTACCTGTTCTTTACCGCCGTGGACAACCTGCAACACACCCTTGGGGGCGCCTGCTTCTTCAAACAGCTCCGCCAGACGCATCGGGGTCAGCGGGTCCTGCTCGGACGGCTTGAGAATGAAGGTGTTACCGGAGGCAATGGCCATCGGGAACATCCACAGCGGGATCATGGCCGGGAAGTTGAACGGCGTGATACCGGCACAGACACCCAGCGGCTGGGTGTAGGAATATGTGTCGATCTCGCGGGCCACGTTCTCAACGGTTTCACCCATCATCAGTGAGGGGATGTTGGCTGCGTGTTCCACAACCTCGATACCACGCCATACGTCGCCTTTGGCATCCTCGAAGGTTTTGCCGGTTTCGCTGGACAGGATCTCGGCGATTTCATCATGGTGTTCTTTCAGCAGGGCCTGGTAACGCATCATCACCCGGGCGCGCTCGGAGACCGGGACCTCTTTCCAGGTCTTGAACACTTCGCCTGCGTTGTCGATAGCGCGACGCATCTCGGCGTCGGTGGTGCAGGGTGCACGGGCAATCACTTCATTGGTAGCTGGGTCAGTAACGTCAATCCACTGCTCAGTCTGGCTTTGGACGAACTCACCACCGATATAAAGGGGTACGTTTTTCATAGCAATATTCCCTGTCATTGTTGTAGGTCTTTGGGCCTGTGCCCTATGGTTGTCATCGATCCTAGCACAGCCTTCTGCCGCTTAATGATTGACTAAGTTTCGACCATGATGGACTATCTTTCGAATCCATCATGAAACAGGCGCCTACGATGACCAAAACATCACAGTGGCCCGTACCGCCGGACAGCATTCGTTATGTCATCCCTGACCCGGTCATACGCGGCCTGTCACGACACCCGCTGACCCGCGACCTGTACCCGCTCGCCTTCGGTCACTATCGCCGCGCCGCAGGCCACCACATGCACCGGGAGCACCACAATGACGATCTTTTGATCCATTGCACGGAGGGGGAAGCCTACCTGAATGTCGAAGACGAACCCTGCCTGATACGGGCGGGCGACCTGGTGCTGATACCGGCCGGCGCCGCCCACCGATACACCGCCGCACCGGAGAACCCATGGACAATTCATTGGGTGCACTATGCAGGCCCATTGGCGGAACACTTTCGGGAACACATGGGATTTACCGACGGCATCCGCGTTCAGCACATCGGTCGGCAACCCCGATTGCTGGTGGACTTCAACGGCCTGCTTTCGGTACGGCAGACCGGTTTCCGCACCCCCGGCCTGGTCCATGTGGCCAACCGGCTACGCCAGTTGCTGGCGGCCGTCCCCCTGAGCGTCGGCGAGGCCGGCCAGGCGCAGCAGCCAGACCTGGACATCATTCATAACTTCATGCGCGAGCATCTGGATGAGCGCATCACGCTCAATCAACTGGCGGACCTGACGGGGCTCTCACCCGCACACTTTGCCACCCGCTACCGGGCCCTGACCGGCGTCTCCCCGATCCAGCATTTCCTGCACCTGAAAGTGGAACAGGCCTGCCAGTTACTGGACACCACGGACCACTCCTTTACCCAGATCAGTAGCCTTCTGGGCTATGACGACAACTATTATTTTTCGCGACTGTTCAAGAAGGTCATGGGCCAGTCCCCCACCGACTACCGCCACACCCATCGTCATTAACCCTTGATGATATTCCTTTCATAAAAGGAACTTGCGGTTGAAAAACTGACTCACACCCGGAGTTACTGCGTATAGGTTTGAATATTTACCGACAAAGAAGGAACACGGACCATGGCGACTGCAAAAGGCTACGCAGCTGAATCAGCCGACTCAAAGCTGGCCCCCATCAGCTTCGAACGGCGCGAACCGCGCCCGGACGATGTCTCCATCGAGATTGACTACTGCGGGGTCTGCCACACCGATATCCACTTCGCCCAGAACGATTGGGGCGTCACGCAGTTTCCGGTAATTCCCGGCCACGAGATCATTGGCCGTGTCACTGCTGTTGGCTCCGACGTGACAGACTATAAGGTGGGCGATACGGTCGGCGTAGGCTGCATGGTGGATTCCTGCCGTAGCTGTTCCGCCTGCGAATCCGGCCTCGAACAGTATTGCCTGGAAGGCATGACCGCCACCTACAATGGCGAGGACCGTTATGACGGCTCCATCACCTACGGCGGTTATTCCGACCGGGTTGTGGTCAGCGAGCGCTTTGTGGTGAAAGTCCCGGAAAAGCTGGACCCAGCCTCCGCCGCCCCCATTCTCTGCGCAGGCATTACCACCTACTCCCCACTACGCCACTACGGCGTTCGACCTGGCGACAAAGTGGGCGTTATCGGCATGGGCGGCCTCGGCCATATGGGCGTGAAATTCGCCAAGGCCCTGGGCGCGGAGGTCACCATCTTCACTCGCTCCGAAAGCAAGGTGGCCGAGGCGAAGAAACAGGGCGCCGACCATGTTGTCGTCTCCACCGACGACAGCCAGATGGAAGCGGCCGCCGAATCCTTCGATTTCATGCTGGATACCGTGCCGGTACAGCATGACCTGAATCCGTACCTGAACTGCCTGACGTTCGACGGCACCCACATCCTCGTGGGCTTACTGGAACCGGTCGATCCGCCCCTGGAAGCCGGCGGCCTGGTATTCAAGCGCCGCGTGCTGGCAGGCTCTCTCATCGGCGGTATGCCCGAAACCCAGGAAGTGCTGGATTTCTGCGCCGATCACGGCATCACCTGTGACGTGGAAATGCTCGACATCAAAAACATCAACGAAGCCTACGAGCGCATGAAGAAAGGCGATGTGAAGTACCGTTTCGTGATCGACATGAAGACACTGAAAGCCGCATAACCAAACGGCCAGCCGCCAGCCACGCTCTGCCGGCGCTGGCGGCTGCGGCTGCTCCCTGTTAGCTTATGCACTAAGAAACGACACACAAAGCTTACTGATCGTAACGTCCCTGGGGGCGTACTCTGTGAAACTGCGAAAATCCGTCACCAGGGATGACTATGGGATTTACCGTTCACCTGCCGACTTTGCTGCTGCTTTCTGTCGCGATCAATCTATTGATCGGTGGGTTATTGTGGGCCATTTTCCGGCTGCGTTCCCGCCAGCATTGTTTCCGGTTGTGGGCACTGGCGTGTATGACCTTCGCGGTGGGTACCCTGTTCGCAGGTACACGCGCCTTTATCGATACGCCCTGGATCACCGTGTTCCTGGCTCACCTGTTTCTCGGCCTTTCCCCGTTGCTGGTATTGGCGGGCCTGCAGCGCTTCTCCGGCAGTGCATCGCGTAAAACCCGCCGCTCCCGCCATGCTCTGCGCTTATCCGCGGCCTGTTATCTGCTGATCCTGCTGCTCACCTTCCAAGGCGATCCGCTGAATGCCCGCCTGCTAACAGCCCTGTTCTCGGCCGCCATTTTCATTTTTGCGGTCTACACCCTGTCGAAACTGGATACCACACCGTCACTGCCCGTCAGGATTCTGAAAGTGCTGTTTACCATGCATGGGGTACTGATGATGTCCCAGGCACTGGTGATCGGCATGGACTGGCTTGGCCTGAACCAGGCCAATACCGGTTTCGTGCTGCAGTTAATCCTCGTCAACCATATTCTGCTGGCTACCGCGACGACCCTGGCACTGCCATTGCTGGCCTTTACCCATTCCGAACAGCGCCTGAGAGTGATGGCGGAGCGCGACGGCCTGACCGGGCTATACAACCGCCGCTCCCTGTTCCGGGAAGGCATCCGGGCCTTTGACCAGGCGACACAGTCCCAGACGCAGTTGGCCGTACTGATGTTGGACCTGGATCACTTCAAACAAGTCAACGACCGCTGGGGACATGCAGCCGGAGATGACGCCCTCCGCCTGGTCGCACGCACGCTGAAAAACGAACTCAGGGATGACGACATCATTGGCCGTGTCGGGGGAGAAGAGTTTGCGATGGTGCTTCGCATCACCGGTGATGACGACGTGCGCATCATCACCCGCCGTCTGCTGGACACCATCGCCACCAACGGCCAGGAAATAGACGGGTTGCCACTGTACATCTCCGCCAGCATAGGAGGTGTTGAAAAAGCCGGCCATCACAAAACCTTCGCAGATATGATGATCGAAGCCGACGCGGCGCTATACAATGCCAAGGACAAGGGCCGGAACCGGGCAGAATTCGGAAGACTGACGCCGGAGACAAGCGTTAGCTGAAACGGCCCGACAACAATAATTCGTTGGAGGCCATGTGACACCCCCATCCGTATACTCTCAAGCCAGCGGTCATGTGCTGACCATTGTTCTCGCCCGCCCGGAGAAACGAAACGCCGTCGACCGCGAAACTGCCAACGCCCTGCGCCAGGCGTTCACCGACTTTGAGGCTGATGACACCCTCAAGGTGGCTGTGCTCTGGGGCGAGGGTGGCAATTTTTGCGCCGGCGCCGATCTGGAAGCCGTCGGCGATCCGGAGCGCCGCAACGAGATCGAGCCAACCGGAACAGCCCACGGTCCAATGGGCCCTTCCCGCATGTCATTGTCGAAGCCGGTGATCGCTGCCGTATCCGGCTACGCCGTGGCCGGGGGACTGGAGCTGGCACTGATGTGTGACCTGCGAGTCGTAGAGGAATCCGCCACCTTCGGCGTGTTCTGCCGCCGCTGGGGGGTACCGCTGATCGATGGAGGCACCGTGCGCCTGCCACGCATTGTTGGCCACGGCAACGCCATGGATATGATTCTGACCGGTCGACCGGTCAATGCGGAAGAAGCCAAGGCGATGGGGCTTGCAAATCGGGTGGTGCCTGATGGACAGGCGCGATACGCAGCAGAAGCTCTTGCCGCCGACATTGCAGCGTTCCCGCAGAAGTGCCTGCGCGCCGACCGACACTCCGCCATTCACCAGTGGGACCTGGAACTGTCCGAAGCCTTGGCGGCGGAAGGCGCTGGCGGCTATCCTGTGGTGTTCGAGGAAGCCATCGAGGGCGCCGGCCGGTTTTCCGCTGGTGCCGGACGCCATGGTGTTTTCCGCGATGGTGTTTTCTATAGTCCCGACGAACCCGGCGAGCCATCATGAGACTGGTCTGCATATCCGACACCCACAGCATGCACCGCCAGGTGGTGGTGCCCGATGGCGACGTGCTGATCCACGCCGGCGACTGCCTGGGAGTGGGCACCCTTGAGGAACTCGAGGACCTGGACAACTGGTTTTCCGAACAGCCCCACCGCCACAAGATCCTGATTGCCGGCAACCACGACTGGTGCCTGCAGGATGAGCCTGCGGACGCCGAAGCACTGATCAGGAACGCCGTTTACCTTCGGGACAGAAGTATCGACATCGAAGGACTGAAATTCTGGGGCAGCCCCTGGACACCGATCTTTTTCGACTGGGCATTCAACCTCGAGCGTGGAGCGCCCATTGCGGAGCGCTGGGCACAGATACCGTCAGACACTGACGTTCTTATCACCCATGGTCCGCCAGCAGGCATCCTCGATAAGGTGAACGAGTCACTGGCGGTAGGCTGTAGCGATCTGGCCAGGGAGCTGGAACGGCTTACGCTCAAACTCCACATCTTCGGGCATATCCACGAAAGCTATGGCCAGCAAATGCTGAATGACTGCCTGCATGTCAACGCCAGCACCTGCACCGGCCAGTTCAAGCCGCTGAACCCACCGATTGTCGTGGATATCTGACGCCCAGCCATGCCCCTCGCATCAGACCAGCAGACTCACATTCCCGGCACCGCGGACCTGGACAATCCGCTGTACTATCTTGAGAACTTCGAGACAGTGGTGCGCTGGGTCCGGCGTTTTCACAGCGATCTGCTGACCGCCGATGAAATCGGAAAGGTAGATGGCCTGCTGAGCTTGGATCAGCCGGCAAGGGCACTGCTGGCTCGTATGGTCATGCGCACCGGCGACCTGTTCCGGGTGGAGAAGTTCAACTACCCGGAGATCGGTGTACCGGTGAATGACGCCGTGAGCGCGCTCGCCACCAAAGGCTGGATTGAGGACAATCCGAGCGTTCCCCTTGCCGAGCTGTTTCGCCTGTTCACGCTCGGCGAGCTTCGCACTGCCCTCGCTAACCAGATCTCAGCGGCCGGCCTGCCAGCGACGGCCGCCAAGGGTCTTCTGAAAGACACCCTGATTCCACTGCATCCCGACATCGCTCCTGTGGACCTCTGGCTACCAGACGTCTCCACACAGGTAATCCGCCTGAACCACATGGCCCTGTTTGACCGACTGCGGCTGATGTTTTTCGGCAACCTGCGCCAGAGCTGGTCCGATTTCGTACTGGTGGAGCTGGGCCACCAGCAGTATGAACAGGTACCGCTTTCTGCCGAGTCCCGGGCTTTTGACGAACGTGACGACGTGGATCGTTATCTGGTGATGCACCACTGCCGGGAACGCCTGGATCAGGGCGAGGCGCCAGAAACGGTATGGCAGGACATCCCCACGGCCGATGAGAATGCCTGGTTGGAAAGCCGGCGCGGCCGCTTGCTGTTCGAACTGGGCAAGCTGGCGGAGCGCGGCGGTAACACCGAGCTGGCGTTGAAGGCCTATCGCCTCAGTGGGCACCGCGAATCACGGCTGCGCCAGCTACGCCTTCTGGAACGGCTGAAGCAACACCACGAGGCCTGGAAGATTGCCCAGGCCGCCACCGACGAACCCAGGTTTGGCGCCGAGGAACGCGGACTCGAACGCATCCTGACGCGGTTGGCGAAGAAACTGGGAGAGGCGCTACCCCAGCAAAGCGAACGCCCGCAACTGACGGCGTTCACCCTGGAACTGGACAATCCGGACGGCCAATCGGTGGAGTGGGCGGCCATGCAACACCTGAGCGAACCCGACACCCCCGTTGCCTATGTGGAAAACACCCTCATCAATGGCCTGTTTGGCCTGCTCTGCTGGCCCGCCCTGTTCGAACCATTGCCCGGCGCATTCTTCCATCCCTTTCACACCGGGCCGGTGGACCTGTACCGGGAGGATTTTGTAGAACGTCGTCAGGCACTGTTTGACGACTGCCTCGGCACGCTGGCCTCTGACAATTACAAAACCCGAATCCGCGATACCTGGCAGGAAAAACAGGGCATCGCGTCGCCGTTTGTGATCTGGCCAATACTCTCGGAGGAATTGCTTGAAATGGCGCTGACGTGCATCCCGGCCCAACACCTGGAGCGGATGTTCCGGCGCCTGCTGGGCAACCTGCGCGAACACCGCAGCGGCTTTCCTGACCTGATCCGCTTTCGGCCCGACCACAACGACCCAAACCGGCGCTATGAAATGATCGAGGTCAAAGGCCCTGGCGACCGCCTGCAGGATCATCAGACCCGATGGCTTGAGTTCTGCGTTGACCACGGCATTCCCGTCTCCGTCTGCTATGTGCGCTGGACCGACCGATGACCGACCTCAACGTCGCGGTACGAACGCTGTGTGAATTCGCCGCCCGCAAGGGCGATCTGGACCTGCGCTACACCCCGGCGCCCACGTCGGAAGAAGGCATTGCCGGCCACGGTGCGGTGCAGGCCCGTCGCGGGCCGAGGTATCAAAGCGAAGTGGCGCTGGCCGGCCAATGCGGCAAACTGATGGTCAGCGGGCGGGCCGACGGTTATGACCCGATCGCCGGCCGCCTGGAGGAAATCAAGACCCACCGCGGTGACCTGTCCCGGGTACGGGAAGCCCAGCGCAATCTACACCGTGCACAATTGCGGGCCTATGGAGCACTACTGTGCCGACAGGAAAAGTTGAGCCAGATCGATCTCGCCCTGATCTACTACGATGTCGGCAAGGACAAGGAAACCCCCATCACCGAAACCGCCCTCGCAGAGGAACTGTGGCAGGAGCTGGAACAGCTCTGTGAACACTACAGCGATTGGGCTGAACAGGAAGCCAATCACCGGCATGAAAGGGATCTGGCGCTAAAAAACCTGGCCTTTCCCTTCCCGGACTTCCGACCTCAGCAGCGCGCCCTGGCGGAAACCGTCTACAGGAACAGCGTCCGTCAACAGACATTGTTGCTGGAAGCACCCACCGGCCTAGGCAAGACGCTTGGCACCCTTTTCCCGGCCCTGATGGCGATGCCCACGGCCAGACAGGACCGCCTGTTCTACCTGACCAGCCGCAATACCGCCCGGCAACTGGCCGTCGATGCCGTTCACCTGTTGCGGGAAAAGCAACCCGGCCCGTTGCCCCTGCGAACCCTGGAACTGGTGGCCAAGGATCATGCCTGCGAGCACCCGGACAAGGCGTGCCATGGGGACGCCTGCCCGCTGGCGAAGGGCTTCTTCGACCGGTTGCCGGCGGCCCGTAAGGACGCCGCCAATCACAGCGGCGCCCTGACCCAGATGGTACTGGCGGACATTGCCCGCCAGCACGGTATCTGCCCCTATTTTCTGGCGCAGGAAATGGCCCGCTGGTGCGATGTGGTGGTGGCCGATGTAAACCGGATGTTCGACCAGTCCGCCCTGCTCCATGCCCTGGTTCGGCAGAACGACTGGAAAGCCAGCCTGCTGGTCGACGAGGCTCACAACCTGGTGGACCGCGCCCGCGGCATGTACTCCGTGGAGCTGAGCCAGGCACATCTGCTGCGGGTTCGGAAACAGTCGCCCAAGGCTTTGAAATCAAAACTCGATGGCGTGTCTCGGGCGTGGCAATCGGTGATCCGCGACCATTGCCCCGACATCAGCCGTGAGCCGGTGATACTGGACAATCTTCCGGGTTCACTGACCGGCGCTCTGAATCGACTGGTCTCCGCCATTACCGACTACCTGGCGGACCATCCGCCGGACCTTGTCCTGCAGGAACTGTTGTTCGAAAGCCTGGCCTTCACCAAACTGGCGGAGGTGTTTGGCGATCATTCCCTGTGCGAGCTGATCAGGCCGGCGAGGGGAAAGGCCAGACTCACCATCCAGAACCTGATCCCGGCGGACTTCCTGGCCCCGCGCTTCGAAGCCGCCGACAGCACGCTGATGTTTTCCGCGACCCTGTCGCCTGGTGTCTATTACCGGGACCTGCTGGGCATGCCGGAGGACACCTGCTTCCGCTCCCTGCCGGGCCCCTTTACCCGCGACCAGCTTGAGGTGAATTTCACCCCGGACATCAGCACCCGGCGGCCGGACCGGGAACGCTCGCTGACGCCCATCGCGGAACTGATCCACCGGCAATACCAGCAGCGGCCCGGCAACTACCTGGCGTTTTTCAGCAGCTTTTCCTATCTCAACCGGGTACAAGAGACTCTTCTGCAACAGGCGCCCGACCTGCCGCTTCGAGCCCAGCGCCCCGGCATGTCCGCAGAGGAGCGCACGGCGTTTCTCAAGGCCTTCCATGAGGACAATACCGGCGTCGCCCTGGCCGTACTCGGGGGCGTGTTCAGTGAGGGCATCGACCTGCCCGGCGACCGCCTCATCGGCGCTTTCGTGGCAACGCTCGGCCTGCCGCCCTTCGACAATTGGCATGAAATCCTGCGCCAGCGGCTCGAGCAACGCTTCGGTGCCGGCCACGCCTATACCTACCTGATTCCCGGCCTGCAGAAAGTCGCCCAGGCCGCCGGCCGGGTTATCCGAACGCCGGAGGACACCGGCGTGATCTGGCTGATCGATGACCGCTTCCTGCAACCGCAGATCCGCAACCTGCTGCCAGCCTGGTGGGCCTAGGTCGGTTCCACGGCAGGCTTCCCCTGGCACATCATCAAGCCAATGGTCAGCAGGCAAAAGGCGGCGCCAGCGTAAAACGTAAGCGCGGGGCCAGCCCAGGTCCATAGCAGTCCCGCAACCGCACTGGCCAGAAACAGGGCAACACCGCCAACCAGATTGAAAAAGCCAAACGCTGTGCCTCGCAGCGCTTTCGGTGCAGTGTGAGCAACCATCGTCGCGAGCAGCCCCTGTGTCATCCCCATGTGCAGACCCCAGATAACAGAGCCGACAAGCGTCCAAAGCCAGTGGTTACCCAGTGCCAACACCAGGTCCGCTACGAACAATACCACCAGCCCCATGATCAGTAGCTGGCGATGGTCCATGCGGTCAGAAAGTTTGCCAAACGGGTAAGCCGACAAAGAATAGGCAATGTTCATGACCACCAGAACGACGGGCAGCCAGGCAACGTCCAGGCCACCGTCTTCCGCCCGCAACAGCAGGAAGGCCTCGCTGAACCGCGCCAGGGTAAACACGGCACCAATTGCCACCACCGCCCAGTAGGCACGGCTCAGCTGCTTCAGGCTCGCACGGCTTATGGGATTGGTACGCCTTTCGGTGATGGGCTTTTCCGGTTCGCGAATACCAACCACCAACAACAACACTGCCAACGCGGCGGGTATCACTGCCACCCAGAACACCGCCTGATAGTCGTTTTGCCAAAGCAGCATCAGGCCGATCGCCAGCAGGGGGCCGAGAAACGCCCCCACAGTGTCCAGGGATTGACGCAGGCCATAGGCCGCCCCTCGTATTTCAGGGGGTGCGAGATCGGCCACCAAGGCGTCTCGAGGCGCACCCCTGATCCCCTTTCCCACACGATCAGTAAGCCGGGCCGCCAGAATCCATCCCAGCCCTGGTGCGAGGGCAAATACTGGCTTGGTCAGTGCGCCCAGACCATACCCTATAACAGCCAACCCCTTGCGCTTACCGAGGTAGTCACTCAGCGCGCCCGAGAACACCTTGATGATAGGCGCTGTCGCTTCCGCCGCGCCTTCGATCAGCCCCACCATCAGAGCACTGGCGCCGAGAACGGAAACCAGATAGATCGGCAACAGACTGTGAATAATCTCCGATGAAATATCCATCAGCAGGCTGACAAAGCCGAGGATCCAGATGCCCGTGGGTAGCTGGCGTTTGGCAAGCGTGGATGTCGTCACATATGTTCCTTGATGATGCGAAGAAGCCTTTTCGAAAGCGGATAATTGTGCCTCAAATGCAAATGGATATCGATATCATTAATGACTGATTCATAAAACCAACATCCCCTCGTCACAGTCCTTTCCCAGACTGGAACAGGCGGCGCCGATCGCCCCCGACAACTTCAATGACCAATCAGGGAAAGAACCATGACGATAAAACAGTGTGCATTTGCTACCGCCATTGCCAGTGCCATCGCCACCTATGCCGGGCCGGTGGCCAGTGCGGAACCAGGCAACCCCGGCTTGCCGGATATGGCCTGTGGTAATCCCGCAAGCCTGATCTCCGACATTCAGGGCGCCGGTGACGTCAGCCCGCTTGACGATGAAAATCTGGTTGTGGAGGCCATCGTAACCGCCGCGTTCAACGGCGATGACGGTCTGGGTGGTTTTTACATTGAAGCCGCGGCGGACCAGCGCGATAGCAACCCCAGCACGTCAGAAGGTCTGTTTGTCTATGCGCCGGGCGAGAGCGTCACGGTCGGCCAGCGTCTGAGGATCGCCGGCGAGGTCACCGAATTCGGCAACCTGACCGAACTCACCAATGTGACGAACCTTGCCGACTGTGGCACGGCGCCACTTCCAGCCCCCATCAACATCACACTGCCCTGGGCCTCCGCCAATGCCCCGGAAGCCTTTGAGTCCATGCGCGTCCGCTTCAACGAGCCGCTAACCGTCAACGACAACTACGACCTGGGCCGTTTTGGCAGCCTGACCCTGGGAAGTGGCCGGCACTTCATTCCAACCAGCGTCGCAGAGCCTGGGGAAGACGCCGCGACTGTCGAAGAGCTCAATGCCCTGGACCGGCTGATCCTGGATGACGGCAGCAATCGCCAGAACCCGGCAATGGTGCCCTATCCATCACCAGAACTGAGTGCAACCGCCACCGTTCGCGCCGGTGACACCGTGAACGACCTGATCGGGGTGCTCGACTATCGGTTTTCCGAGTGGCGCCTGCAGCCGCTGTCAGCTCCCAGCTTCGCACAGAGCAACCCGCGCACATCCAGCCCCGAACTGGAAGCCAGCGGCAACCTCGTGGTCGCCTCCTTCAACGTACTGAACTATTTCAATGGTGACGGCATGGGCGGTGGCTTCCCCACCGCACGCGGCGCCGATGATGCTGAAGAGCTGAGCCGTCAGACAGCCAAGCTGGTTAGTGCCATCAACGCGCTGAACGCCGACATCGTGGGCGTGATGGAAATTGAAAACGACGGCTACGGCGACAACAGCGCGATTGCGCAACTGGCAGACAGCCTCGGCGGCAACTGGTCCTACGTTGACCCGGGCCTGCCAAAGCTGGGCGGAGACGCCATCGCGGTGGGCTTCCTCTACAACGCCGACCGGGTGGAAACCGTTGGTGACGCAGCAACACTCGCCACCGCGCCGTTTGACGATCTGAACCGCCAGCCGCTGGCCCAGACTTTCCGCGCTACCGACAGCAACGATGCGGTGGTCATTGCCGTTAACCACTTCAAGTCCAAGGGCTGTGGCAGCGCCGACGGTGCCAACGCTGATCAGGGTGACGGACAGGGGTGCTGGAACCCGGCTCGCACCCAGGCCTCAAACGCACTGGTAAGCTGGCTGGCCTCAGACCCCACCGGTACTGGCGAGGAAGACGTACTGATCATCGGTGACCTGAATGCCTACGCCAAAGAAGACCCGATCCGCGCACTCGCCAACAACGGCTATACCGATCTGGTCGCTCAGGCGGATGGGGAAAGCGCATATTCCTACGTGTTCTTCGGCCAGGCCGGTTACCTCGACCACAGCCTTGCCAACACCTCACTGGCGCCGAAAGTGGCCGACACCGCGGTGTGGCACATTAACGCGGATGAGCCCCGAGCCCTCGACTACAACACCGACTTCAAGTCGCCGGAACAGCAGGCCAGCTTCTACGCCCCAGACAGTTATCGCGCCTCCGATCATGACCCGGTGATTATCGCCCTGAACATGGACTCCGCTTCGTTGTTCGACCGAGCCGACCTTAACGGCGATGGCCGCATCAACGGCCGCGACGTTGCCCGGTTCATCCTGGCACGCTTGTTCGGCAAGGCCTCCGTTGAGCACTATGACGTCAACATGGATGGGCAGGTTAACTTTCAGGATTTGAAGGCCATTCTGGAAGCAGCTCGCACGCGCTGACAACGAGCTGTACCCGTTAACGCCCGCCTCCGAGCGGGCGTTTCTTATTTCGGCAACAAAAGCATCACATCACTGACATCCGGGAAGCGGAACATGCGGGGGATAAATCAAACACAGGAGCAAGGAAATGATCCGTAAGTCAGCCTGGGTAGTACTCCCTCTCGTCGCACTGGTCGGTTGTGACAGCGACGATGACGACAACAGCAGCAACGATAACACCGCCAGCCCGCTGAGCCTGAACGTTCTCCACATCAACGATCACCACTCACACCTTGAAAGCGGCTCGCAGTCCCTGACCATCGCCGGGCAGGAAACCGAGTTCTCCGCCGGGGGCTTCCCCCGAGTTGCCGCCAAGATCGCCGAGCGTGAGATGGCCCTGGATAATGTGCTGAAACTGCACGCCGGCGATGCCATCACCGGCACTTTGTACTTCACCTCCTACGAAGGTGAAGCCGATGCCGAGCTGATGAACCTGGTGTGTTTCGACGCCTTTGCGCTGGGCAACCACGAGTTCGACCGTGGCGATGAAGGCCTGAAGAAGTTCCTGGATTTCCTCGCCAGCGGCAGTTGCCAGACGCCGGTTCTGGCAGCCAACGTAGTGCCCCAGGTTGGCACTCCCCTGGCCCCGACCGCTGTTGACGATTACATCAAACCCTATGTGGTGAAGGAGGTCGCCGGCCAGAAAGTGGGTATTGTCGGCATCGACATCGCCAACAAGACCCGGAACAGCTCCAGCCCGCTGGACACCACACAATTCCTGGACGAAACCGAGAGCGCCCAGGAAGCCATTAACGAATTGGAGGCCGATGGCGTCAACAAGATCATCCTGCTAACTCACTACCAGTACGAAAATGATCTGGTACTGGCCGGAGCCCTGTCCGGTGTGGACGTGATCATTGGCGGCGATTCCCACTCCCTGCTGGGTGACTTCGACGACTTCGGCCTGACGTCCTCCGGAGCCTATCCCACCGAGTTGACCAACGCCGACGGTGACAAGGTTTGTGTCGCGCAGGCCTGGCAGTATTCCCAGGTGGTGGGTGAACTCAATGTTCAATGGAACGCAGACGGCGTGGTGGAATCCTGTGTCGGTGTGCCTCACCTGCTATTGGGCGACGACATTGTCCGTGAAGACGGCGGTGGTAACGAATACACACCCGAAGGTGCGGAATTGCAGGCGATCATGGACGCCGTCGAATCTGCTCCGCAGTTGAGCATCGTCACCGAAGACGCCACCGTGGCAAACGCCCTGGCCAATTACACCCAGCAACTGGACACCTTCCGCAATGAGGTGGTGGGTACCGCAACCGAAGACCTCTGCCTGGAGCGCATTCCCGGCCAGGGCACCAGCAGCCTGCCCAGCTGCGCAGGCACGACAGGAGCGCGCGGAGGTGACATCCCCAATGTGGTGGCCCAGGCTTTCCTGTTCCAGAGCAAGAATGCCGATGTGTCGATCCAGAACGCCGGCGGAGTGCGCACCGACATTGAGGCCGGTGACATCACCATTGGCGACAGCTACACGCTGTTGCCGTTTGCCAATACCCTGGTCGATCTGACCATGACAGGCGCCGAAATCCGCCAGGTGCTGAACGAAGCTGTCGCCTTTGCCCATGCGCCCGATGGCTCCACCGGTGCCTACCCTTACGCCGCCGGCTTACGCTGGAACGTGGACATGAACCGCGCCGAGGGTGACCAACTGTACAACATCGAAGTGAAAGGCCGCGACGAGACCCAATGGCGCGCCCTCACCGATGGTGAAACCCTGAACGTGGTCACCAACAGTTTCACCGGTGGCGGACGGGACGGTTATGTGACCTTCGGCACCGTCACCGACGACGGCCGCTCGGAGGACACCTTCCTCGACTACGCCCAGTCCTTCGTGGACTACGTCAGCGAGCAGGGCACCATCAGCAAACCCGCGATGGATGACTACTCGACCCAGTCCTACACGCCACCAGCACCGTAACGGCAACCATCCCCTGGCCCGCTTCATAGCGGGCCGGTTTTTGTTATGCTGCCGGATAGTTCAAACCCGGAGCATTCAATGTCGCAGAATTCCAGCGCCCAATTCCCTGTCTATTCCCTTCTTGAGCTGGCCTCCGTTCGCGAAGGCGATTCCGTGGGGCAGACCCTGGCCAACAGCGTGGCCTACGCCCGCCATGCGGAAAGCCTGGGCTTTAACCGCTTCTGGCTGGCCGAGCATCACAACATGGAAGGCATCAGCAGTTCCGCAACGGCCGTACTGGTCGGGCACATTGCCGGTGCTACCGGCACTCTCCGGGTAGGGTCCGGGGGTATCATGCTGCCCAACCATCCGCCGCTGGTAATCGCCGAGCAGTTCGGCACCCTGGAAAGCCTCTATCCCGGCCGAATTGACCTTGGCCTGGGCCGAGCTCCGGGCACCGACCCCATAACCAGCCGGGCGCTGCGCCGGGACGGCCTCGGGGCAGAACAGTTCCCCGAGGATGTCGCGCGTCTGCAGTCTTTGCTGGGGCCACTCCAGCCGGGGCAGCCGGTCAAGGCCATTCCCGGCGCCGGCACCAATGTGCCCATCTGGCTGCTGGGTTCCAGCCTTTACAGCGCTCAGCTTGCCGCGATGCGGGGGCTACCCTACGCCTTTGCCGGCCACTTCGCGCCCCGGCTTTACCGCGAGGCGATCCAGACTTACCGGGACAACTTCCAGCCTTCGGATCAACTGGACAAACCCTATGTGATTCTGGCCGTTCCGGCCGTGCCAGCGGACACCGACGAGGAGGCCCAGTTCCTGGCTACCACCAGTTACCAGCGCATTCTTTCCCTGTTCCGAGGACAACCACTGTGGATGCGCCCCCCGGTCAAGTCCATGGAAGGTTTATGGAACAGCGGTGAGCAGGCAGGCGTGAAGGACTTCCTGTCGCTGCAGTTGCTGGGCAGTGAGGACACTCTCCGGGAGCAGCTAGATCGGTTATTGCAGACTGTGGACGTGGACGAACTGATGTTTACCGTGGATCTGTACGACCCCGAGAAACGGCGGCACGCGCTGGATATCCTGGCCGCCACCCGACACTGACCTCTTACCGGAGACAACCATGGCCACGCCCGAATTTCATGTTTTCCTGTCCCACGGCCTGGAAAGTGGCCCTGGAGGCACCAAAGTACAGGCGCTGAAAGCCGAAGCGGAAACCTTTCCCGGTGTAACCGCGATTGCCGTGGATCATCGCAGCACGAAAGATCCCGCCGAACGCCTCACACAGATGAGAGAAGCCATCACCGAGGCGGGTGCCGCCCCGGAAAGAACCATCCTGGCCGGGTCCAGCATGGGAGGCTGGGTGTGTGCTCGCACCAGTGCAGAAACACCGGTACTGGGGTGCTTCCTTCTGGCGCCGGCTTTGGCGATGTCGGCCTATCCGCAATCCAGCCCCCGGATTCAGGCCCGGCACACCCAGATCATTCACGGCTGGGACGACGATGTGGTGCTGCCGATGCCGGTGATTGAGCTGGCACGGGAGCAGAAGTTGCCGTTGCTGGCACTTCCGGACGGACACCGCCTGGAAAACAGCCTGGCGCGGCTGGTGATCGAATTCAGGGGCTTCATGACCGACTGTCTGTCTGACGCCTGACGACCGGCGCCTTATTTCATCCGTGAGGCTTCGAACACTGCCAACTCTTCGCCGGCTTCACCCAACAACCGAAGCTCGATGCCTTCGAGATTGACACCAACGGTCTTCGCCAGGGCCGCGAACAGCAACTGTTCCGTCTGATTATCCGGGCAGGCCCTGCGAGTGCTGCTCATGGAATCAAACAGCAGGTTCTCACCCGTGACCTGATAGTTACCCATGTATTGATTGCAGCCACTGAAGCCACTTACCCGGCCGTCGTCCAGAAACAGAATGTGGGGTTTCTGGTCGGCGTTGGTTTCTGACACCGGTTCACCCCCGATGCTCAACAGCTGCCAATAGGTGTTGGTCAACGGCATCGCCACGATGTCATCGGCTGAACGGCTGGTAGCAGGTGACCCGACGCAACCGGCCAGGAAAAGCAGAGCAAACAGAATTGCCACATGCCCGGGTACCGACACGACTCCTCTCATGTGCTTTCTCCCTATAAGGGTTAACAATAGACGCTTCAAGCCAACAACCCAGCCAGCCCTGACGCCCTGATCACGCTACGCCCCACTGCCTCTTTCAGCACACCGTCCTGGCATACCGCCAGGCTGAGCCAGTGGCGTGCCCGGGTGATGCCGGTGTATACCAGCTCCCGGGTCAACACCGGGGTCAGGCGGTCCGGAATCACCAGGCAGGCGTGGGTAAATTCCGAGCCCTGGGACTTGTGCACGGTCATGGCGTAGACCGTTTCCATCGATTGCAAACGGCTGGGCGATATCCATCGGACACCTCCGCTACCGTCACTGGACGGAAAGGCGACCCTCAGGGTCTCAACCGGCTCACCCGCGTCGTTACGATCCCAGGGCACGCTGAGGGTGATACCGATATCGCCATTCATCAGGCCCAGATTATAGTCGTTTCCGGTGATCAGTACCGGACGACCGGCGTACCAGCCGTCGGTGCGCTCGATCAAACCGGCACTATGTAAACGCCCGGCAATGTCATGGTTCAGCCCTTCTACTCCAAACGGCCCCTGACGCAACGCGCAAAGCACCTTGAAGCGATTGAACGCCGCGAGCACCTCGGTTGCCCAGGCGTCCCATGATTCACGCCCATCCGCCTCGACGTCGATGACAGGTTTGCGGTCACGAATCAGCTTTAGATAGTGGCCGTAGCCAACCGGAGGATCAACCGGCGCAGTGCCAACCACGCGCTGCATGCCCTGGTTGTGGAAGCGTTCCGGGCTGCCCGTCAGGGCGTGATTTGCCAACCACCCCATGTCGTTCTCTCCAGTCAGCCAGGCCACATCCTCAAAGCCCTGGTTGCGGCATTGGCCGATCAATTCCCGGCCGAGCTGGCCCGCATTGGTGGCCGATGCCAGCACGCCGATACCGCTGTGTTCGTCAAACCTATAGCTCTTTCGCAGCATGGCAACCGCCTGGTCCAGGGCCAGGCCTTCGGAGTCCAGCAGCTCTGATGGCAATTGACATCCGGTCACCGCTTGCAGCCATTGCGCCGTTTGCGGCAGGTAGTGTGCGCCTTCGGCGCGCTGGCAGAGCTCCCCCAACACCGCACCAGCGTCCACCGACGCCAGTTGATCCTTGTCCCCCAGCATAATCAGCCTGGCCTTGTCGGGCAGGGCGGCAAAGACCGACGCCATCAGGTCCACATCCACCATGGACGCTTCATCAATCACCAGGATATCCAATGGCAACGGATTGTCCTCGTTGTGACGAAAACTCCGTGAACCCGGGCGACTGCCCAACAGCCGGTGTAATGTAGTGACCTGAGTTGGAATGGCGGATTTATCCGGTGCACCCGGCAGGCTTTCCAGCGGCAGACGGTCAACGGCACCCCCGATGGACTCACTGAGCCTTGCGGCCGCTTTTCCTGTTGGCGCCGACAGGCGGATGCGCAGGTAAGGGTTGGCACCGGCGGTCTCAGCCGATTCACAGGCCATCGACTGCAAAGCCGCCAGCAGGTTGACTACCGTGGTGGTTTTACCGGTGCCGGGACCGCCGGTAATGACACTGAAGCGGTTCCGTGCTGCCAGGGCACAGGCCACTTTTTGATAATCCGGCGGGCCATCGGAATCGTTTTCCGTGCCGAACAGGGTATCCAGTGCCGTTTTCAACGGCGCGGTATCCGTCAACGCCACACGGTTGTCGAGACGTGTCCGAATACCGGCGGCAATAGCCTGCTCATAGCGCCAGAATCGACGCAGGTACAGCCGCGAGCCATCCAATACCAGCGGTGCTGCCTGCTCGCCGTTGCTTACAGCGCAGCTTTGCCCCAGCATCCCAATCAGTTGGTCAGCGTCGACACTGGCAAACAGATCCGACGGCCTAGGGCTGTTTTCAGGTAGAGAACCGACGCCTTCCGGCGGCAGCACCAGCGTGGGTTCCGTGGCACGACAGAGATGACGCACATCCAGGCAAACGTGCCCCCGCCCCACCTGGTGTGACACCATCGCTGACAGCAGCGCAAGCATGGCCACCGGCTGCTCTCCCTGTTCACGGACCATCGTGCAAACAAACGTCGCGAAGGCATGATCGAGGGCACGAATCCAGTCGCGCTCCACCCACTCATCCAGCAGGGCCAGAGCGTCGGCAGCGGTTTGGGGCAACCGTGGTGCCGGTTCGGGCTCAACGGCGTCGAACAGGTCCGCAATGGTTCCGCTTTCTCCGGTCATGCTGCTTTCTCCCCCTGGCCGCTGAACAGCCGGTCCAGTTCCTCAATCAGGGCCCTGTCCGGTCGTTCGGTAAAAGCGCCGGCGCCCGGTGCATCGCAGCCACGCAGGAACAGGTAGACGGCACCTCCCATGTGGCTGTCGTAATCGTAGTCCGGCAGGCGCGCTTTCAACAGGCGGTGCAACGCCAGCAGGTAGATGACGTACTGCAGGTCATACCGTTTCTCAAGGATTTTGTCTTTCATCACGTCAGGGATATAGGCCTGATCGTCCTCCCCCAGGAAGTTCGACTTGTAGTCCAGCACGTAGTAGCGGCCTTCGTGTTCAAACACCAGGTCGATAAACCCTTTCAGCATGCCATTGAAGGTGGCTTGCTGAGCCTCGGGACGCGGATCACCACCCAGCGTATGCCGGCGGACCAGTCTGTCCATGGCGAGGGTGTTCACCTCATGGCTTTCAAACCAGAACTCCAGTTCCGGCCGAAAGGTTTCAAGGCCCGCCAGGGAGCATGTCCTGCTGCTGCCCGGAAGCGGGATGTCCATGGTGATCAGGGTGTAGATCCAGGTTTTCAGGGTGTCAGTCCAATCACTCCAGTTGCGTAACTGGCAGCGTCGCTCCAGCAGCTCGTGGAGATCCTCCGGCGCATCAGCCACCTTATGGAACCCCTCTCCAGCGCACCACTCCAGAATATCATGCAGGAAGGTGCCGGGGCCGGAGCCTTTCGGGAAAGCATGCTGGTTGACCGGTTGCGGCCCTTGCCAGTCGGGAATCATTGCGGCCAGGGTATCGGCCACAACGGGCTCGTCCTCGTCACGCAGGTTCTCCTGCTCCGCATCCTCACTGGCCGGTGCGAAGTCGTTCCCGTAGCCACCGCGGGCGCCATAGGTGATCGCGGAATAGCTTGCGATCCACCAGTTTTCCCGGGCTTCCCGCACTGGCTCCAGGGCGTTGCCAAGCTCCGGCTCCTCGTCGCCCGCGTAAACGTCGTCTCCTGGCTCAGGCATGGGCGCCACATCGATTGCGGGCTCGCCGGTGGCCACGGACTGCAGGAAGGGCATCAGGTCCGTGTCTTCATCGCTGGCAGAGCGGCCAATCAGGTGCCCCAGACCACTCTGCCGCCAGCCTTTGATGCCGCTGGCGCCAACCCAGGTGGCGTGACGGGATCGGGTCAGGGCAACGTAGAGTTTGCGAATATCCTCACCCAGTCGTTCGCGGTCGGCCCTTGCCAGGGTGTCTTCATCCGGCTCCAGGGAAATCTGCAGCCGGCCCTCGTCGTCGTGGTACTTGATAAACGACTGGTTCGGCTTTTCCTCGCGGAATTCGGTGGCAAACGGCAGGAACACCAACGGGTACTCCAGGCCTTTGGACTTGTGGACAGTAACCACCTTGACCAGCCCGGCATCACTTTCCAGGCGCATGGTGCGGTGTTCGTCCTCATCGTCGGAATCCTGCAACATCTCGGTGTAGTGGTGAATGAGCGCATGTTCGCCGTCCAGCTGCTGGCTGTCCTGCTGAAGCAGTTCGGCAATATGCAGAATGTCGGTCAGGCCGCGTTCGCCGTCAGGCCCGGACAGCAGCTTCGCCGGCACGTCATAGTCCATCAGCAGGCGCCGCAGCATCGGCAGTACGCCCTGTTGCTGCCAGAGTTCACGGTAGCCCTGAAAGCGGTTGATCTCGCGGTCCAGCGCATTTTCGTCACTGAACAGACGGTCCAGCTCCTGATAAGCCAGGCCCATGGTGGGCGTGGCGAGTGCCGCGCGAATCAGCGGAAGCTGGCCCGGTTCGGCGCAGGCCTGCAGCCACTGCAACATCTCCACCGACTGGACCGACTGCAGCACGGAATTACGGTCTGAGAGGTACACACTGCGAACGCCCCGGGCGCCCAATGATCGCCGGACGGCATTCGCCTCGTCACGTTTGTTGACCAGCACAGCAATGTGCTCCGGTCGCACGGGCTCAAACGGCGTGCCCTCGGCCCCAAAGCCCGCCTCGCCGCTCTGCCCCAGATTCAACAGGCGGGCAATCTCCGCCGCACAGGCCTCGGCCATGGCCTCCCTGCCGGTTTCCTTGGCGATAGGGCGCTCATCGGTCAGGGTCCAGAACGTCAGTGGTGGTCGCGGCTGCCCGTTAACAAGCCATTGCTGGCCGGTACCTTTGGCCTCCACGGGGCTGAAGGGCAACGGGTTGTCGTCCCCGGCTCGAAACAGGAAGGCCCCTTCGGGCAGGGACTGGTCGGCCTGGGCGAATACCCGGTTGACGCCGTCTACCATGGCGACAGCTGAGCGGTAGTTGGTCCCCAGCGTGTAGGTTCGGCTGCTGACCGCCCGACGGGCATCCAGATAGGTGTAGATATCAGCGCCACGGAAACCGTAAATCGCTTGTTTGGGGTCGCCAATCATCAACAGGCTGGTGTCCTGGTCGTTGCTGGCCACCCGGTATATACGGTCAAAAATCCGGTACTGCACCGGGTCGGTATCCTGGAATTCATCGATCATCGCCACCGGAAACTGCCGACGAATAGTGCCTGCCAGGCGTTCGCCCTGGGGGCCGCCCAACGCGGCATCCAGTCGCGTGAGCAGGTCGTCAAAGCCCATACTGGCCAGGCGCTGTTTTTCGCTGTCCAGGCGACGGGCGATCCAGCAGGCGGCATGGTTGAGAATGTCCGCTTTCGCCACCGGCATGGTTTTCAATGCCGGTTTGAGTTCGGTGATGGCGTCCATGGCAGGATGATGCGGAGGCTCATCCTCGCCGGTCCATTTTTCGGCAAACGCGTCCGCCTCCAGGGTATCGAAACCCTTGGTGCGCTTGCTCGACAAGAACTCATGCGGTTCAGCCGCATCGGTTGTGGCCCATTCTCGAAGGTGTTCCACGGCTTTTTGAAGGGAGTTTTTGGTGGTGCCATGCAGCGGTTTCGGCTTTCGCTTCGTGGTTTCCGCCAACAGCTCTTCCAGTTCGTCGCACCAGGCCGGCCAGGGGGCTTTCAGAGCCTGCAGTTCCACCTCCCGCAGGCGTTTCGCTTCCTCCGCAGCGGCCAGTGGGTCACGTTCCGGCACTGGCAGGGCATCAACGTGTGGCAACAGGTTGCGCACTGACTGGCGCAGGCTTTCCGGGGTTTTCCAGGTGTCCAGCACCTCCCCCATCAACTCCGGTGGCATGGGGTAGATAAAGGTACGCCAGTAATCCCTCACAACGTCATCCAGCAGGTCCGTCTGACTGGTCTCCAGGGTCTGACGGAACAGGCTGCCGCTGTCGAAGGCATGTTCGCTGAGCATGCGATTGCACCAGCCGTGGATGGTGGACACGGCAGCCTCGTCCATCCATTCCGCGGCCAACAGCAGTTTGCGGCGGCAGGCTGGCCAGTCGGTCGCTGGGCAGGCATTGCGCAGATTCACCAGTGGGTCTTTTGACATCGCCGCGGTGTCGACAGTGTCCGGTTCAGCCGCGAATAACGCCGCGGCTTCGGTCAGGCGGGCGCGAATCCGGTCCCGGAGTTCCTTGGTGGCGGCCTCAGTAAAGGTCACCACCAACAGGTTGGGCGGCATGATGCCCTCACCGAGGGGTTCTTCCACGGTGCGATGGCCCAGTACCAGGCGCACGTACAGCAGCGCCAGGGTAAAGGTCTTGCCGGTGCCGGCACTGGCCTCGATCAGCTGGCTGCCACGCAACGACAGTGTTAGGGGATCGAGCTTGCGGATCTCTTCCGTCATTTTGTCGACTCCTTTCCCGCACCGCCAGGCTTGGCCCGACCGGCCTGTTCGGCGTGCCAGAGTGGCTCATACAGTGCCGACACCAACAGCGGAAATTCGTCATCCGCCAGCAGTTGTTCTACCTCCGGATAGGCCCGGCGCAGGTAACCACTGTCGCGCTCCAGAGCCTTGCCGTAGGCGTCCGTCGCCTTCAGCAGTGCTTTGTCTTCACTGCCCTCGCCCCTGGCGGGATAAAGGCCCCGCAAATAGCCGAAGGCCGCACCCGACTCTATCGGCAGCGGCCGCGTCTGACCCTGAATCCAGTAGCCCAGGATGCCGGCCAGGTATTCCCTGGCCTGGTCGGTGTCCAGAGGCAACAGGTTGACGACACGCTTTTCCTCTTTGGCGATCACCAGGGTGTGGAAAGCGTCGTAACGAATATTACCTGCCAGGTGTGCCACCCAGTGTTCCAAGAGGGCCGGGAACTTTAGCTGGCGAGCGCTTCCGGCCCCTTCCAGCAAATTGCTACTGGCGATCACCACCCGGCAGAGGTCACCGCCCGGGCGGGTACGCAGGTTGCCCAGCCTGTCGTTAACAGTGACCGCCGCGTCGCCATGCTCATGGCGGTACTCAAAGCCTGAGATATCTTCCACCGGCTCAGGCCAGAGCGCCACGGCCTCCTGATAACGCCGGTACAGGTCTGGCATGCGGCTTTCCAACTGCCGGGTCAGGGCGGTTTCGGTCACTCCCATGCCCAACTCACCTCGCCGGGCCATACTCGCCAGGGCAGCCTCCAGCCGCTGATGCAGTTCGTCCTCGGTGCCCGATTTCATCACCGCATGACGGATCAATTCGTCCTCCAGGCGCCAGTGGTGCAAGCCGTCCATGGCGAATGCCTCGTTGTCGGTGTCCAGACTCTCCACATCGGTAAACCGGACCTGCAGCCGGCGCTGGTAAAAGGTGTCCACTGGTCGCTTGAGGAAAGCGCCAATATCAGCAATCGTCAGTGGCTCCGCCGGAGGCAGGAAAGGCAGTTCGACGCCCACCACATCGGTTTCCCGTTGCTGGTGCGCACTGAGCCATTCACTGTCATAGGTGAACAGGCGCCGCGTTGCCAGCACTGCGTTCACGTCGGGCGAGCCATTGTGCCCGGCTCCGCGATTTCCGGCGGGAAAATACTCACGGCTGAACGGCTGCAGCGGGTGTTTGATCGTCAGGGCCGGAGAGGCTTTTCGGTCCGACTCCTCCACCTGCCACACCGCATCAAGATGGTCACAGAGCTGGCTGACCAGTACGGAGGGTGGCCGTTCCGAGTCATCACGGATGCTGCGCCCTACCCAACTGATGTAAAGCTGCTCCCGCGCGGAGAGCAATGCCTCCAGAAACAGGTAGCGGTCGTCCTCCCGGCGGGAACGGTCGCCCGGCCGGTAATCCACGGCCATCAGGTCAAAATCCACCGGCGGTCGCGAGCGCGGGTAGTCACCGTCGTTCATGCCCAACAGGCACACCCGCCGAAAGGGGATGGCGCGCATGGGCATCAGGGTTGCAAAATTGACCTTGCCGGCCAGGAAGCGCTGATTGAGGCCGCCTTCTTCCAACCCTTCCAGCAGAATTTCCCGCACGATGCTCAGAGGCAGTTCCACGTCTTCCATGCCGGCACTGTTGCAGTCCTGGAGCCACTGCTCTGCCTGTCGGCGTAGCCGGTTCACCAGCAGCAGATCGTCGTCAGACAGTTCAGCGAAGAAGCGTTCGAGGATGGACTGCAGCCGATCGAGCCAGCCGGCAGGCGTTGCAGTGGACCTGAGTTCGTGCCAGAGCTCTTCCAGCCGATCCACAAAGCGGTAGAGATTGCCCGCCACACCCGCCTGCAGGCCGCCAATTTCCTCGAACGGTTCGATGCCCTGCCAGGGATCGTCGCGGCCAGCGCCATAGCCCAACAGCATCCGCCGCAGCCCCGCCTGCCAGGTGTTGCGTTCCAGTCCCTCAGGCAAGTCGAGACTGCTGCGATGTTCGCTGTGCAGGCCCCAGCGGATGTTGGCGCCGTCCACCCATTGGCGTACCAATGGAAGGTCGCCCTCGGCGATACCGAACCGGCTGCGTACGGCCGGCACTTCCAGCAGGCTGATGATCTCGCTGACGCCAAAACGGCTTTCGGGCAGCGCCATCAACGTGTCCAGTGCAATCAGCACCGGCTGACGATGCCGCTGGCCCTGGTCGGAAATGGTGAACGGGATGTAGCGCCGGGACGACGACGGGTAACGGCCAAACACCGCCTGGATGTGAGGTGCGTAGGTGTCGACGTCTGGCACCATGACGATCACGTCGCGGGGCCGAAGCTGCGGGTTGCTGTTGAATGCCGCCAGCAACTGGTCGTGAAGAATCTCCACTTCCCGTTGCGGGCTGTGGGCATTGTGAAACACCACGGAATCGTCCTGGAACGGATCGAGGGTCCGTGCCTGCCCCAGCATCTCTGCCTGGGAAGTGAGCGAACGAATGTCGTTCTGGATCTGGTGCAACAGCGCAGGCTTATCCGGATCTCCGTGGGGCGTGAAAATATCGATCCGGCCCTCCGGAGTTGCCACGCGGCCCTGGTACGCCTCGGGGTTGTCGAACTCGTCCAGCAGGCGAATGTAGTCCCGCCCCTGTTTGCCCCAGGCCGCCAGCAGGGGGTTGGCGTGCTGGTGGAGGGCATCAGGGTCGGTCAGTGCCGCCAGTTCCGGGTGGGTCTTGCCGCGCTTGCGGTCCGCCGTCAGCAGGTCACGGTCGCTGATGATGTCGGCCCAGTAAAATTCGCTGGGATTATGGACACAGAGCACCACCTGGCTGACCCGGCTGAGAACGGACAGGGCTTCCAGCGCCTGCTTCGGCAGGGATGACACACCGAAGACCACAATACGACGGGGCAGGTTTGGAGGCCGGTCTGCGGCTGTCAGTGCCTGCCCTTGCGCCATGAACCGGGTGTGAATGCGTGAACGGCTGGTACCCGCGAGTTCGCCCACATCGGCCACCAGCCTGCGCCACAGTACCGCCTGCCAGCGCAGCTCATCGCCCAGCTCACGGTATTCGCCGCGCGCCATCCGCAGCCGGTCATGGCCGGCTTCCCAATCCGCCAGCCAATCGGCGCGGAAAACCTGATACTGGTCGAACAGGTCCGCAATCTTGCCGGCGAGCTGGTAGCGTCGGGTTTCAGTATCCGTTCCGGCCATGAATCGTCGCAACGGCGCAAACACGTCGTCGTCCGCGATCAACTCCGGCAGTAGTCGGAACAGGCGCCAGACCAGTCGGGACTTATCAAACGGGGACTGTTCCGGTACGCCCTCCGAGGTCAGTACCGCACGGTAGGCCTGCCAGATAAAGCGGGCGGGAAACAGAAAATCCATGCCGGCCGCAATCCCCAGGCCGCCGACCCCGACATCAGCACCCTCCTCGGACGGGTCTTCAGCCAGTGCCAGCTTGAGCCATTGGGCAATACCATTGCTCTGCACAAGAAAGGTTTCACTTTCCAGCGGTGGCAGGGGGCTTTGCCGGCTGATCCAGACCACAGCCCGGCGCAGGTCTTCCAGATGATTCGCGTGGATGGCGTGAAAGCCGGGCTCGATGGATGGCGTTACTGGCATACCTGCCCTGTGTGTTGTTTCCGGTAAGAAACAAAAGCCTACCACAACTTGCATGGGCGACCGGAACGCGTCGCTTTCGGCCCCAGGTAAATTCGCCAATTTCTTGCGAAATCGGGATTGTTTTGCCAGTCTAAATAAATGTAACAGATCATTTCAGCAAAAAAATAAGCGGAGACAACGCGATGAGCACCATGAGCAAGTTCAAGAAACTGGCCGGATTTTCTGCGTTTGCCTTTGCCGCAATGACAGCGGCGAATTCGGTGAATGCTGCCAACTGGCGCTATGCGCACGAAGAATATGAAGGTGATGTCCAGGACGTATTCGCTTACGACTTCAAGGAATACATCGAAGACAACTCCGACCACACCTTGCAGATTTATCGTTTTGGTGAGCTCGGCGAATCCGACGACATCATGGAGCAGACCCAGGCTGGCATCCTTAACTTCGTCAACCAGTCTCCCGGCTTCACCGGCTCGCTGATTCCGGAAGCGCAAATTTTCTTCATTCCTTACCTGATGCCGACCGACATGGACACGGTGATCAAGTTCTTCCGTGAAAGTGAGGCGATCAACGAGGACTTCCCGGAGCTGTATGCCCAGAATGGTCTGGAGCTTCTGCAGATGTACCCGGAAGGCGAAATGGTTGTAACGGTGGACGAGCCCGTCAGCAAACCGGAAGACTTCAACAACAAGAAGATCCGTGTCATGACCAACCCGCTGCTGTCGGAAACCTATTCAGCGTTTGGTGCAACCCCCACGCCGCTGCCCTGGGGTGAAGTTTACGGTGCCCTGCAGACCAACATGATCCAGGGTCAGGAGAACCCGATTTTCTGGATCGAATCCGGCGGTCTTTATGAAGTTTCCCCGAACCTGGTCTTCACCAGTCACGGCTGGTTCACCACTGCCATGATGGCCAACAAGAACTTCTACGACGGCCTGTCCGACGAAGACAAGAAGCTTGTTGAGGACGCTGCGGATTACGCGTTCGAGAAAATCATCGTTCACATCGATGGTCTCGCTGAAGAAGCCCTTGAGAAGATCCAGAAAGCCAGCGACGAAGTCACCGTCACTCGCCTGAACGACGAACAGATCGAAGCCTTCAAGGCCCGCGCGCCGCAGGTTGAAGAGAAGTTCATCGAGATGACTGGCGAAAGCGGTAAAGAACTGCTGAACCAGTTCAAGGAAGACCTCAAGGAAGTTCAGAGCAACTGATCCTGAAGGAACCATTCCCGCCGGCCCTGCCCGGCGGGAATCTGTTTTAACCCCGCCCCGCCGGGGACCTCCTGCCGGCTGGGAGCGATATGTTCTGGAGCAACCCCCCATGTCCGAGAACTCCCCGGATCTAGAAGACGATACCGGCACCTACGAGTCCGGCCTGCCCGGGTTTCTGGGAACCATTGATGAAGTTATTGCTAAAACTGAGGCCGTGATGCTCGCGGTTGGCGTCATCCTTATGGCCGTCAACACATGCATCAACGTTATTGCACGCTTTGTCTTTGGAGAAGGCCTGTTTTTCTCCGGCGAGATTAACCGGATTCTTATTATCCTGATTACGTTTGCCGGCATCGGCTACGCGGCCCGCCATGGCCGCCATATCCGCATGTCTGCGGTTTATGATGCGATCCCGCCAAAAGGGCGCAAAGTACTGATGATTTTCATCGCCCTGTTTACCTCTTTGGTAATGTTCTTCCTCTGCTACCACTCCTATGGATACGTCGAGACCCTTTACAGCCGTGGGCGAATTCTCCCTGCGTTGGGCTTTGAGATCTGGTGGATTTACGTTTGGGCGCCAGTGGGCTTTGCGATTACCGGCATTCAGTATTTCCTCACAGCGATCAAGAATCTCACCAGCAAGGATGTTTATCTCTCCACTGGTGTGATCGACGGCTACTCTGATAGTGAGTCGGAAGTCTGAACCTGCAGCTGCTTTAACAAAGGATAGAAACTCATGGCGACTATAATGATGGTAATCATGATCGGGCTGCTGCTCCTGGGCTTCCCGATGATGGTTCCGCTGATTACCGGTGCGGTGGTCGGTTTTGTAATGATGTTTGATGGCTTCGGCCAGATGGGCACGTTCGTCCAGCAAATGATGGGAGGTATCCGTCCAGCCTCTTTGATTGCTGTGCCCATGTTCATTCTGGCGGCTGATATCATGACTCGCGGGCAGTCCGCCGACCGCCTTATCCATATGGTGATGGCCTTTATCGGGCACATCAAAGGCGGGCTGGCGATCAGTACAGCCACCTCGTGTACCCTCTTTGGTGCGGTATCCGGCTCCACCCAGGCGACGGTTGTGGCTGTTGGTTCTCCCTTGCGTCCCAAACTGCTTAAAGCGGGCTATTCCGACTCGTTCTCCCTGGCGCTGATCATCAATTCCAGTGACATTGCCTTTTTGATCCCCCCCAGTATCGGCTTCATTATCTACGGGGTTATTTCCGGAACCTCCATTGCCGAACTGTTCATTGCAGGCATCGGCCCGGGCGTCATGATTCTGATGATGTTTTCAATCTACTGCCTGATCTATGCATACATTAACAAGGTCCCCACCGAGGAAAGGGCCGGCTGGAGAGAACGGGGGGTCGCCGTCCGCGAAGCACTATGGCCTCTTTTCTTCCCGGTCATCATTGTTGGTGGTATCTACGGCGGTATTTTCAGCCCTACGGAGGCCGCCGCTGTGTGCGTGCTGTACGCCTTCTTACTCGAATTCGTGGTGTTCCGCTCGCTGAAATTGCCGGATATCTATCGGATTGCCAAGTCCACCGGCCTGATTACCGCTGTGGTTTTCATACTGGTTGCCGTGGGCAACGGCTTTTCCTGGATTATCTCGTTTGCACAGATTCCACAAACAATACTGGAAGCAGTTGGCGTCAATGAAGCCGGCCCGGTAGGTGTCCTGATTGCGATCTGTATCGCCTTCTTTGTTGCCTGCATGTTTGTTGACCCGATCGTGGTGATACTGGTGCTGACGCCGATCTTTGCACCGGCGATCGAAGCCACCGGTCTGGACCCAGTGCTCGTCGGGGTTCTGATTACACTGCAGGTCGCCATAGGCTCTGCAACGCCACCCTTTGGTTGTGACATATTCACCGCCATCGCCATATTCAAGCGCCCATACTGGGAAGTAATCCGTGGTACGCCACCGTTCGTCTTTATGCTGGTGGCAGCGGCCGGGCTGATCATCGCCTTCCCGCAAATTGCGCTGTTCCTTCGTGACGTTGCGTTCCGCTGAGGGATATAGAGACCGGACTTCAGGGAGAGTGAAATGTTCAAGAAAATTCTGGTGGCCGTTGACGGTTCCAAGTCATCCTTCAAGGCCATGGACAAGGCCATTGAGCTACAAAAACTCATGGACACCGAGATCTATCTGATCTGTGTTTACAAGCATCACAGCCTGTTTGAGGCATCTCTGTCGATTGGCCGGCCGGATAGCATGGATATCCCTGACAAGGTGCTATCGGAATACGCCAAGGAGATCGTCAACCATGCCAAGGAAAAGGCCAAGGAAAAGGGGGCGGTAAAGGTTCGGGGCTTTGTTAAAGCCGGCCGTCCTTCCAGCGTGATCGTCAAGTTTGCCAAGGACAAGGAAGTAGACCTGATTGTGGTCGGTACCCGGGGCACTCACAGCGATAAAGAGGGTATGCTGCTTGGCAGCGTGTCCCACCGCGTCGCTTCCAAGGCGAAATGTCCAGTGCTGGTAGTTTAACGACAACTGTTTAAGGAAGAACTATGACCACTATCGTAGATTCGCTGAACTCCATTCTGTGGGGCTACGTTCTGGTCTACGGCCTGCTGGGCGTTGGTGTCTTTTTCACCATCCGTCTGGGTTTTCTGCAATTCCTCAATTTTGGGGAAATGATCCGCGCCATTCGTGGCTCCCGTGACAGCGATGTCCACGGTATATCGCCGTTCCAGGCCCTATGCACCAGCCTTGCCTCTCGCGTGGGCACCGGCAACCTCGCCGGTGTCGCGGTGGCCCTGTATCTTGGCGGTGCTGGCGCCATCTTCTGGATGTGGATGGTCGCCCTGGTCGGCATGGCAACCGGCTACGCGGAGAGCACGCTGGCACAGCTCTACAAGGTACGTGATGGCAAAGGCCAGTATCGGGGTGGGCCTGCGGTCTACATAACCAAGGGCCTGAAGGCGCCGTGGGCGGGCAGTATTTTTGCCGTCTGCCTGATCCTGTCCTTCGGACTGGTCTTCAACGCTGTTCAGGCAAATTCCATTGCCGATGCCATGCAGGGTGCCTTTGGAGTGCCCAAGATTTGGGTTGGCATTGTGATCGCTGTTCTCGCGGGCATTGTCATCTTTGGTGGCCTGCGCTCCATCGTCCGGTTCGCAGAACTGGTAGTGCCGCTGATGGCGGGTCTCTATGTGCTTATTGCTCTGGTGATTATGGCCATTAACATCACTGAAGTGCCGGGCGTGCTGATGACCATCGTAAAGAGCGCCTTCGGGCTGGAAGAAGCCGCCGGCGGCGCAGCGGGTTCCATTACCGCCGCCATGCTCAATGGTATCAAGCGCGGGCTGTTCTCCAACGAGGCCGGCATGGGCTCGGCGCCCAACATTGCGGCAACGGCCACACCAGCGCCCCACCACCCGTCATCCCAGGGATTGGTGCAGGCGTTTGGCGTGTTTGTCGACACCATCATTATCTGCACCGCAACAGCAGTGATGATTTTGCTCTCCGGCGTCATGGAACCGGGCTCCGGCATTACCGGAACCCAGCTTACCCAGGATGCCATGCAAAGCCACATTGGCGAGTCTGGCGCCTATTTCATCGCCATTGCCATCCTGTTCTTTGCATTCACGTCCATTGTCGCCAACTACACCTACGCAGAGAATGCCCTGATTCACCTTGGCGGTGACAGTACCATCGCCATTACACTGCTTCGCTCTGCCGTCCTGGGGATGGTTGTATGGGGCAGTTACGAGGCGGTGGTGACTGTTTTCAACGCCGCTGACGCATCCATGGGTCTGATGGCAACCATCAACCTGATTGCCATTGTCATGCTTTCAGGTACGGTGGTGAAGCTGACAAAAGACTATCTTGCCCAGCGCAAACAGGGCGAGGTACCCCACTTCAAATCAAAAGACTACCCTGAGCTGCACGAAAAGATCGACGGCAACATCTGGCATTAGTACCCGTTCCGGCGCCTATGAAATTTCTACCCGGTCCCTGCCCGCCTCCTTGGCGCGGTAAAGGGCCCGGTCGGCAAGTCCCAGCAAGCTGTCTGGGGAGTCGCTGCACTCGGGCCAGCTGGACACCCCCACCGATATGGTTACGTGGCCCAACTCAAAGCCACCATGTTCCACCGGCATGGCACGGACGGCATGGGCCAGTTCTCGCGCCTTATCGTAAGCGGCTTTTGCGGTGGAGCCGGCCATGATGATGACAAACTCCTCGCCTCCAAAACGACAGACCACATCGCTGTCGCGGAAATGCCGCGCCAACACACCGGCCACGGCTTTCAGAGCGGAATCGCCGGCTTCGTGGCCATGAGTGTCGTTAAAGCGTTTGAAATGATCGATATCCACCATCAGCAGTGACAGCGGCTGGTCACCACGCAAGGCCACCGCCGACTCGTGCTCCAGAAGCTGATCAAAATAACGGCGATTCTTCAGGCCGGTGAGCGCATCCTCATACGAGTATTTCTGCAGTTCCTCCCGCAAGCTGATGCTTGAGAGCGCGATACCGATTTTCTGCACCCCCTGACTTAACGTCTGGAACAAGCGGGCCACGCCGTAATCCGTGCCGTCAGCCGCAAACTCGTCCGGCACTTCCACAAACAACAGCGCCATTGTCACCGCCCCCTCGGTTGCCGATTGCAAGTTAATCCACAGGCACAATGACTCATCCTCGCCCTTCTGCCACCCGGACCAGGACTGATCCAGGTCCTGAACATGGCGGGCCGGTATCTGGCTATGGGGCGGCGGGCCCTCAGGAGTTTCGATGCGCAATGGTGATTCCGGTTCCCCGGCATACCCCCAGCGAGTCAACAGTTCATAGGCGCTGCCGTTTTCCACACGCTGATATAGCCTTCCCCGCAGAGGGCTGCACAGGTCAGGAAGTCGTCGCGCCAGGATATGGAACGTCTGGTTGAGGCTGATGCAATCCTGCAGCTCCCCGTTGATGTCGTTCAGAACACGGGTTTTTTCATTCTCGAACGTGAGCAGCCTCACCCTGGCCTGCTCACGGCGAGCCAACGATTCCGCCTTCTGGGTTCGCTCTGTTACCTGCTGCTCCAGCGACAGGTTCAACCGATGGAGCGCCTGTTGGGTTCGTGCATAATGCCAGAGGGAAATCATCACTACGGCCAGCGAGAAGACCAGCGTTCCCCAACTGACCGGTACCCGCCCCCAGGGCAGGACGCCGTGGGCAACGGCCATATCCACCACCAACAGGCTGCAGAACACGCCATAAGCGGCGAGGATGATCTGCTGTTCAATCTTCAGTTGTCTGAACCGCTTTACGACAACGACCGTGACGGTTGCTAGGGACGCTAACAGCAGCGCATCAAACGGCGGGTACGTTGATGACAGGTCAACCACACCCATTAATGCCAGCCCTATCGCCACCACCGCGTAGACAAGGTGAATCTTCCAGACCAGATTAATCAACCAGGGCCGGCGATCACTGAACCACTGCTCCAGCAACAATGCCATGGCCACCGGCAGCATGTAGTAGGAACCAGCGGCCAGATAGTCCCACATCATCGGCAGGTTCCAGATCAACTGACTGGCCTGGCTGTCGGACAGAAGCAGAACAGCGGACGACAAAGAGAACAGGGCAATGCTGCCGAAACTCTTCTTTTCCGTTTGCAACAGGGCAAAGATCATCGCTAGCAGGGCAATCAGGGCTGAAAAGCCGGAAATGACCAGGGCTTCGAGGGAGTTTTTCACGATAAACAGGGTCAGGGCCGGCTGCTCCATAATGGAGACTTCACCCCACAGACCAATGTCGGTGTAATCAGAGAAAATGCGAAAGTAGATCGGCGTACCCGCAAACTCTTCAGGCAGCGGAATCGCGTGCCAGGGCCAACCTTCAAAACGCCCCCGGCCCTGATCATCAAACCTGCCGTACTGGTAGATGTTCTCGCCGTCGAGCCAGACCTGGACAATCAGATCGACACTGTAGATATACAGAACCGGCTCCTGCCACTCGCCCTCCGGAAGGGTGATGCGATACCACACATGTTCTTGTCCGTTGCGACCAGGCGGGTTGGATGGAAAGCTGATAGCGTTCCATTGCCAGGGGGCCTGGCCCAGAGTCCACTCCGGCACCCCCTCCTCGGTCAATGGAGAATCGCCCCACCGATATTCCCATCCCTCGTCCAGGTCCACTGCCGCATACGCCGCCGAAGGCACCAAAAAGCTCAAAGCGATCAGGAGCATCAGCCTTACGGCGTTTAGGGAGTACAACATCTGCATACAGTGGGCTTGCCTGTCGCCAAATAGTACAGTAGTGCAATTATACAACATCTATGGAGTTAAACTCGCTCAGGCGCGCAATAAACACAAGTACTAACCGCTCCTTTATACAACGATTTCAGCGCCGTTCGCCTATCCCCTGTCACAAAACCGTCCAGCGCTGGAAATGGGTTTCCGCCGAGGTACGCCAAGCGGTACTCTAGGCCAATGATCGATACCCACCCCACCTCGTTTAATGGCATAACACCCACTCCAGCCTGGGCTTTCCACCAGTATGAGCAGATCCGTCGCTGGCTGCCTGCGGGCCTGCCGACCTCAGAACAGCCTCGACCTGTCACGCTGGAGGATATGGCGCCGCTGGCGGACCGGTTCCAGGTATACGTGTTCGATGCCTTTGGGGTGCTGAATGCCGGACCCAGGGCCTTCCCCGCAGCCATTCAACGGTTTCGCGAGCTGCAACGAATGGGCAAACACGTCCAGATTCTCTCCAACGCGGCTACCGCCAGCCACGCCAAACTGGTGGAGAAGTATCGGCGCATGGGGTTCGACATCACGCCGGAACAGTTGATTTCCAGCCGCTGGTTGTTGGAGCAGTCTCTGTCCGACCGGGGACGCGAAGGCCTATGGGGTGTCATTGCCCCGGAGAATTCCGAACCGGACACGCTGCCGCTAGACTGGCAACCGGTGCGGCCCCCCGTCACGGAGCAACTGAAACGAAAACTGGATAGCTATGACGGCCTGATCATGCTCAGCAGCGAGGATTGGAACGAGAAGATGCAGGCGGCACTGGAGGCCACACTGACAGAACGGCCGAGGCCACTGGAAATCGCCAATCCAGATCTGGTGGCCCCCCGCGGCGACTGCCTGACGCTGGAACCCGGATTCTTCGCCCACCGGGCCCGTGAGGCCAGCGGTGTCCAACCGCAGTTCTACGGCAAGCCCTATGCACCTGCTTTCCAGGCCGTGCTTGAGCGCTTCGCGGACGTGCCGCCGGGGCAGATACTCATGGTGGGCGACACCCTTCATACGGACATCCTGGGCGGGCAGAACGCCGGCATGAAAACCCTGCTGGTGACGACCGAGGGCTCCCTGCAGGATATGGATATACCGCGCTGCATCGCGCAGTCTGGTATCGCGCCTGACTTTATCGCCCCGGAGATCTGATTTCCGGGGCGGATCAAGCCGTTTGCGGGTTTACTGCCCGGACTTCAGCATTTCCCAGTATTTGGTATAGACCTGCATGGCATCGTCACCCACGTCCTTCTGGAACTCGGCGTTGGTCAGGTCTTCCGGTGTCGGGTAGCTGGTGCGGTCGTTGGCCACTTCATCGCTCAACAATTCGCGGGCCGCAAGGTTGGGCGTGACATAGCCGATGTCTTCACTGATCAGCGCGGAGATTTCCGGCCGCATGACAAAACTGATGAATTGATGGGCAGCGTCTGCATTCTCGGCGTTCTTGGGAATCACAAAGCTGTCGAGCCAGACAATGATGCCCTCTTCCGGATAGACGTATTCAAGGGACGGCATGTCCTCCTCACCCATCACGGCTTCACCATTCCAGATCATGCCGATGTCGGTCTCGCCTTCAAGATAGGGCATTCGCGGTGCATCCGAGTTGAAGGTACGCACCGCAGGCATCAGTTCGGTCAGCTTGTCATAAGCCGCCTCGATCTCTTCGGGATCGGTGCTGTTGCCAGAGTATCCGAGCACTCTCAGCCCGATGTGGAACACCTCGCGCATGTCGTTGGTGAGCATCACGCGGCCTTCGTATTTCTCGTCCCACAGATCCGACCAGGCCGTTACCTCTTCGCCCTCAACATCATTGGCATCGTAGGCCAGCCCTGTGGTGCCCCAGAGGTAGGGAACGCTGTATTGGTTTTCAGGGTCGATATCCAGGTTCGTCAGCTCGGGGTCGAGCTTTTCGAAGCCTTCCAGTTTCTCGTGGTTGATCTTTTCCAGCAGCCCTTCCTTACGCATTTTGTTGACGTAATAGGTGGAGGGCAGCGCCAGATCGTACTGGCCGCTGTCATCCAGAAGTTTCAGCCGCGCATACATAGCCTCATTGCTGTCATAGGTGGTGTAGACCACCTGGATACCGGTTTCCTCCTCAAAGCGGTCCAATACCTCCTGGGGCATGTACTCAGACCAGTTGTAGAGGTTCAGTACCTGCGGCTCTTCCTGCGAGCTGCATCCGGTCAGGGTTGCAGCCATCAGGCCCGCCAACGCCAGTTTCTTCATCGTTTGCTCCTTGTCAGTATCCATTGGGACAGCATCAACATTGCCAGGGAAAACACCAGCAGCAGGGTGCCCAGGGCATTCACTTCCGGCTTAAGGCCCACACGCACCATAGAGTAGATGCGAAGTGGCAGAATTTCATAGCTGGGACCACTCACAAAGGTGCTCACCACCACATCGTCCAGTGACAGGGTGAAGCCCAACAGCCATCCAGCCAGCAATGCTGGCATGATTACCGGAATCAGTACCGTGCGGGTCATGGTGAAATCATTGGCGCCCAAATCCCGCGCCGCTTCGGGCAGGCTTTCATCGAACCCGCTCAATCGTGCCATTACGGTGATCACCACAAATGGCAGGCAGAAGGTAACGTGGGCCAGCAGAAGAGAGACAAACCCCAGTTGCAGGCCCACCAACAGGAACAACGCCAGCAAAGAGATGGCCAATACAATCTCGGGCGACATCATCACCACAAACAGCATCCCGCGCAGCACACGCTTGCCACGAAAGCGATACCGGTGAAGAGCCAACGCTGTCAGCGCGCCAATAATGGTCGATACCGTGGCCGCCGCCAGTGCCAGCCAGAGGGAATTCCACATGGCCTGGACCATGGCGTGGTTATTGAACAGCGACTCGTACCATTGCAGACTGAGCCCGCCCCAGCGGTAACCGGTGCGGGAACTGTTAAACGAAAACACCACCAGCACCAGGATCGGCAGGTAGAGCAACACATACACCAGGGTGAGATAGGTTTTCGGCAGCCAGCGATTCATGCCCTGGCCTCCTCACCGAGCCGCCGCTGGCTGAGCCGGTGCGCAAACAGCAGGACAGCCATGGCAACCGTCAACAGAATGCTGGCGGCGGCACCGAAGGGCCAGTCACGGGCGTCCAGGAACTGGTTCTTGATGACATTGCCGACCAGCAGATTGCGGGAACCACCCAGTATGTCCGCCACGAAGAACAGGCCCATGGCGGGCAACAGCACCAGCATCACGCCCGCCAGCACGCCCGGCAAGGTCAGGGGTATCGTCACGTGCAGGAACGTCGAAAGCTTGCCCGCTCCCAGGTCGTGCGAGGCCATCAGCAGCTCTTTCCTCAGGTCATCGAACACGGAGTACAGAGGCAGGATCATGAACGGCAGCAGCAGGTATACCAGCCCGATGATCACAGCACCTTCGGTGTAGAGCATTCTCAGCGGCTCGTCGATCAGCCCCAACCCCATGAGTGCATTGTTGATCAGGCCGTTGGTGGCCAGCAGCAGTTTCAGGGCGTAGGTGCGCACCAGGGAATTGGTCCAGAAAGGCACAATCAACAGGAAAATCAGCAGCATCTGGCGCTGTTTGCCCAGGCCCGATAATGCCCAGGCAAAGGGATATCCTATCAGCAGGCAGAAGACGGTCGTCATGCCGGCCATGTAGAGGGAGTTCAGGAACACGTCCAGGTACAGCGGGTCGAACAACTGCCGGTAACTGTCCAGGTTCAGCGGCAACGAGAGGAAGGTGCCGGGGTCTCGTGTCATCACACTGGCCCCCACCACCAGTAGGTTCGGGGTGAGCACAAGAAGCAACAACCAGCCCCAGACCAGAATCAGCACTGCGGTTTTGAAGGGCTGCTGTAACACCCTATGCATTCGTACTCAGCCCTTCTTCTGCGTCGTTGTTGACGGGCTCCAGTTCAACCGGCAATAACCATTCCCAGCCGTCGACCCAACTGACCCGCACGGGCTCGCCCAGTTTATAGTCAAAGGCAGGATCGTCCTCATCAAAAAACTCACTGGCCAGCACTTCAGTACCGTCCTCAAGATGAATCACTGAGTCCAGCGTGCTGCCCTTGTAGTTTCGCTCCACAATCCTGCCGGCCAGACCCTTTTCGTCTTCAGGAGCCAGCACACGAATATCCTCCGGACGCAGCAGGACATTCACCTGCTCACCTTTGCGCAGCGTAAACCCGGGCTTCTGAAGGGTACGGCTCAGGCCCAGGATATCCAGGGTAATGCCAGTATCTTCAACCGAGGTCAGATATCCCGGAAAGAGGTTGGTCTCCCCAACGAAGCGCGCTGTAAAGAGATTGGCGGGCCGCTCATAGATTTCCCGGGGCGTACCCAGCTGTTGAATCGCGCCGTCTTTCAGGACCACCACCCGATCCGACATCGACAGGGCTTCTTCCTGATCGTGGGTCACGAATACAAACGTGATGCCCAGTTCCCGTTGCAGTCGCTTCAACTCCACCTGCATGGTCCGGCGTAACTTGTAGTCAAGCGCAGACAGAGGCTCATCCAGCAACAGAAGTTGCGGACGCTTGACCACGGCACGGGCAATGGCCACCCGTTGCTGCTGTCCACCAGAGAGCTGATGCGGTTTGCGGCGGGCGAAATCCTGCAGTTGCACCATGGCAAGCACTTCATCCACGCGCTGGCGAATTTCGTCCCTGGGCCGTTTCTCCATCTTCAGGCCATAGGCGACGTTGTCGTACACCGACATATGGGGAAACAACGCGTAGTTCTGGAACACGGTATTCAGGGGGCGGTGTTCGGGGGCGGCATGGGTAATGTCATGGCCAGACAGGCTGACTGCCCCGGTGTCTGGCTGCTCAAAACCCGCCATCAGGCGCAGCAGGGTGGTTTTGCCGCAACCCGACGGCCCCAGAAGAGTGATGAACTCGCCGTCCAGGATGTCCAGGTCCAGCGAGTTCAACACGGTTTTGTCGTCAAACGCCTTGGAGACGTTTTTCAACGAGAGAAGCGTCTCTTTCATTCACCCGAAACGCTGTTCAGATAGGCCTTATCGGAAATGTTGGTCCACTGACGAACCTGCTTCAGATAATCCTGCTGGGAAGTGATGATTTCCCGTGCCAGTTCATCCTTCTCCGCCTCTTCGGCCAACAGCTTCTCTGTGGCATCACGAAGCGCTTCAATGACCTCTGGCGGGAAGGTTTTATGGGTGACATCCGGATAGTCTTCCTTCATACGATCCCAGGCCACGCCACTTTCATGCATGCTCTGGATGTACATGTCGTAGGCGGCGGTCCGCATAGCCACCCGCAGTACTTCCTGGAGCTCTTCGGGAAGCTTGTTCCAGGTTTTCTCGTTAATCAGGAACTGAACTTCAGCGCCAGGCTCCTGCCAGCCGGAGTAGTAGTACTTTGCGATCTGATGGAAGCCCATCTGAAAATCCAGTGCCGGGCCGACCCACTCCAGAGCGTCAATCGTGCCTCGCTCCAGCGCGCTGTAGAGCTCCCCGGGAGGGATGTTGGTCACCGCAACGCCCACTTCGGACATCACTTCGCCGGCGAACCCGGGTGTGCGCATTTTCAAACCCTGGAGGTCCTCAACACTGTTGATTTCCTCGCGGAACCAGCCACCCATCTGGTTGCCGGTATTGCCACCGGGGAACGACAGCAAGCCATGGGGACGATATACCTTTTCCATCAATTCCATGCCGCCACCGTAGTAAAACCAGGCGTATTGCTCAGGTGCAATCATCCCGAAGGGAACGGTGGTGAAATACATGGCATTGGGAATCGAGCCTTTGTAGTAATACGAGGCGGTATGCCCCATATCGTACTGGCCCGCCTTCACCATATCGAAAATACCGAATGGCGCCTTGTGCTTGTTGGATGAGTCAATGCGAAACTGCAGGCGGCCGCCCGACATCTTCTCAGCCATCGAGGCCATGTGGCGCGTTGTTTCACCCAGAATCGGAGAGTTGGGCCCCCAGGTTTCTGCGAGGCGAAGCGTATAGGTTTCCTGGGCCGACAGCGACGCGCTTGCCAGCGCGAACACCAATGCCAGGACGGTCATGAAAGATTTGCGAATAGTCATAGCGAGGTCAGGTTCCGTTTTTTGTAGTGGTCGGATCAGATCGCCCACATCATAGCTTGCTGGCCGGCTGACGCCAATCGTCGACCGACCAGAAGCAACGGTTCTATACCTTGAACTGGCCTACCAGCTCACGCAGACTCTCACCAAGCCGCGCCAACTCGTGGCTTGCCTCGTTGGTCTGGTTCACACCCGTATCGCTACGCTGCGCCGCGTCCACGATGCGCACCACGTTCTGGTTGATTTCCTCGGCCACCTGGCTTTGCTGTTCCGCCGCGGTGGCAATCTGGGTCACCTGATCATGAATATGGCCCACAGACTTCTCAATGGTGCGCAGGGCGTCAGTGGCGTGATTAATGCGCTCAACCGTTTCACTGGAGCGTTGGCGGGACGCGTCCATCCGCTCGACCGCCGCGCGGGACTCGGTCACGAAGCCGTCAATCATACCGCGAATCTGATCAGCGGATTCCGCACTGCGTTTGGCCAGCTGGCGGACTTCATCGGCAACCACCGAGAAACCACGGCCATGCTCACCGGCCCGGGCGGCCTCAATGGCTGCGTTGAGGGCCAGCAGGTTGGTTTGGTCAGTGACGGCGTGGATGACGTCCAGCACCTGGGTAATCTCGTCGGTTTTCTCAGCCAGATTACTGATACGGCCAGAGCTGGACTCAATCTCCTCCGACAACTGATTGACGGACGCCTGTGCGTTGGCAATGGTCTCGCCACCATCCCGTGCAAGCCTGTCGGCGTCAGAGGCGGCACTTTCCACCGAGTTGGCATTGCCGGAAATCTGCTGGATCGTGGCCGCCATCTCATTAATGGCGGAGGCAATCTGATCGGTTTCCGAACCCTGCTCCTGTACCGACGCACGGGTTTCATTGGCAACACGGCTGAGCTCTTCCGCGGCCGAGGCAACCTGGTCAGTGGTCGCGCCGACATCGCGGATGGTGTCCTGGATTTTCACCACGAAGGCGTTGAAGCGACGCCCAAGCTCGGCGAGTTCGTCGTTTCCTTCGTCCGGCAGACGGTGGCGGAGGTCGCCCTCACCCTCGGCGATGTCCTTCATCATGGCAGTAACGGTGTTCAACGGTTTCGTCACCGTACGACCGACAAACACACCGATGAGCAATGCGATGACGACCACAATCACAGTAACCAGAACGATAAAACCGAGGGTTTCGGCTATCTCCGCTTCAATATCCGCGCGTGCGGCAGAAACCACTTCCGCGATATCGGTGACATACACACCGGTCCCGATCATCCAGCCCCAATCGGGAACAATTGTGGTAAATGACACCTTGGGTTCAACCTCGCCGGAGGCGGGGTTGGGCCAGTCATAACCAAAAAAGCCATCCTTCCGTGCCGCTTCGAACAGTGATCGTATCAGCTTCTGAACATCTGGATTGGTCGTAGGTCCTTCCCGGGAAGGATCCGGCGCGTAGGCCAGGTTTTCCAGATCTTTGGCATACGCAAAAATATAGTTGCCGCCCCCAAATCGGATGGAGCGTAGACGATCCCTTGCCGCTTCACGGGCCTCGGCATCCGAAAGGTCCGGATCGTTCTTCGCGTCCAGCACCACGGAACGGGCGGTATCCACCAGATTCTTCAACCCTTCCTTGCGGGCACTGAGCAAACTTGCTTCCAGGCGCTCAAGCTCGGCCTCACCACCGCTTTTGATCTGGGCGACCGTAATCCAGGCAAGGGTTGCCGCCGTAATGACCACCGGGACCAGAACGCCCAGCAGAAGACGAGAACGTATGCGTAACCGGCTCAGCAATGTCATCAAGAAGTTCTCCGTATGAGATCAAATGTTCAGCGTAATTATCCACAACCGGGCACCCAGGGTGTGTTCCAGTTTGTAATACCGGTGTGTGCGACTTCGGGGTGTAAAGCTGCGACACTGCCACAACTCATTCATGCATTTGCTTTTATTGTTAAAAGTCTTAACGGCCGGTAGCGGATGGACTTGAACCAGCGTTAGACTAAAGGTCTAGCCCCAAACGTCCGATTCATCAAACCTGGCCCAATAAAACCAGTTTCAGGGGCACGGATGAAACACCTCTATCTGATTCGCCACGCCAAATCCAGCTGGGCCGATGATGGCCTTCGTGATCACCAGCGCCCCCTCAACAACCGGGGCCTGAAACAGCTTGCCCCCATGAGCAGGGCAATCCGTGCGGATGGGGCGTTCGATGGAACGGTCTACTGCAGCAATGCCACCCGCGCACAACAAACCCTGGAAGGCCTGATCCCGAGCAACCATCAACACGCAGTCAAACTGGCGCCTGTTCTATACACGTTTAACCATGAGGTCGTGCTCGACTGGCTGCGCGACCGGAACGAAGACAGCATTACCCTGATTGGCCACAACCCTGCGCTGGAGGATCTGGCAGGCTTACTGCTGAAGCACGCACCCGACACCTTCCCCACGTGCAGCTACATGCACATCACCCTGCCCATAGAGCACTGGTGCGAGATCGGCAAGAACAGGGGCCGGCTTGAACGGTTCCTGACGCCCAAAGACGTCAGCTATGAGCAGTTTCATCGCAAACGGACGAAAATCCGTATCGACGAGCACTCTCCGCTGGCATGGCACATCCCGGAATCGCTGTTACACCAGTATCAACGCATCAGGGATCTGGAACCGGGCGTATTGCAGGGGTACGACGACGAGTTTCTGCATCAGTACCATATTGCCATTCGCCGCAGCCGGGCCATCGCCGAAGCAGTTGTCGACATCAGTGGTGACAGCGATTTACGCAAGGCCGTCAAGAGTCTGAAACGGCATGGCCAAGCCACCAGCCGGCTCAGAGACCTTCACGTGTTACTGGGTGACCTGGCGCAATGGCCACTGGAGGAAGATACCCGGTTGGCCCTGGTGAGCTCCGGCGCCCGCAGCTATTTTGCCAACCTGGCAGACATTGAACACCAGGAGCTGACCAAACGCCTGAGCAGCGGCCAATACCGCAAAGACATGGATGAGTGGTACCAGCTTATCACCTCCCGCCACTTGAAGAAGATAACCCGGAAACTGGCTATCGAAGACATCCACAAAGCCCTGAAAAAGCACATACACAAGCACGACGCCGTGGCGCGGCAACTGAACGAACAGTCCCCGGACGATCACTTTCACGATCTGCGCAAACGGCTGAAACGTATACGCTACCTGGCCGAGTTGAACAAACCGGCGTTTCACGACAGGCTCAGGCCATTAAAACATCGACAACAACGGTTCGGAGACTTTCAGGACCTGCACGTGCAGATTGACACGCTGCTGGCCTTTCGCAACAGCATTGCCACGGAGCCGGACATGCTGGCGCCCGTGGCGGGCCTGAACACGCTGATTTCAGACCTTGCCGTGGAGAAACATCGCGTACGGGCTGACATACTGACCCTCGGCGGTATTGCCTGACAACCCACTAGGCAACCCACTATTTGGGCGTGGGACTCATCCCACGCCCCATCCAGGCCGACCAGGAATAAAGCCCCAGCGCCACCCAGATCATCACGAAGCTCGCCAGCTTCTCCCCACTCATGGGTTCATCAAACACAAACAGCGCGATGAAGAACTGCAGCGTGGGGTTGATGTACATCAAAAAGCCCACGGTTGCCAGGCGCAGCCGGCGGGCCGCACCGGCGAAGAACAACAGGGGGATGGCGGTGACGATACCGCTGGACATCAAAAGCAAGGCAATGGTGATGTTGTCATTGAAGTGGGATTCTCCGGCCGAGCCCAGAACCCCGAGAGCCAGCAGGCCGACCGGTAGCAGAAGCAGCGTCTCAACAAACAGGCCCGAAAGACCATCCAGCTCCACCTGCTTTCGAAGCAGGCCATAGGTTCCGAAACTGAACGCAAGTACCAGGGTGATCCAGGGCACCACGCCCAACAGAAAAAGCTGATAAAGGATGGCGATGGTCGCCAATGCAACCGCCACAATTTGCAGTCGGGTAATGCTCTCCCGCAGCACCAGCATGCCCAGACCGACGTTCACCAGGGGCGTGAGGAAATACCCCAGGCTCGCCTGGAGCACATGACGGGTTTCCACGGCATAGATATAGACCCCCCAGTTCAGCGCAATGAATACCGCACAGCCGAATACGAAACCAAGCTTTTTAGGGCGTGCCAACGCAGCAGTGATGGGTTTCCAGCGCCCCAGGAAACTCACCACGATGGCGAGAAAAACACAGGACCAGACGATCCGGTGAACCAGCACCTCGTAAGAGGGCACACCCTCGAAAAGCGCGAAGTAAATGGGGAAACAGCCCCACAAGGTATAGGCGGCCAGGCCGAAACCCACGCCTTTTGCTGCATCAGGCGTAGCATGTTTCACAGACAACAGGCCTTGTATTTTCTGCCACTTCCGCAGGGGCAGGATTCGTTCCGGCCAGGCTTGAGGGTCCCTTCGCGGGTATCGCCCGACACGTAGTACCAGCGCTCATCATCGCGGACAAAGCGGGAGTTCTCTTCCAGATACCCCCAGCCGCCGCCTGCCCGGTAAAGGGCGCGAAAGTGCACCGTGCCTTCGTGTTCACCTTCCTCTGACGACAGTACCTGCAGCGACACCCACTTCGGCGCCTCGGTCAAATCAAGGTCTTGAGGCCGGGTGCTGGTGTGCCATGTGGCTTTCAGATAGTCCGTCAGATTCAGTACAAACGCGCTGTAGCGAGATCGCATAAGGGCTTCCGGTGAGGATGCCGGTTTGCCCTGATGGCATGGCTCGCAACAAGTACTGTACGGTTGGCGGCTGCCACAGGGGCAGTCGTCCGGGGTAATCTCTGGCGCCATCGGGTCGTCCTTATCGCCGGTTAGTGCTGTTCACGGACCCGGCAGACCCAGGACACGTAAATGATTCATTTTAACAGTTTTAGTTGCCCTGCGGCTGTGCTATCAACAATCATCAACTGACCTGATCGAGTAGCCCGATTGTGACTGACCTCTCCCTGCTGCAGATACTCCTTGCTAACCTGGCTTTGCTGGCCGGCGCCTGTTTGCAAGGCGTGGCAGGTTATGGCATCGGTACGCTGGCGGCACCATTGCTGTTCCTGATCAGCCCCATACTGATACCGGCGCCGCTGGTTCTGAACGCCGTGGTGCTGACGATTCTCATGCTACTGAGGAACCGGGGCGCGTTACAGGTCCGCGAGGTGCGTTTTGCCATTGGCGGGGGCGTTGGCGGCATGATCCTGGCCGGGATCACGCTGATGCTGATTTCACCCACGGGGTTCGAGCTGGCGTTCGGCGTTCTGATCCTGATTGGCGTATTACTGAGCGCAGGGGGTTTGCGACCTGCCCTGAACGCTCGCAACAGTATCCTGGCCGGCGCTGCCTCGACCTACATGGGAACCATTACCGCCGTTGGCGGCCCACCGATTGCACTGATCTACCAGAATCAAAAGGGGCCGCTGGTGCGGGCCAATATGTCGGCCTTCTTCCTGGTGGCGAGTTTTTTCAGTATTGCCGCCCTGGTGGTTTCCGGCTACCTGGGGCAGCGAGAGCTACAGTTGTTTGCGGTCACCTTTCCAGGGGTTCTCATCGGCTTCTGGCTTTCCGGCAAGCTGGTCAACCGCATGCCTTTTGACGGACTGAGGCCGGTCATTCTTGGCATCGCCGCCGTTGCGGGTGTGGCGGCACTGGTTCGCGGGCTGATGTCGCTCTGACCCCGGGACTACTAGGCCCACAGTCTCGCCCGGAAATGGCTCTGTTTCCACAATACCGCGACCCATATCGCGTGAAGATTGATCAAAAACGCCAAAATCCACTCGAAGGCGTCGTCTATCTGGCTGTACACCCCTGGCACAACGGCCGTGAGGATAACCGATAGAATACCCACCGCCAGTATCAGCTCACACAGCCACAACAGTCGCCGGCCATTGGCATACCATCGCGGGTGTCCCTTCAGGGCCGAGCTGATCAGCAACTGTGCAATGAACGTCAGCGAAAAATACAGCACGACACCTATCCGGCGAATCAGATTGAAACCGTCTCCTTCGTGCCCCAAAGCCAGTGTGTATGCAGCCAGCGACGTACACGCGACGAAGCCTAGCCAGGGAATCCAGGGCCGACCGCGGCTGGTGGCACCCAACTGCTGTAGCCAACGACCGTTGAGAGCCCAGAACAGAATGCCGAGAATCGCCGCCGGCAACATGGTGCCCTTGAAAATGAAATAGCTGGTACCGTATCGGCCGGTGCGGCTAATGCTCGTGCAACTGTCCCAATAGGGAATACACCAGGAAATATGCCCCTCCAGCACCGACACCGCGAAGGTTGCGTGAATGGTGACCAGCGGCGTCAGCGTGGCGGCCAGCGCCAGCCACCACAGGGGGATGCCATTCCTCACGGAGGTCATAACGTTATTCTCTCATTACAAAATAGTTGGAAAATCGAGTGCTTGCAGACTGTCATCTATAATAGATTAGCAACGTATTACTCATTCGCGATGACTTTGTGCGCATCATTCAGTCGCTTCTCTACCTGATTTCGGTTCCACATGATAAGACGACACCCTCTGCTTCAACTGCTTGCAGTCGCCCTACTTTTACCCTTCGGTTTTGCCAATGCTGTGGGTCATCCGCCTAACATCGCGTTCTATTACGGTAACGAAGCCCCAATAGGCAGCTTGATGGCCTACGACTGGGTGGTACAGCAACAGGATCAGGCCAGCGACGCACGTATCGACCTGCTGACCGAAGCCAGCACAACGCCCATTGCCTACGTCAGTGTCGGAGAGATGGCCCGCAGCCACCGCCTGTTCGCAAGCCTGCAGAACAGCTGGCTGATCGGCAAAAACCCGGCCTGGTCGAGCGCAGTGCTGGACCTGCGCAACCCCGAAGTCCGCGCCTTTCTGCTGGACAACCTCATTGACCCGGCCTTCGAACGCGGCTTTCAGGGGGTGTTTCTCGATACTCTGGACAGCTTCACGCTTGCCGCCAGTGGCGAAGCGCAAATGCAAGCCTTCGCAGAAGCCCAGACAAAACTGATTTCAGACATCCGCGCCAGGCACCCGAACGGCAAGATTATCCTCAACCGCGGCTTCCATCTGCCAGACAGCATTATCGGCAAGGTCGACGGGCTCGCCCTGGAGTCCTGGCGCAATGGCTACAACGCCAAGGATAAGCGTTATTACAAAGTCTCTGAAACAGACCGGCAGTGGCTGGACCAACAGCTACAGCGCTGGCGTAAGGCACGACCGGACATGCCCATGATTGCCATCGATTACGTCGCGGACGCCAACCAGGCAGGGGAACTTGCGGACCAGCTACGTCGCGACGGTTTCGTGCCCTGGGTGGCCAACCCGGCTCTCGATCGCCTCAGCCCGCCCCAACCAGAACAGGTGAAACGCCACGTCCTGGTGATTCATGATTTGCCGGAATTCAACATGGACCTAAGCGACGCCCATCATTTTGGTGGCATTGTCCTGGAGCGTTCCGGATTCATCCCACAGTACCATTCCGCGCTAGAGCCCCTGCCAACCGAGCCCACCGAAGACCGGTACGCGGGCATCCTGGTGTGGTGGGAAACAGGGGATCGCCACAACGGCCTTTGTTCATGGCTTGCCCGGCAGCAGGACAAGGGCGTACCCGTGGTGCTGATGGGACTGATTCCCGGCAACCCGGCGTGCAGCGGCGTGATGGCCGCCAGCAGCACCACTGTGCCCGCTGCGCCTCTGAGTCATGAGCGCGTACACCCATCGGTGGCCAACTACGAAGGTAGGCGGCTTCCTTCCCTGACCACACAGGCCATGCCGAAAGTAGAAGGACACACGCCCTGGCTGACCATCACCGACGCGCAGGGCCAGCAATTTTCGGCCATCTACACCCATGACAAAGGCGGCGTGGCCTCAGCGCCCTTCCTGTTCGAAACCGGCCCCGACGACGAAGCCTACTGGCTGTTCAATCCCTTCGAGTTTATCCAGCAGGCCTTCAGTGCACCTGCCATGCCGGTAATTGATACCACCACGGAGAATGGCCGCCGCATACTCACCGCCCACATTGACGGCGATGGCTTCGTCTCGCGGGGGGAATTCCCCGGTAGCCCGTTGGGCGCCCAGGTCATCCAGGATGAGATTCTGTCACGGTATGAGGTGCCCCATACCGTTTCGGTCATCGAAGCGGAAGTTTCACCCGAGGGCCTATACCCGCGCGCCAGTAAAGAGGCGGAACGCATCGCCAGGGCCATATTCAGATTAAATTCGGTGGAAGTTGCATCTCATACCTACAGTCATCCGTTCTTCTGGCAGTCGATAGAAGGTGGCCCCGCCCCGAGGCTTGAAAACACGCTGTATGGCTATTTCATGAACATCCCGGATTACCAGGCTTCCCTTGAACGCGAAATCGAAGGCTCGGTGGGATACATTAATCAACGCTTGGCCCCGGCGAACAAGCCCGTATCGGTGTTCCTCTGGACAGGCGACGCCCGGCCCGGCGCCAATGCCCTGAAACGGGTTCGGGAAGCCGGTCTGGTCAACGTCAATGGCGGCAACACCAAGCCATTGCCTTACGCTTCCGAACTGGCGGATACCTGGCCCGATGCCAGGCCGGTAGGCGATGAGTTGCAAGTGTACGCACCGGTGATGAACGAAAACGTCTATACCAACAACTGGACAGGCCCCTATTACGGGTTTCGCAATGTGACGGACACTTTCCGAATCCTTGAGGACAAAGGCCGGCTGAAACCCATGGGCATTTACTACCACTTCTATTCGGGCACCAAACCCGAGGCCCTCGGAGCCTTACATGAGGTCTACAAATACGCCCTAGATCAACCCGTCACACCGCTCTATCTCAGCGACTACGCCAAGCGCGTGCAAACCCTCTATTACTCGGCGTTGCTCAGGGACGATAACGGTGGCTGGCACTGGCGCGGTATTGGCCAACCCCACACCGTCACCATTGAGCAGGACCGGTTTCCCGACCTGGAGAGAAGCACTGGCGTCGCCGGTTTCCACGATGCTGCCGGCCACCGCTACGTGCATCTGACCGGTGATTCGCCCCGCCTGCTCCTGACCGACTCCGCCCCGAAAGGCCCCTGGCTGGCCCACGCCAATGGGGTACTTACCCAATGGCAGCGCGAGCAGGTAGCCGGGAAATGGCGGATAACGCTGGGTTTGCAAAGCCATCGGAACGTGGAATTCACCCTTGCCGGAACCCGCCGATGTACAACCAGCGGCGGTTCGGCACGGATGTCACGGTCGGGTGAACAGGTGCGGATTGTTCTCAGCAGCCGGCAAACAGAATCCCTGATGCTGGAGTGCCAATAGCGTTATGCGTCGGAACAGGGAGTCCTTTTTCAGCTTGCCCGCGCTGGTCCTTATGGGAGCGCTTATCGCGCTGGCGTTGTATCTGCTGTTTCCGCGACAGGCAGTGTTCGAGAACCCGGAGTACCTTGAAACGCCAGACGCCCTTTCCATCGCCTATCTGGAAGTGCTACTGCGTTCGGATTCAGACAACGTTCCCTTACGCCTCAGCCTGGCCCGGGCCCTGAGCACAACCGGCCAACTGGAACGCGCAGACCAGGTACTGGCCCCCTTGATGGCACAACAGACGGTGCCGGAGGAGGCCTTTGAGTTTTACCTGGAACTGCAGGCTCAACGCCTGTTTGCAATCCCAGAAGGCCCCCGGAGGGAGGCCCGGAAAGACCAACTCTTTGCCGACGCCCAGGCGCTGGTCCGCCAATCCTATGAACCGGAACGCATTCTGGAGCTCTTAAGGCCAGCCTCCAGCTGGCTGAGCCAGCCCCGTTACCTGACATTGCTGCAAGGCGTCGAGGACCGGATGACCAGCCCCGGCCAGCGGCTTCAACTGGCCCGTGAAATCGCTCGGCTGGAGGAAGCACAGTCCCGGCCTGGCATGGCTGCAGCCACCTTGCGCCCTTATATTGATACCGTCCGCCCCGAGGCCCGCGATGAGTTCATCGACAACATCATTCGCCTGGAGCTGGCCGGCGGCAATCCGAAAGCGGCGCTGGCACTCTTCAAGCAAAAACTCCCGGATACCCGGATGTCAGAACCAGCACTGACCGAAGGTATCCGGCTGGCAAGACTGGCCGGTTCGGCTTCGGACGAAGCCACCTGGATTCGGCAACGGGCGGACCGGCATCCCGGCAACACCGCGTACCAGCGAGAATTGCTGACCTTCCAACTCGCCGCCGGGAATCTGAAAGCAGCGCTCAATACTATCCGGAGGCTGCAGAAGACACCGGACAGGCTCACTCGCGAAGATCAGCAAACCATTGCTCAAGTGCTGGAATGGAACGGCCTGCCGCAGGAAGCACTGCCTGTCTGGGTGTCCCTCTATCGACAAACCGGTTCCGCGCAAGCCTTCCAACGATCGGTGGACCTGGCACGCGGGCTTTTCCAGTGGGACACACTGCGAATGCTGTTAACCGAGGGGGCCAGGCAGAAGCGCTTGCAACCGGACGGCTATATCACCCTGGCCGACGCATTGGTGGGTTCCGGACGCTTTGATGATGCAAGGGAATGGCTAACGGACGGCCGATCACGGTTTCCCCGGTCCGACACGCTAAGGGAACGACTACTGACGCTGCTGGTGAACCTGCGTGACTTCCCCGCAGCCATTGAACTGCTGGAAAACGAGCCACGGTTATCCGACGCCGACCGCATACAACTGGCCTCTCTCTACTGGCGCACACGGCAACCTGAACGCGCCCTGGCCCTGCTGAATTTCGAGCCGCAAGACCGGCAACTGGCCGAGACTGTTCAAATCATGCGAATGGACCTGGCTAGCAGCCTGGGTAGAACCGACATCCTGGAGCGGGATTATGAAAGTCTCCTGGCCAGAAGCGACACTGAGCTTACGCCGAATTTGAAGGAGCGCCTGCTCAACCTGGCAGCCCTTTTCGAGGACTACCCGAGGGCCCTGTCATTGAGTGAACGTCTTTTCCTCGAAACCGGGGAACCGAGGTTCCTGGCTGCTATCGCTGAATACCAGTTGGCTCTCGGGCAATGGCAGGAGCTGGAGCAAACCCTCGAGCGCTGGCAAGCGGAAGTACCCACTGCCCGCAACAACCCGCGCTACTGGTCACTTCGGGCATTGATTCACCAACGCAACGACGAGGTCCTGGCAGCAAACGATGCCTACCGCGCCGCGTGGGAGCTGGCACCCGACGATGAGAACCTGATGATCAGTTGGGCCTGGCTGCAACTTGCCAATGCGGAACAGTTCGCCGACACCCTTCAGGCCCTGCTGGCCCGAATCGGTGATACACCTTCTCCCGCTGCCTACCCGGTCCTGGCCTACGGCTACAGTGCCCTGGGCCAGCCGAGACGGGCTCTGAACTGGTTTCGTCAGGGTATGGATACCCGCAGTGATGACATTGAGTGGCTTCTGGCGACGGCAAGACTGCTGGATCAGACCGGTGCACCCGGCACCGCAACCGATCTTCGCCAAAAGGCTGCGAAAAGATTACAGGAAGACCCATCCACCCGCTCCAGCCGCTTTGCGGTGTACAGTGAGGAAGGGTTGCTCAAACTGGCCTGGCAAACCTTGGCGACCTTTCCCCGCAGCGGCGAAGGCAACGACCCTGACCAGAGGGGATTACGCGAAACCCTGGCGTACTTCGCGTCCAACCAGGGTGACACGCTGGTCGCGGAGGCCCTGCTACCGGCACCGGACGGCCGAAACGCAGCGGTGCGCCAACGCATCGGACAAACCCTACGGTCTGCGCCGGAAAACCGCGAACAACAGACAGGCCGCTATGTTCGGCAGCTTGATCGACTCAACAGTCCGATGACGGCGGAACAACAGAGGGTGACGATGCAGGACACGGTAAATCTACACCAGACGTTCAACCGTGCCATTCAAGTGGGCAGCCGCTGGCAGAACCTGGGTAACTTTACCGTTCAGCGCAGCGGGATAACCGGGCAGTTCAGCGAAGACGAGTTTCGCTGGAAATTGTCTGCCAGCACTCTCAAGGCGAGCGATTCCGGGCGACTGATAAGCACCCCCGGTCGCAGCAGCGAGACTTCTTTCGAGGTGGACAGGCGCTCAGGCAATAGCGCCTGGTCGCTATCGGTCAGCCAGTTGCCACGCTACCAGCAGGATGACCTGGCCATCAGCGCTGCCTTCGACCAGCAATGGTCTGACCGCATCGCCTTCGGCGCCGGCTACCATTTCCAGGAACGCACACCGGACAGCGCCGAAGCCTGGTGGCTGACCCGCCGCGACCGCGCCTACGCCAGCGCCAGCTACACCCCTTTCTCCCGGCTTAACCTGAATGCCCAACTTGAGCAACTGACGGTCAACAGCCTGGAGAACGATCAACTGGCGGACGGCTACGGGCTGGACCTGAATGCCACCTACACCATTTTTCGCAATGACCCGGCCTGGATTATCAGCGCCGGTTATCGAAACCAGCAGCTATCCCTGGCCGAAACCCTGCCCTCATCCACCCTTGCGGCACTGGATCAGCCACTGGAAACCGCCAGCCTGCTGACCGAGGAGTATGAACGTATCGGTGTGGGCACACGTTGGTTCCATGGCTCACCCCACGCTCTGTATCGCTCGACACCCTCACCCCGCGCATTTCTCGGTTTGGACGCCGGTTATGTATTATCCACTTCAACGGCGGAAATCGGTGTGGAAGTGGGCCTGGGTTGGCGGGTGCTGGGGGATGATGAACTGGCCCTGTCTGGACGCTGGTCGTCGGAAGGGCTGGACGGCAACGGCCGAACCGAATTCAATCTTACGTACACGATTTACCCTGGTCGCTGAAGGAGACCGTTATGAAAACACTACGCCATAGCCTCTGGCTCACCCTGTTACTTCTGGCTGGCTGTTCGGTTATCCAGAGCCAGGAGGGCTCGCCGATTCCGGAGGATGGACAGTTTGCGGTGCTGCCGCTGATCAACCTGTCACAGACACCCCAGGCCGGAGACCAGGCCGCCAGTGTGCTGTCCGCGATCCTGAGAGCCAAGGGCAGCGAAAACGTGACCCTCTACCTGCCCGATGACCGCAACCCCCTGCTGTACGAAAGCAGTGAACGACAGCAAACAGCTCTCGCCACGGCCCGCAACGATGGCGCGGACTACCTGTTCACGGGCACCGTGGAAGAATGGCGCTACAAAAGTGGGCTGGATGGCGAGCCCGCCGTAGGCATTACCCTGGAAATACGCAACGCAGACGACAATCGCGTAGTGTGGTCCGGCACCTCGGCCCGCACGGGATGGGGTCGTGAAAGCCTGAGCGTGGCGGCCCATAAGGTTCTGGACGAGCTGGCCAACGCCATGCCACTGATCGAAAGCCAATAATACCGCCTGAGCAACAGGGTTCACTATGGACGAAGCAGAGCAGATAACGGGCGAGAAGGTACGGGTACCCATTGCACTGAAGTGGCTGGAAACCCTGCTGATTACCGCGTTTTTCCTGGCCTTTAGCGTTTGGCACCGGCCGGATGATCCGTTCTATCTGACGGGAAACTTTCCCTGGCCCGTGCTGGGACCGCTACTGGTAGGCCTGAGGTACGGCTTTTTCATGGCGCTGATTTCAGCCCTGATCATCATCGCCGCCCTGGGTTTTCACTTGCGGTTTGAGATCACCAGCGGCACCCGTGATTTTCCCTACGTGTGGACCACCGGGGTACTCGGCATCAGCCTGTTGGCGGGTGAGTTTCGGGACTACTGGGGCCGCCAGCAGCAAAAACTGGAAGCGAGCAACGACTACCGCGGTTCCCGCCTGGAAGAGTTCACCCGCAACTACTATCTGCTCAAGGTGTCCCATGACCGACTCGAGCAACAACTGGCCGGCAGTTCCAGCAGCCTGAGAGAGGCGCTTAGACGCCTGTACGCACAGATTGGCGAAGCCGATCAGGCCGGCCTGAATCAGGAGACGGCCTCATTGATGCTCCAGCTACTGGGGCGTTACGGACAACTGCAGATTGCCGGCATCTACGCCGTCAATAATGGCGTACCCGAACCGGAACCACTGGCAACGGTCGGTCGCTTCCGCAAGGTGGACCTGAAAGATCCACTGCTGCTGCACGCACTGGCGGAACGGAAACTGGTGTCGGTGCAGACTGAGTTCCGCCAGCGTATGGGCGACCTCGACACCGATCTGCTGGCAGCCATTCCCCTGATTGACTCCGAAGATCGCTTTATCGGCCTGTGTGTTATCGAGGCCATGCCCTTTTTCAGCTTCGAGGCTCGCTCGTTGCGACTGCTGGCGATCCTGGCCGGGCACATGGCAGACATCGCCCATGAACACTCGGAAATACAGGCCGGCGGATCACCGGAATGGCGTTACTTCCGGCGCCATCTGGCCCGTGCAGGCCGCGACGCGGAATTCTTCAACCTACCCGCAGCGATGGTGGGCTTGCCGCTGGCCGACAGCCGCAATGGCCAGTTGATTGCCGACCATATTCAAAAAGTCCGCCGGGGCCTTGATGTGATTGCCGAGCATCGGGCCGGCAATCAGCGCTACATCGTTGTTTTGATGCCGCTCACCGATGAACTGGGCCTGGCCGGCTATCTACAACGGCTGGACGACGGACTGAGGGAACAGCTGGGGTTGCATGCCAGTGACCTGGTGACACCGCAAACCCTGCAAGTCCGTAATCGAGCCCAGGCCGATGAGTGGGTGCAGGCCTTCCTGTTCGACAACCAGGGAGAGCACAACCAGGGAAAGAACAGCCATGGCCAATAGCTGGTTTGCACTGCTCGCCCTGGCGCTGGAAACCGGCGGCGTCACCGGACTGCTATCACCCACCGCCGGCAACCTTGAGCTGGCCGCTTACCTGATCGCCCATGCCATGGCCTGTGCGCTGCTCACCCTGATCCTGCTGCCATTGATGCCGTCGCGCTATCGCGGGCAGCCCATTACCACAGGTGTCTTCCTGTTCACCCTGCAGTTTGCCATCCCTTTCATTGGCAGCGTGGGCCTGGTACTGGGCATGTTGCTGGCACTGTATCTACCGCGGTCCAGTCGCGACATACCCTGGCAGGAAGTGGACATCCCCGAACTGCCATTCCAGCCGATCGATATGGATCTACAGGTGGTTTACAGCCAGGGCGGCCTTCGCCAGGTGCTGCGCGAAGCCATTAGCACCGACAAACGCCTGAAAGCACTGATGGCCACTCGCCAGATGAACGACCGGGACGCCATTGAAATTCTGCGTGAAGCTCTGAAAGACCCGTCTGACGATGTGCGATTGCTGGCCTATTCCATGCTTGAGCAAAAAGAGAAAACCCTGGCCCAACGGGCCGGCACTCTCCAGCAGTCACTGCAGAACGCCGACGACCTGACCAGTGTTTCCCTTCAGCGGAGGCTGGCACAGGTTTGGTGGGAAATGGCTTATCTGGGCCTGGCCCAGGGCGGCCTGCGACACTACTACCTGGACAGTGCGGGGAAACTGCTACGACGACTGGTGGCCCGACGCTCCCAACACAACGACTGGCGCCTGCTCGGCCGTGTGGAACTCGCCCTGGGTAACATCGATAACGCGGAAGAGGCCTTCCGTTCGGCGCTTGCCGGCGGCTCGTCACCGGAATTGATCATGCCCTACCTGGGGGAAGTCGCGTACCTGCGCCGGGACTTTGCTCAGGTGCGCCAACATCTTTCGGCCTGCCCTCTTGAGCGTTTCCACCCCGCCAACCGACCGGTTATCGAGTCATGGTTATGACATTACCCAAAACCAGCGTAACGCCCAAAGCTGACATCGCCCTGTTGCTGGAAGGCACCTATCCGTTCATCCGGGGCGGGGTATCCTCCTGGGTGCACCAGGTCATTACCGGCTTGCCGGAATACACCTTCGCCCTGATCTTTCTGGGCGGCGACCGCGCACATTACGGCGAGCAACAGTATGTCCTGCCAGACAATGTCACTCACCTGGAATGCCACTACCTGATGGACACCGAAGCTGCTGGCAAACCCCGGCCACGTCGGGGTAACAAGGCCGCCTTCGAGGCCCAGAAGTGCCTGCACGAGCAGTTCAAGTCCGAAAAGTCAGTACCGCCAGACATCCTCCACAAGGTGTTTGCCGACCTGGGCCAGAAGCAGGGTATCAGCCGTGACGACTTCCTCTACAGTGAAGAAAGCTGGGAGATGATTGACGAGAACTACCGTAAATACTGTACGGAGCCGTCCTTTGTCGACTATTTCTGGTCGATCCGTATCATGCACGCGCCATTGTTCCAGCTCGCCGAAGTGGCGCGAAAGATGCCGGCCGTGCGCATGCTGCATTCCATTTCCACCGGTTACGCGGGCTTGCTCGGCGCCATCGCCAGCGAGCAGCGGGGCATTCCCTTCGCGCTCAGTGAACACGGCATCTACACCAAGGAACGCAAGATTGACCTCTCCCAGGCCCAGTGGATTCACGACCCCACGGACCAGGTCAGCGGTACGCTGAATGAGCAGTTGGGATACATTCGCCGGCTCTGGATCCGTTTTTTCGAGGCCCTTGGACGACTGGCCTACCAGCAGGCGGACCCGATCGTGTCGCTATACCAGGGCAATCAGCAACGGCAGTTTCAGGACGGTGCACCGCCTGAACGTACCTGTATCATTCCCAACGGCATTGAGCCCACCCGCTTCGACGCCGCAAGGAAGGCCCGCCCCGACCACATCCCGAAAGTGCTGGGACTGGTCGGGCGGGTCGTTCCCATCAAGGATATAAAAACCTTTATCCGTGCCATGCGCTCGGTCAGCGAAACCATTCCCGACGTGGAGGGCTGGATCGTCGGTCCGGAAGACGAGGACGAAACCTACGTACGCGAGTGCAAGGAACTGGTGGATAGCCTGGGCCTCAACCAACGAGTGAAATTCCTGGGATTCCAGAACGTCAACGACATTCTTCCTCAGCTTGGGCTGATGGTACTGACGTCCATTTCCGAAGCGTTGCCGCTGGTAATCCTGGAGGCCCACGCTGCGGGCCTGCCCTGCCTGGCTACCGATGTGGGCGCTTGCCGCGAATTACTGGAAGGCGCCAGCGACGAAGACCGTGCACTGGGCGCCAGCGGTGCTGTGGTGCCCATCGCAGATCCTGAAGCGACGGCGCGGGAAGCGGTGCGGCTGCTGTCGAACCCCGAGCAATGGCAACAGGCTCAGAAAGCGGGGCTGGAGCGGGTACAGAAGTTCTATACCCTGGAAAGCATGTTCGGGGCCTACCGCTCCATTTACAACAAGGGGCTGAACGGCTAATGGCAGGCATCGGTTTCGAGATACGCCGCATCCTCAAGCGCGACAGTTTCCTGAACCTGTTCGAGGCCTACGGCCTGGCCGGTATCATCAGCTCCGGCCCCTGGGTGCTGTCGGTGCTCGGCGTCATGATGATCGGGGTGATCAGTTTCACACTGGCGGTATCTGATACCGAGGTGGTTCAGTTCCTGGTATCGGTGACCTACCTGATGGCCGTCTCCCTGACCCTGTCGGGCCTGTTCCAGCACGTCTTCACCCGCTGGGTGGCAGACCGGCTGTACGCCAAGCGCAATGACCTGATCCTGCCCAATTTGATGGGGCTGATCTGGGTCACTACGGTACTGTCATTGGGGCTGGGGTTGATGGCCATGGTGCTGTTCTTCAGCGACACTTCGGTGCTGTACCGCCTGCTGATGCTGGCCAACTTTGTCGTGCTGTGTAACCTGTGGCCGGTGACAATCTTCCTGTCCAGCATGAAGTCCTATCGTCGCATTGTGGTGGTGTTTGCGCTGGGTTACGCCACCGCCGTAGTCAGCTCCATGGTGCTGTCACAATTTGGCCTTGAGGGGTTGCTGGCCGGCCTTCTTCTGGGCCACAGCCTGCTTTTCTTCAGCTTCTTCTACACCATTATCCGGCAGTATCCGGGTGACCACTTCATCCGATTTGATTTTACCCGGCGGCGGCAGATTTTTCCGGCACTGATCCTCACCGGCCTGCTGTTCAATGCGGCGGTGTGGGCCGACAAATTCATCTTCTGGTTTCACCCGGACACCTCACAGCCTATTATCGCCAGCCTGCGCGCGTCGGTGATCTACGACTTGCCCATCTTCCTGGCTTACCTCTCAATTATTCCCGGTATGGCGGTCTTTCTGGTTCGCATGGAAACCGACTTTGCCGAGGCCTACGAGCGTTTCTACAACGCGGTACGGGAGGGCGACACCCTGGAACGGATCAATCGCTTCCGGGACCAGATGGTCATCGTGGCCCGCAACGGCATCTACGAGATCTTCAAGGTGCAGGGGCTGACGGTCATCGTAATCTTCCTCTGGAGCGAGGAAATCCTGGCGGCCATCGGAATATCTCCTCTGTACCTGCCGCTATTCCACATTGACCTGGTCGCCGTTGGCATCCAGTTACTGTTGCTGGCGATCCAGAACGTGCTGTTCTACCTCGACGCACGAGGCATTAACGTCACTCTTTGTGCACTGTTTTTCTTCGGCAATATTGCGTTTACGTTCATCACCATCGAACTGGGAGCGTCTTTCTACGGCTATGGTTTTGCCGCCGCCGCCCTGCTCGCAGCGCTGACCGGCCTGTGGCTGCTGTCGCGCAAGTTCGACAAGCTGGAGTACGAAACCTTCATGTTGCAGGGACGGTAGCGCATGCTAGGCTGAAATGACCGGCACGTTTTCTTTTGGTTACAGCATTTGACACTATTTTAGGATTCAAGCGATACACGGGCGTAGCGTTCACTCATACTTTGGTTGGGGCGCACAAACCCGGAGTTTGATCGGGCGATCGCGCCAATCCTGGCTTCGAGAAAATCTACTATGCCAATGGGCCGCGAAGACATCATAGAGACTGAAATCCCGGTATCCCAACTGGCAATAGGGATGCATGTGATTCGTCTGGACCGGCCGTGGGAAGATACCGATTTCCTGCTGCAGGGCTTCATTCTTCAGACTGAGGAAGATGTGCTTGCCGTGCAGCAACAGTGCGAAACGGTCATCGTGGAAGGACGTGTACAAGTCGCTCCAACTGCCGAGAGACACGCGCCGGTGAGCCGACGTAAAACATCGGCTAAAACCAGCAAGCCCAACGTTTCTCAACAGCCTTCGGCCATCCCCAAGCGGAAAGTCACCTACGTCAATAAAGTGGACGCGAGCCGGGAAATGGCAACGGCACGGATGAACTATGCCGATGCCAAAGCCACGGCTAAAAACATCATGTCCAGCCTGCGGCTCGGGCGGACCCTGGAAATGAACCAGATCCACCAGGTGGTGGATGATTGCGTGGATAGCGTACTGCGCAACGACAATGCTCTGCTACTGCTCACCAAGATCAAGAACAAGGACGAATACACGGCCGAACACTGCATCAACGTATCAATCCTGTCAGCTGCGTTTGCCAAGCACCTGGGGCTGCTGGAAGGCGAGATTCGCACTGTGGCACTGTGTGGCCTGCTTCACGATGTCGGCAAGATGCGCATTGATGACGAGATCCTGAACAAGCCCGGGGCCCTCACGCCCGAAGAGTTCGCGGTGATGAAAAACCACACCACTTTTGGTCGCGATGTGCTTGCGGCACTCCCCCGACTGGCACACGCGGCCGTTGATGTTGCTTATTCCCATCACGAACGAATGGATGGCAAGGGCTATCCACGAGGCCTGTCCGGGCAGCAGATTCCACTGTTCGCGAAAATCGTGGGGCTGGTCGACACCTACGACGCCATCACCAGCTCCCGGGTTTACGACAAGGGGCGGGCGTCCATGGAAGCGTTGCAGATTATCCACCGCAACAAGGGCGCCCAGTTCGATGCGGAGCTGGCGGTGGAGTTTATCCGCATGGTTGGCGTTTACCCGCCCGGTTCCATCGTGGAAATGACCAACGGTGAGGTAGGCATCGTAGTGGCCACCCATCCCACCAGTAAACTCAAACCGCGGGTGCTGCTTGTGCGAGACGCAAACAAGCAGCCGCTGGCCATCTTTCGCGAAGCAAACCTGTTAAAAGAAACGCAGGACAGCTCCGGACAACCCTACAAGATTGCCCGGGAAGTGCCGGACGAGAGCTTCGGCATCGTAATGAAGGACTTCATCGAACAGGGCATTCTCAACCGTAAAGCACCGGACGTGTCAGCTTCGGTCGATGACGGCCATGGTGAGTCTTGAGATACAGGTCAGCTTGCCTTCCTCGTTTTCCAGCTTTATTTCCCAGACCTGCGTTGTGCCGCCGATATGAACCGGGCGTGCGGTTCCGTATACCCAGCCCTTGGTAACGGAGCGGATGTGGTTGGCGTTGATGTCCAGCCCCACAGCAATCTGGTTCTCCTTGCGCAAGCAATAATTGGCCGCCATGCTCCCCAGGGTCTCCGCCAACACCACTGACGATCCACCATGGAGAATGCCAAACGGCTGAACCGTGCGTTCATCGACCGGAATCCGGCCAATCACGTAGTCATCACCAATCTCCACGTATTCAATACCCATGGTCTCGACAGCGGTGTTTTTACTGGCTTCGGCCATTTGTTCGAGGGTGGGGATACTGCGGGTCCAGATTGCCATCGACTGCTACCTCCTAGTGTTGTGGGCCCTGTAAGCTGAGGGGCCCCAAAGCTCTTTAGTGTATACAGATAGGTAGCGAACGACCATAGGGTGGGTATCCAATAAACGTATGCCATCAGGCAAGATCAACCACACCCCAAATTGTTATTGATAATCGTTTGCATTAAAGATTATTACTGCTAGTCTTTCAGTGAGTCGATGCAAACAGGAGACGGTGTGATGAGCCGAGCAGCAACTCAACTGGCCGGCAACGCCAGCAGCATTTTTCAGGCGTGGCTGGATCTGAAACAGCAGTCCGAGCGCAGCGTACGAAATGATGCCACCCCCGGGCAGGGAATGCCTGGGAGCGCCCAATTCACTCCTACCTGGTGTACAACCGGGTGTACTCACGAATCAACTGACTCGCCCGGCCAGCATTCACCAGTTCATAAAGACGATCAGCGATCGCTTCCCGCATTTCAAACGTGTTACACGGTGAGGCCTTTGAAAACGTAAAGAAAAGACCCTCCCTGCTGACAGGAGGCTCCAGTGCCTCAAACCGGTCCGCAACGCCCAGGCTGTCCAGCTTCACCTGCCCCTGCAGCACTTCGTAGAGAACATAATCCACCCTGCCGGCAAGTGCCATTTTAAAAGATTGCTCGATGCTTCTCACCCCTTCGATTTGAAGGTTGTTGTCTGCGTAACGATCAAAGTTCTGCCCAAAGCTGTTGTTGATCAGCGTGCTGCCGCGCTTCCCTAGCAAGTCCGGCCAGTGGCGGTAGATGAATTCACCACCCTTGGGAACCCAGACAGCCGTGGGGAGATGTGTGATCGGGGGGAGCAGGTAATCCATGTAGCCGATACGCTCTGAGGTAATGAACGCGCCCGCGACCATATCGATATCACCCTTGCGGGCTACATGCTGAACCCGGGCCCAGGACCCAAGGTCCCGGACCACAACCTCCAGCCCCATGGGCTCGACGATTTCCCGCAACAGCGCCGGTACGGCACCAACCAGAACGCCCTCCTTCTCTGTGCTTCGCCACAGCAGGGGTGGGTATTCGGGGTTACCACTCACCGTCAGCGTCTTGCAGTCGGTGTCCTCAGACGCCTGGACAGCAACTGGCACGGTCAGCACCGCAGTCAAGACACACAGCGCACAGAACAGTCGCAACGTTGGTTCAAACAGGTTTTTCAACATCATTCCGCCATGAGTGTTCTGGTGCGATCGCTCGTCCACACGGTTGAATTCCAGCCGGATCACCGCAACAAAGAAGGTTATAAGGCAGTTGTCAGAATACATCCCTTGATCAAAAAGGACAGGTTACATGAAAGTACTGATGGTTCTCACCTCGCACGATCAGATGGGAGATACCGGCCACAAGACCGGCTTTTGGCTGGAAGAGTTCACCGCCCCCTATTACGTTTTCAGGGATGCCGGCGCAGACATCACCATTGCCTCTCCCAAGGGCGGGCAGCCACCCATCGACCCCAACAGTGAAACTGAGGATGCACTGACGGAAACCACCCGTCGCTTCCAGCAGGACGCCCATGCCAAGGAAGCGCTCGCCAGCACGAAGAAACTGGCGGATGTGGATATGAACGACTACGACGCTCTGTTTTACCCCGGAGGCCATGGCCCATTGTGGGACCTGGTCAACGATGACAAGTCCGTCGCTCTGATCAAGGCAGCCTACGAACAGGACAAGGTCATTGGCGCCGTATGCCATGCCCCGGCGGTCTTCAGAGACGTCGAGATCAAACCAGGGCAGAACCTGGTCGGCGGTCGCAACGTGACCGGCTTCAGCAACAGTGAGGAAGAGACCGTTGGCCTGACCAACGTTGTGCCATTCCTGCTGGAAGACATGCTGAAGGAGAAAACCGCCACCTACACCTGCGGGGATGACTTCACACCGCACATCGTGGTGGACGGCAAGCTGATTACCGGGCAAAACCCGCCCTCCTCGGAAGGCACCGCCAAGGCGGTGATGCAGGCCTTGCAGCAGGGCTGATCAGCGATCCTGAACCTGCTCCCCGGCGTGACTGATCAACACGCCGGGAGCGCCTTCCTCCAGCGTTTTCCGGATCGCATCCGGCACTGGCGTCTTCGTCATTGTCGACGGCTGGATCAACACGTAAGTGATATCAGCCTCTGCCACCAGCAATCCATCCCCGTACCGATAGAATTCAAGGTGCACTGTGAATGAGGTGTTACCGATACGGCCAGCTCGTATCCTGGCTTCCAACACATCATCAAATCGCGCAGGTGCCCGATAGTTCACAGTGAGACTCACTACCTGAATGTCCAGATCCTGATCCAGCAGATTCTGGTAATCCCCGAACAGAACGCGGATATATTCGTTAACGGAAATGTCCACGTAATCCGCGTAACGTGCGTTGAACACCACACTCTGGGCATCGCATTCACCGTAGCGGACGCGAAACCGAAACCGGAATGGCAGGTCGGTCAATTCAGTCATGGTCACTCAGCCCCAAAACCCGAGAAGCCCCCAGCCTACCCCATCCAGAAATCATTTTCTGCCGGCATACAGGCTTAGCCCCAATCAGGCGTTTGGCACGCCCAGTGAGTCCACAAAGTAGTCCAGCAGCATTCTCACCTTTGGCGACAGGTGACGGTTATGGGGATACACCGCCCAGATACCGTCATCGTCTTCCTGGTAATGAGTCAGAAGCGGTATCAGCGTACCCGCGTCGAGTGCCGGCCCAACGTAATAATCCGGCAGCTGGACAATACCAACCCCCTTCAGCGCTGCATCCAACAAGGCTCTGCCGCTGTCACAACGCACATTTCCACGAATCCGGACATTGCGGGGATGACCCGCATCCTGAAATCGCCAGTAACCCAGATTCCCCTGAAGGCAATTATGGTGTTCCAGCTCAGACAGAGAGTGCGGGGTGCCATGGACAGCGAGATAAGCTGGCGAGGCGCATACATACAGAGTCCGGGAGGCAAGACGCCTGGCCATCAGGCTGGAATCGTCCAGTTTACCAAGCCGTACCGCAAGGTCGTAACCTTCCGCCACCAGGTCCAGTTGCTGGTTGGTCAGTTTCATTTCAACGTCGAGTTCGGGATACCGCAGTACAAAATCGTTGACCAGCGGTGCGATCGACTTCTCTCCGTAGGTTACCGGCGCCGTCAGTCGCAGCCGGCCCTGGGGCACCAGCTGCATATTGGTCATAGAGCGCTCCGCCTGTTCAAGGGCGTCCAGTATCTGGCGACAATGCTGATAGTAGATCTGCCCGGCCTCGGTAGTGGAGACGCGCCGGGTCGTTCGATAGAACAGATGGGTGGATAACCTGTCTTCGAGCGCGCTGATCTGTCGGCTGACGTGAGCGGTCGAGACGTCCAGGCGTTTTGCCGCCCGGGTGAAGCTCTCCGTTTCAGCCACCGCCACGAATTCGTTTACACCTTCCCAGCGCTGCATGTCACCACCCTATTTTTGCTTCAGCAATCCTGATTATTACACATGAGTAAAAGTGATTTCACGAATACGGTCATTATCAACATCTGTGCATCAAATATAATGACCAGATCATTCGGGCAGTATCCAAATACAGATGCATCACAAACGGAGAGAATTATGAGCGAGATGATCAAATCAAAAGCAGCCATTGCCTGGGGACCGGGGCAACCACTCTCCATTGAAGAAGTGGATGTAATGCCGCCGAAAGCTGGTGAAGTTCTGGTGCGGGTGATCGCTACCGGCGTATGTCACACCGATGCGTTTACGCTTTCCGGAGACGATCCCGAAGGTAATTTCCCCGCGATTCTGGGCCATGAAGGCGGCGGCATCGTTGAGGCCATCGGCGAAGGTGTCACGAGTGTCGAGATTGGAGATCACGTTATTCCCCTGTACACGCCAGAGTGTGGGGAATGTAAATTCTGCCTCTCCGGTAAAACCAACCTGTGCGGGAAGATCCGGGAAACCCAGGGCAAGGGCCTGATGCCCGATGGCACCAGCCGTTTCTACAAGGATGGCCAGCCAATCTATCACTACATGGGCTGCTCCACCTTCTCCGAGTACACCGTGCTGCCGGAAATCTCTCTGGCCAAAGTGAACAAAGAAGCGCCACTGGAAGAAGTGTGCCTGCTGGGCTGCGGAGTAACCACCGGCATGGGAGCCGTCATGAACACTGCCAAGGTGGAAGAAGGTGCCACCGTGGCGATCTTCGGTCTGGGCGGCATCGGCCTGTCTGCCATTATTGGCGCTACCATGGCCAAGGCCAGCCGCATCATTGCCGTCGATATCAATGAGAGCAAGTTCGACCTCGCGAAGCAACTTGGTGCAACCGATTGCATCAACCCAAAAGCCTATGACAAACCCATTCAGGAAGTCATTGTCGAACTGACAGATGGCGGCGTGGACTACTCCTTTGAGTGCATTGGCAACGTCGACGTGATGCGTTCTGCCCTGGAATGCTGCCACAAGGGCTGGGGCGAATCCGTCGTCATCGGTGTCGCAGGTGCTGGCCAGGAGATTTCCACCCGTCCATTCCAACTGGTGACCGGTCGAGTCTGGAAAGGCTCCGCGTTCGGCGGCGTCAAAGGCCGCTCCGAGCTCCCTGGAATTGTCGAGCGGTATCTGCAGGGCGAGTTCAAACTCAACGATTTCATCACCCACACCATGGGGCTTGAAGACATCAATGAGGCGTTCGAACTGATGCACGAAGGAAAGAGCATTCGTAGCGTGATCCATTTCGATAAGTGACCGGCGCGGTCGCCTGCCACCCATGGCAGGCGACTCACCCACGGAGTTCTTGATGAGCATCGAAAACCTGAGCAGCAACAAAAGTTTCGGTGGCTGGCACAAGCAGTACAGCCATCAGTCCGACACCCTTGGTTGTGTCATGCGTTTCGCGATTTACCTGCCACCACAGGTGGCTAGTGGGCAAAAGGTACCCGTCGTTTACTGGCTATCGGGCCTGACCTGCACCGACGAAAACTTCATGCAGAAAGCAGGCGCCCATCGGGTGGCCGCCGAACTGGGCATTGCCATTGTGGCCCCGGACACAAGCCCCAGAGGCGACGACGTCGCCAACGATGACGGTTACGATCTTGGCCAGGGGGCGGGGTTCTATGTGAATGCTACCGAGAGCCCCTGGAACACGCATTACCGCATGTACGATTACGTGCTGAATGAACTACCGGCACTGGTGGAGTCGGTGTTCCCAGTGACCGGCCAACGCTCTGTCGCGGGACATTCCATGGGCGGGCATGGCGCCCTGGTGCTGGCATTGCGCAATCCACAGACGTACCAGTCGGTGTCTGCCTTCAGCCCGATCAGCAATCCGGTCAGTTGCCCCTGGGGCAAAAAAGCCTTAGCTGCCTATCTCGGCAACGACACCGGGCGCTGGGCTGCCTACGATGCCAGCCTGTTAATGCGCAAGGCACAGCAATTCGTGCCCGCCCTGGTGGATCAGGGTGACGCTGACAACTTCCTGGCCGAACAGCTTCGTCCCGAAGCCCTTGAGGCGTCAGCCCATATCAGCGGTTACCCGCTGGAACTGAATCTGCGCGAGGGCTACGACCACAGCTACTACTTCATTGCCAGCTTCATTGAGGACCATCTGCGATTTCATGGTCGGCATCTGGAACGGTGACGGAGCCCTTCACCGCGACGGAGATAAGTACAAAAAACGGATAGGAATGTTCACTAACCGGATATTTGCCCACGCCTGAATAGCCGATAGTTCAAATGCCAAACAACAAGGAGAAGGCAAATGAACTATCGACATTCATTACTAGCGCTCGCGATTGCATCCGGTCTCGGCGCGGCCCCCACCGTTCACGCTCTCGAACTCGGCGAGTTCAACGACACCAAATTCAGCATCGGTGGTTATTTCAAAGCCGAAGCCATCTATGAAAAAGTCGATGATGGGGATTCCCGCATCTTCGGCCGTTCCAACCAGTCCCGCGTTAACCTCAAAACCGTGACCCAGAAGGAAGGCCATACGATTGTTGGTTTTGTGGAAGGTGACTTCTACGGCGGCACCTTTCCTGGCGAGAACAACGACCTTCGGCTTCGCCACGCGTTCATCAAGGTGGACCAGACCACCGTTGGTCAAACCTGGACCGGCCAGTTCTGGGCGGTTGCCTATCACGATTACCTGGACTTCCTGGGTGGGCCACGTGGCACCCTGGGCGGGTTCAACTTCCGCACCAACCTGATCAGCCACGAGGTGGCCGGCTTCCGCTTTACCGCCCAGGACCCGGTCAACAACGACGCGGACACCCCCGATCTTGCCATTAACTACAACCTGAATCTCGACGGCGGTCACCGTGTTATCCTCACCGCGTCCGGTCGCGAAATTGAAAACGGTGATTTCGTCGGCGGCGGCGCCATTGGCTCGAAATTCATGATCGGGCCGCACAGCTTCAATCTGAACGCTCACTACGGTGAGGGCCTTGGCGCGTTCACCGGCGTTGGCGTGAACAACAGCCTGGCATCCCCGGACGTTGAGAACGGCGATGCCGTAAGCCAGGCAGGGTTTGACGTTGGCTTCCGCTATGTCATCAACAATGAGTGGCGGGCCAATGTGGCCTACACCGCCGTTGAGGTGGATGACAATGCCGACACCAACTACGAAGCCCATCGCGTCAACCTGATCCACAACATCACCCAGGATCTGGAAGCCGGGGTAGAGTGGCGCAAATACAACCTCGCCTTCGGCCCACTGCTGCCGGAAGGCCAGCACGTTGAAGTCATGGCGAAATACAAATTCTGATCCGGACCTTCAGAATTGGTATCCTTGCCAACAACCCGAAAAACAGGCGCCCGCCGTCTCCAGGGCGCCTGTTTTCCGCTGGTACACGGCAGCACCAGTCATTTGCAAACGGGAACATCCATGGCAGAAGAAAGCCCCAAGCGGCAGGGAATCGGGTCGCTGGAAATCGGATTGCATATCCTCAACTACATTTCAGCGGCATCAAGGCCACCTACTCTCAAGGAGCTGTCGGGCGCACTAGATCTCTCACCCAGCCGCGCCCACAAGTACCTGGTCAGTTTGCTGAGAGAAGGCTACATCAACCAGGTGAATCACACCCAGTACACCCTGGGCAATTCCAGCCTGACTCTGGGCATTTCCGCGCTCCGGCGAATCAACCCAATCCAGTTGAGTTATGAGGCCGTTGACCGGCTCAATGAGGAAACCGACAGAACCGTCTCCGTCACCGTCTGGAACGGCAACGGCCCGCTGGTCATCAAATGGCTGGATTCGAGCCAGCCGATCTCGGTCAACGTGAGGCTGGGCGCAGAACTGTCGCCACTGAACTCTGCGTCAGGAAGGATTTACCTGGCCCACCTGCCGGCGAAACGGCGCAAGGAACTGGTGGACCAGTACTACAAGAACTCCAAGTCACTGCCCAAGCACCAGGGCAAACCCATCACCCGGGAGGAGCTGCAACCCCATCTGGAGACCATCAAACGGGATAACTACTGCGCGTTTTTCAGTGATTACCTGCCCGAAATCAATGTGCTCAGCCGCCCCGTATTTGATATCAACGGCAGCATCGTCACCGTCATCACCCTGTTGGGTCTTGATCGGGACACCGACATCAGCGAAGGCTCATTCCTGTTCGAACAGGTCCGGGAATGCAGCGACCGGGTTACCCGACAGATCTGCGGGGAACAACGGGAAGGCAATGGCCGGGGTTAACCGGCCATTCGCAGGGTTTCAGAGGGCAACTCGCCAAAGGACTTTCGATAGTCCGATGAAAACCGGCCGAGGTGGCTGAAGCCGTAATCCAGGGCGATCTCGGTGACATTCCGGCATTTGCCCTGCAAAAGGTCTTCCCGCAACTTCTGTAGCTTCAACTGCTTGATATAACACTTTGGGGTCGTCGCGAAGGCCTTGGAAAAGGCATTATAGATGGATCGAACACTCATATTGGAAACGCCGGACAGCTCTTCAATATCAATGTTGCGGTGCAGGTTCTGTTCAATGTAGTGCAGCATCTTCCCCAGCATGGGTGTACAGGCCACACCACTCTCCTGGCTGGACCAGTTACTGGGAAATACTTTCAGCAGTTTCTTGAGGATAATCTCCCGATAGGGAGCGCATACCGGATTAATATCTTCGTCTTCCGCATCGTCAAGTTCGGACAGCACCGCCTCCATGATATTGATCAGGGCCGGGCATAGCCGAAGCTCCACAGGCGCCCGGGTAAAACGAATGCCGTTTTCCGGCAAACGGCCATGGGCCAACTCGCGGGCGTTATTCAGTACGTGTTCCGGGACCTTGATAATCAGTTTTTCACAGTCGTCGGAATACTCCGGGTCAATGCTCTCATAGGGGTTCACCATCACGGCCTGGCCACTGCGAACCTTCATGCGTTCGCCCGCCTGGTGCCACACGCATTCACCCCGGGTCACAATCTGGAAGTGGTAGATGGAATCGAGTTCGGGACTTTTTACCCGAACATGGTTGCCGTAGCTAAGCTGGGACATCCCGAACCCGGCAAACTCCCTGAAGCTGAGACTGGACTTCCGTTTCTGCTCGCCCAGCATTTCCAGGCGATGCTGCCCGATATGCTGATTAACAAACGCAGACACCTCTTCCGGATGTGCCCCCTGAAGGACGGTAGCGCCCGCAAGTGATTGACCAAACATCTCTCGCCTCATTTACTTATTGTTAATTAGTTCACTTTATATAAATCTAGATGGTCAATCAACAACCAATGAAGACACCACTTAATCAGCATACGTTCATTGATTAAGGAAGAACGCGAGTATGAGGTTTAACGAGGTATACGAGAGCGGCAAGAGCGCCAACTCATAGTGGGAAGTCAGGAGGTCTGTTGCTTCAACAAAGTGGCGATGGTCGAGGTGTATGGGGCATCGATGCCAAGACTGGTGCAACGTTTGAGCACGGCGCCCGCAATACTGTCCAGCTCAAGAGGGCGCCCTTTCTCTCTGTCTATCAACATGGACGTTTTTATGGCATTGAAAGAACTGATCAGCTCGAACATTTCGTGGAGGTCCGCCTTCGTGAGATTTACATCATCGGCCCTTGATGCTTCAACGGTTTCCGCCATCATGCCATACACAATCCTGCTGAGCTCAGGATGATGAGTAAGGCTGCGGGTGTCTAGTCCTGTCAGTGCCGAGAGCGGGTTTACACCATTGTTGATCACCAGCTTACGCCATAGCTCGTAGCGAATGTTGTCGGAAAGCGTGGTCGGAATACCCGAGTCGTCGAATACCGCCGCGAGTTTCTTCAGCAGCAACGAGCGCGCGCTTCCGGGTTTACCCACCGCAGGCCATTCGCCCATGACGATCTCGGCAACGCCTTCTGCTTCAACAACCCCTGGCCGGGCAATATGCCCACCGATCCGCACCGCAAGCCCGCCAATTATTCGCTCCGTACCTATGACATCGGCCAGCAACGGCTCATTGTCAACGCCATTCTGTAAGGACAACACGGGAACCCGGCCCTGTCTGAGCCAGGTTCCGAGCTCTTCCGTAACCAATACGGTGGCTGTCGACTTCAGGGCAATGATGATTACGTCAAAGTCGTCAGGGTGGAATCCGGCCGCCAGTTGCTGGTGGCTGAGCGCCTTTGGACGATGAATCAGCTCCCGCCCCTCGTAGTAAACTTTCAGGCCATTGCTGGCAAGGGCATGCAGATGGTCCCCTCGAGCAGTGAGTATCACCCGGTGCCCCGACTCCAGAAGCCTGGCAGCATAGTAACCTCCAATACCACCGGCCCCAACCATCAATAGTTTCAGCATTTATGGGACCCTCTGTATTTCCAACAGATTATTGCATCCATCCATAACCTGCGAGGGATTGACTGGTCTCGTTCAGCGAAAAGCCAAACAGGCGCTGAGGTGCCTGCATTCCACCCAGACTGAAGGCGGTATTGAGCACACATAACGTCGGGTCGGCAATGGGGGCTTTGGCTCCCGGACTGGAATTAGAGGCACCAAGGTCAGATTTCGACATGGCTTTTGCCCATCGGTGTTCATCTTCCCACTGACGAATCAGGTTACGGATATAACTGTCAATTGGCTGAGGATGATCCACATTGTTGCCGACGTTTTCCAGCCGGTCCAGACATATCAGCAACACGCCCTGGTTTCTCAAGGCTTCCAGGCAATGACCAATGGCCCTGTAGTGTTCACTGGTCATGCCCGTGTTGAGCTTCAATTCAATCACCTCATCAGGCGCGAGGTGCGTCATGCTCTCAGCCAATTCCTTCAAACCCTGTTCCCGAGATCCGCGAACGGCGGCATCAAACCCCCGTTCCGCCATTTCAGACTGCAGACGCCTGGCAAGAACTCCCTCGCCACACTGGTAAAAAATTTCCGGCTGTACGCCCCCTTTTGCCGAGGTAATAAATGCTACGTTGGCAATCACGAGATCCGGCCGTATCAAGCGGCGCAGGCTTGCCTGCCCTTTGGGCCCTATCAGCGCTTCGGTTTCACAGGACAAATACAGCACAGGCAGCTTGGTCACATTACTCACCCGCAAGACACGTTGGTTTGAAGACAACTTTAAGGACGGACTTTACTGGCCGGCTCCCCTGCTATCCCGAAATGGCTTTTAGGCATTTCGGTAATGATTACCCGTACGCGTTCAATCGGCGAATCAATTGAGCGTGACATGGCTTCCGACACCTCACGAATAAGTCGCTCTTTCTGTTCGTCCGTGCGACCTTCAAGGATATACAGTTGGGCTATTGGCATGACGGTTCCTCACGCAAAATCAACAAGAACGTTCCTGACACGCTCCGGGCTCGACGACAAGAAGGCCGGGTAGGTGGCCAGGCGACCAAACCATTGGCGAGTTCGGGGAAAATCGGCAGGGATATCCACGCCGTAGAGCAGGGCCAGAGCAAACCTTGGAAACAAGGCGCACTCGGCCAGGGTTGGCTGGTTCCCGAGAAGGAAGCTTTCGTCTTGCAACGCCATCTCGAGTGCGGCTAGCCCGCCCAGAAATCCGTGTGTACCCTTACGAATCCTGTCTTGATCCCATTCGTTCTCCGGTTTATCGCGTTTCTCAAAGACCACTTCCCGCAGGGATTGCCCCAAAATTCTATCCCCGTACACGACCCAGCTTCGTGCTTCCGCCCTTCGGCGTGGAGAATCCGGCAGCAAGGCCGGCCCGGTTTCGGCCAGGTACTCAAGCATCGGGCCAGAGTCCGTCAGTACCAGGTCATCCTCAATCAACACCGGCACCGTTTGACTCGGCGATAATCGCTGCCACTCGGCGAGAACATCCGGATCTGACCTGTCCATACTGTGCATCGCCCGCCCCTGCATAGCTGCGGCAATTCGGACTCGCCAGCAAAACGGACATTCAGGCTTATCAATCAGTCGTATCCTGATCATTGACGTGCTGCTCCCAGATCCAGCAGATGCTCCCCCACAAAATCCAGCCTGTCCTGGCCCCAGAAAATCTGGTCGCCGATAACAAACGTGGGAACACCCAGGGCACCCTTTTCCTGTGCTTCCAGCCAGTTCCGGTCAAGTTGGGCATGGAGTTCGGGATCATCGATCGCCTTGGCAAACGCCTCCCTGTCCAGCCCGACGCTTTCGGCAACCGAGACCAGAACCTCTGCATCCCCGATGTCCAGGCCGTCCGACCATTCGGCGCGCATCATCGCCACCACATAGGGTTTGAGCAGCCCTTCCTTTTCTGCCAACAGTGAGCCAGCCCCGGCACGGGTCGGGTCCGTACTCTTCGGAGGTGGGGTCAGAGGCATGCCAAACCGACATGCCCAGCGTGCCACGTCCTGCCGGGCGATCGGCATCTTGACCTTTGCCCGGTCCGGATCCGAGCGACCGTGCCATCCCCCCAAAGGCCTCCAGAGCAGATTGACGCGGTACTGGTCAAAAAGCTCGAACATGCGCTCGCTGGCCAGATAGCAGTACGGGCTGCGGAAGTTGAAATATAAACGCAGATCAATGGTGTCGCTCATAATTCGCTGCTCCGTTGGCAGTGTCTTTGAGGCTTAGATAAACCTTCCGGTTACGGTCCCCAGCCCCTGGTAACGTACGGTGATATTGTCACCAGGCTCCACGGCGATCGCTGCGGTAATCCCGCCCGTCATGATGAAGGTGCCCGCTGGGATATGTTCACCCCGTTCTGCCAGCAGGTTGGCCAGCATCGCCACGCTGGACGCCGGATGACCAAGCACGGCAGCGCCCGCACCTACATCGACAACTTCACCGTTCTTCTCGACCACCACACCCAGGGTTTTCAAATCCACATCCGCCACATCGGCCATCTGGCCGCCGGTGATAAACCGGGTTGATGAGGCGTTGTCCGCCACGACACTCACCAGGTCGAACTTGAAGTTCTCATAGCGGGAATCGATGACTTCCACGGCGGGAATCACGAAGTCCGTTGCGGCCAGCACCTGACCGATATGGCAGCCGGGGCCTTTCAGGGGCGCCTTGGTAACGAAGGCAATCTCTGCTTCAATTTTCGGGTGGATCAGCTCCTTGGTGTCGACCACACCGCCATCCGGCACGCTGAAATAGTCCGCCAGGAAGCCGTAAATGGGGGTTTCGACACCCATCTGGGCCATCTTTGCCCAGGATGTGAGGCCCATTTTCATGCCCACGATCTTGTTGCCTCGCTCTTCCTTGCGACGACGGATTTCCCACTGCACATCGTAGGCATCCTCGAAGGTCATGTCGGGATAGTCATTGGTAACCTTGGTGATGTCCTGGGCCTGAAGTTCGGCGTTTTCCACGTGCTCGGCCAGTGCCAGCACCTGCTCTCGGCTTAATGTCTTGCTCATGCGTTCTGCTCCTTTTGTGCCGCCAGCAGATCCAGCGCCACATCCACAATCATGTCTTCCTGGCCACCCACCATGCGGCGCTTGCCCAGCTCCACCAGAATGTCTACGGTCTTAAGGCCATACTTCTTCGCCGCCACTTCGGAGTGGCGCAGGAAGCTTGAGTAAACGCCGGCGTAGCCCAGGGCCAGAGTTTCACGATCCACCCTGACCGGGCGGTCCTGAAGCGGCCGGACGATGTCGTCCGCCGCGTCCATCAGCGCATACACGTCGGTACCGTGCTCCCACCCCATCTTGTCGAAGGCGGCGATGCACACTTCCAGCGGGGCATTGCCCGCGCCGGCGCCCATACCCGCCAGGGAAGCATCAACCCGGTCACAGCCCTCTTCCACTGCCACGATGGAGTTGGCCACACCCAGCGCCAGGTTGTGGTGGGCATGAATGCCGGTTTCGGTTTCCGGCTTGAGAACATCCTTGAGCGCCCGGAAGCGGTCCCGGATGTCGTTCATGTTCATGGCGCCGCCGGAGTCCACCACGTACAGGCAGGTGGCACCGTAGTCTTCCATCAGCTTGGCCTGTTCGGCGAGCCCCTGCGGGGTCTGCATGTGGCTCATCATCAGAAAGCCGACGGTGTCCATGCCGAGCTTGCGAGCGTGTTCAATGTGCTGCTTTGACACATCTGCTTCGGTGCAGTGGGTGGCCACTCTGACGATTCTTGCGCCAGCGCTGTAGGCATTGTCCAGGTCGTGGACGGTTCCGATACCGGGCAGTAACAAGGTGGCGATCTTCGAGTGGGTGACCACGTCTGCCACCGCTTCGATCCACTCCAGGTCAGTGTGGGCGCCGAAGCCGTAGTTGAAGCTGGAGCCCTGTAAGCCGTCGCCGTGGGCCACTTCTATACTGTCGACTTTCGCCTTGTCCAACGCCCGTGCGATGTCCTGCACGTTCTGGATGGAGTACTGGTGGCGAATCGCGTGGCTGCCGTCACGCAGGGTCACGTCGGAGATGTAGAGCTTTTTACCGGGATTAAAGGTCATGGTTCGTTCCTCCTCAGTTGACCAGCGATTCGGCAATGCGCTCGGCGGTGCCGAGGGCCGCTGAGGTCATGATGTCCAGGTTGCCGGCGTACGCCGGCAGGTAATGGGCGGCGCCTTCCACTTCCAGGAAGATGGAGGTCTTCAGGCCGCTGAACTTACCCAGACCCGGAACGTTCATGGGCTGGTCTTCGGGAATCACATCAAACTGCACTTTCTGCTTGAGGCGATAGCCGGGCACATAGCGGTTAACGGCCTTGACCATTTCTTCCACCGAGGCTTCCACTGCTGCCTCATCGGCGGCATCCGAAAGCACGTACACCGTGTCCCGCATCAGCAAAGGTGGTTCGGCCGGGTTCAGGACAATGATGGCCTTGCCCTTGCCGGCGCCGCCCACCACTTCAATCGCCTTCGAGGTGGTTTCGGTAAACTCGTCGATGTTGGCGCGGGTGCCTGGGCCGGCAGATTTACTGGAAATCGAGGCGACGATCTCGGCGTAGTGGGCCCTGGCAACACGGGACACCGCCGCCACCATGGGAATGGTGGCCTGGCCACCGCAGGTGACCATGTTGACGTTGCCCTCCCCCAGATGTTCCTCCAGGTTAACCACTGGCACGCAGTAGGGGCCGATGGCCGCCGGGGTCAGGTCGACCACGCGGATGTCGGGTTTGTGTTCACGCAGCAGTTTGTCATTGTGAACGTGGGCGCCGGCCGACGTGGCATCAAACACAATGCCGATGTCGGCGAACTCGGGCATCTTCACCAGCCCTTCCACACCCTCGGCGGTGGTGGCCACGCCCATACGTTTGGCACGGGCCAGACCATCGGACTCGGGGTCAATCCCGACCATCACCCCCATCTCGATGTGCTCGGCGGTGCGCAGGATCTTGATCATCAGGTCGGTGCCGATGTTGCCCGAGCCGATGATCACCGCTTTGATTTTGTTGCTCATGATGTTGTCCTCTTCAATCCGGGTCAGGCGAAGCGCACGGAGGCACTGCCGATACCACCGATATCCACACGCATGTAATCACCAGCCTTGACCGGCTCCAGCGGGACCAGGGAACCGGACAAGATGACTTCACCGGCTTTCAGGGTGATGCCGAACTCGCCCAGGGTGTTAGCCAGCCAGGTGACGCAGTTCACCGGGGAACCCAGGGCCGCGGCACCGGCCCCGGCGCTCAGCACACTGCCATTCTTTTCCACCACCATGCCGCAGGTCACCAGGTCCACCTTGCGGGGAGACACCGCCTGGTCGCCCAACACAAAAAGGCCGCAGGAGGCGTTATCCGCCACGGTGTCCTGGATGGCGATCTTCCAGTCCTGGATGCGCGAGTCGACAATCTCGAAACAGGGCATCACACACTCAGTGGCGGCGAGTACATCGGCATTGGTTACACCGGGGCCGCTCAGGTCTTTTTTCAGGATGAAGGCAATTTCGCCCTCGGCGCGAGGTGCAATCAGCCGGTCGCTGATGGGCATGACTTCGCCACTGTTGAACACCATGTCATCGGTCAGGTAGCCAAAATCCGGCTGGTGCACGTTCAGCATGTTTTGCACTGCCTTGCTGGTGACACCGATCTTCTTGCCGATGATGGAGGCACCATCCGCCAACCGGCGTTCCAGCATGCGCAGGGAAACGTGGTAGGCGTCGTTAATGGTGATGTCTTCGCCACGGCCGGTCAGCGGTGCGACCGCCTCCCGGTTCAGCATGGCCTGGTAAAGCTCGTCACCGAAGGCCTGGATGCGTGTCTGTTCCATTACTCTGCTCCTGAAGCCACTTGATCGGCCTCGGTCAGGAAATCGTTCACCAGCCGGGCAAACCGGTTGGCATGTTCAATCTGGGTCCAGTGGCCGCAACGGCCGAATACATGCAACTGGGCTCGGTCGATCAGTTCAGCCAGTTTCAGTGAGGCGGCCAGGGGTATCACCTCATCTTCGCGGCCATGAAGAACCAGGGTTTCGTGGGGCAGCGCCCGGATGTCCTTCTCCTCGCTGGCCAGGTTGTCGACCCAACGCTGACGCGGTGCCGGGAACATGGCGGCAAAGGATTCCTGGAAACCGGGGCGGATACTGGCCTGATAGCGCATCTCCGCCAGTTCGTCGGTGAGCAAGCCTTTGTTGAAGGCAAACACATCCATCAGGCGACGCATGTTTTCAAGGGAAGGCTGGTAGCCCCAGACGTCATCCAGGCCCTCGGTGATCGGAAAGCTGACGCCGGCGGAGCCCATCAGCACCAGACGACGAACCCGCTCCGGGTACTCGATCGCCAGCGCCAGCGCCAGGCCGCCACCGAAGGAGTTGCCGACCAGATCCACCTGTTGCAGATCCAGTGCATCCATAACGCCGATGGCATGGGCCACCCAGCGCTCCCGGTTGTAGGTGTTGTCTTCCGGGCGTTGGGTATACCCGAAGCCGAGCATATCCGGCGCCACCACACGGCGATTCTTAGCCAGCTCCGGAATCACCAGGCGCCAGTTGGCCCAGGCGGTCACGCCGGGGCCGGAGCCGTGGATCATCATGACAGGAACACCGCCCTTACCATGGTCATGGACGTTGGTGCGGTAGCCGGCGGCGGATATCTCACGCCCGATTTCCGGGCTGTTTTCAGGTGCGGTCATGGTTAGCTCACAATTTCACACAGATGTTTTTCATCTCGGTGTAGAACTCCAGGGAGTGCACACCACCCTCGCGGCCAATGCCGGACTGTTTGCTGCCACCGAAGGGTGTGCGCAGATCCCGCAGGAACCAGCTGTTGACCCAGATGATGCCAGCTTCGATCTGGCCCGCGACCCGGTGGGCGCGGGTAATGTTCTCGCTCCAGATTGCTGATGCCAGTCCGTAGGGAAGGCTGTTGGCCAGTTCGATGGCTTCCTCTTCGGTGTCGAATGGGCACAGGTGGACACAGGGGCCGAAGATTTCATCGGTAATCACCGTCGAACTTTCCGGCAATCCGGTCCAGATGGTGGGCTGAACCCAGGCACCACCGGCCAGCTCGGCCGGCATATCGGGAACACCACCACCGGTCACCACCGTGGCACCGTCATCAACGGCTTTCTGGTAATAGGACAGAACCTTCTCCCGGTGTTTGAGGCTGACCAGCGGACCCATATCCGCCTCGGCATCATCCGGCGGACCAATCTTCATGCCTTCCGCGGCTTCTTTCAGTCGGCCAACGAACTCGTCGAAGATGGAACGTTCTACATAAACCCGCTCAGTGCCCAGGCAAACCTGGCCACAGTTGGCGAAGGCTGAGCGCATGGTGCCCTCGATGGCCTTGTCCATGTCGCAGTCGGCGAACACCAGGCCGGCGTTCTTGCCACCCAGCTCCAGGGAGATATCCCGGATGCCCTTCGCGGCTGCCTTCATGATGACTTCGCCGGTGCCGGTTTCGCCGGTAAAGGTGAAACCATCCACTAGCGGATGCTCGGTGAGGAAAGCCCCGGCTGAATCCCCACCGAAGCCGTGAACCACGTTGAACACCCCGTCCGGTACGCCGGCGTCTTTCATCACTTCGCCCAGCAGGGCGGTGGTGGTGGGGGTTTCCTCGGAGGGTTTGACCACCACGGTGTTGCCACAGGCCAGAGCAGGCCCGACTTTCCAGGTCATCAGCAGCAATGGCAGGTTCCACGGGCTGATCACCCCGATCACGCCCTTGGGGCGGCGTACGGCGTAGTTCAGCGCGCCGGTACCGTCCGGCGTGGGCATTTCGAAGGATTCCGTGGGCACGTTCTTGATCATGTCCGCGAACACCTTGAAGTTGGCCGCGCCCCGGGGAATGTCGATGTGGCTCGCCAGGGATTTGGGCTTGCCGGTATCCAGGCATTCCGCTTCCAGGAACTCGTCAAACCGTGCGTTGATACCGTCAGCCACCTTGTGCAGGATGCCGGTGCGTTCCTCCAGTGTCATCTTGCCCCAGGGGCCGCGCAGGGCCGCTTTCGCGGCTTTGACTGCGGCGTCCACCTCGTCACGTCCGGCTTCGTGAACTTTGCTGATCACCTTGCCGTTGGCCGGGTTGACGTTGTCGAACAACTTGCCGCTGGCCGAGCCAACATACTGCCCATTGATGTAGTGCTTGATGTCTTTCATTGCTACCTATCCTGTTAAATTAGCCCTGTTGAGTCGGGTATCAATCAGGTCAGAACCGTCAGGAACCGTTCGTTCAGTACCCGGTCGTGGTAGAAGATGGCCTTACCCAACTGCTCGGCCTGCCAAGTCACCGGTTTGTGATCCGGGTAGATGTAGTCACCACCACAGAACACCTCATTACGGTTACCGGACGGGTCGAAGAAGTAGATAGTCTTGCCGTGGGTCAGGCCGTGACGAGTCGGGCCGATATCGATGGAGGTATCAGTCATGGAGATCAGGTCCGCGGCGCGCAGTACGTCTTCCCAAGTCTCCAGGAAGAAAGAGGCGTGGTGGAACTTGCCCTTCTCCTCGTGGTGAATGAAGGCAATGTCGTGCTCCTTCATGGACACGGTCAGGAACTGGGCAATACGAGTGCCGTCGCCATCCAGAACCTGCTCTGCGAGATGGAACCCGAGCACGTTCACGAAGATGTCGTACACCGCCGCCAGTTCAGGCCCGTAAAACAGACAGTGATCAAACCGAACGGCCTTCATACCGTCCAGGCCACGGGGCCATGCTTCAGGGTTAACGTTATTGATGCCCCATTTGCCGGTGTAGAGCTTGTCGGCATAGAGTTCGAAGGCGTGACCGGAAGGCACGGTAAAACGAACCCGGCGGCCACAGTCTTTCAGATCACCTTCGGGAACCTGCTCAACATCAACGCCGAAGTCCACCAGGTCTTTCTCCAATTGAACCAGAGCGGCTTCGTCCACAACCTTAAAGCCCATAAAGTCACAGCCAGGCTCGTCCGCCTCGCGAAGTACCACGGAAAACTTGTCCACTTCGGTCCAGGCTTTGAGATACACACGGCCCTGGTCGTCGCGGTCGGTTTCGATAAGACCCATCAGGTCCGTGTAGTGTTTGACGGCTTCATCCATATCGAGAACACGGATCTGGACATGGCCGGGACGCATTACACCTTTTTTCATGACAGTTACCTCAACGCTGTTGTTTTTGTCTGCTTGCTTGTGAGACCGGGCTGCGATGGCGGCCGGCACTCGATGGTCAAATCAGTCAGGGGATACACCCGGCAGGCCAGGACTTCCCTTTTCTCCAAGGCTTCCGGCGGAACATGGACCTTGCTCATCTTTCCGCACTCGAACTCTCCTGCCAGAACCTGGATCTTGCAGTAGCCGCAGCCACCGCCCCGGCAGCCCACGGGCACGCACTTCATGCCCCGTTGTTCCATCGCCTTGAGCACACTCTGGCCGGCCTCGCATTCAAAAGACTTGCCGCTGCACTGCTCGGTTATCCGATAGACCTGAGCCATATCGCACCTCCGGTCAGATCTTCTTAAACAGGGCTGAACGCTGGGTTTCTTCCGCGCCGTCTGCCGCTGTCAGGAACTTTTCCATGAAGATGTCCCGCTCAAACAGCCGGCCCTGCATCAATGCGGTAATCGCCGCATCGATCATCGGCGGTGGTCCGCACAGATAGGCTTTGTGCTCAGCAAAACGACCATCGAAGTGTTCCCTGGCCGCATCGTGCACATAGCCCCGGAAGCCAGACCACTCACCGTCTTCGTCCGCCTGGCTCAACGCCGGCACGTAGGTGAAGTTGTCGTTGTCCCTGGCAAGGGCCTCGAACAGCTCACGGTTGTAGAGCTCGGCACGGTTACGGGCACCCTGGAACAGGGTGATCTGGCGGTCATCGCCCTGCTCCAGCAGGTCGATGATCATGGATTGCGGGCTGGAGAGACCGGAGCCGCCGGCAATGAAAATCAGGTTGCCGGGCTGCGAACTGCGCACGAAAAACTGGCCGTATGGACCTGACAGATGCAGTTGCTCACCCACGTTCAGTTGCTGGTGAATGTAGGTGGTTGCGGCACCGCCCTCGACCAGTCGCACATGAAGCTCTACCTCATCCGCCTTGCTCGGCGGATTGGCCAGGGAGAAGGCCCTCGGGCCATCAACGCCCGGCAGTTCGATATTGATGTACTGGCCGGCCTGGAAGGTCATCGGGCGGTCGAGCTTCAGGCGGATGCCCTTGATGGTCGGAGACAACTCGACGATGTCTGTGACGGTTGCGGTGTAGTCCTCCACCGGATAGCCCTCGAAGTCTTCGTCGACATCGATATCAGCCTCGATGGTGACGTCGCTTTCAACGGTGGCACAGCAGGCCAGCACCTTGCCTTCGTCCCGTTCCACATCCATCAGGGCAAAGGGCGAGGCATCGCCGATTTCAACATCGCCCTCGATGACCTGGACCTTGCAGGTGGCACAGGTGCCATGGCCGCAGGCAAAAGGCAGCCAGACACCCTGGCGCAGGGCGGCGGCAAGGATGGTCTGGCCATCCTCGACCTCGATCTGCTCACCAATGGGTTCGATAGTAACGGTGTGACTCATAGCGCTACCCTCAGAATCCGGCGCCGGCAAGGCCGTTAAGGCCCGGCGTGGTTACCGTCAGCATGCTCTTGTGATCGATGCCGTTGTCTATAAGGCTGGCATCTGCATCCGGCGTAAACGGTTCATCATTCAGCAGCCACTGCGCCGCCAGGAAGTCAGCGTTCGCTGCATCCGGATGGGATGCCGTGGCCGGTTTCAGGATCTCTTCAACCATGGCTCCGAAGGTCATGTCCGGTTGCACCAGCAGGGCAAACGGAGCACAGAACATCAGATGATTCGGCCAGAGCACATACAGCAACTGCATGCCGTTGAAGTTCTCGACCTTATCCCGTGGTTCAAACTTGTAGTCGTATAAAGCGTTAACACTCATGGTGGTCACCTTGTTGTTTTTGCGGGTGAATCACCCGGCGTCAGATGACACCGGGTAATCTCCGTATCAGGCCGCGTCCTGCTTGGACCCTTCAGCCTTGTCATCAGACGACTTGCCCTTGATGGACAACCAGCGTTTGTGGTCCGGCGAGCCGACATACTCGAAATTGTCCTCGCCAATGTTGATGTGGTAGTACTTCTGAACCACCGTCTCGACGTCGCCGCCTTCACAGTTGCCCTGGTAGATCTGGTGTACCGGCAACCACGCCTGAACGTACTTCTCCGGCTCGTGCTTGAAGATGTCGCAGCAGGCTTCCGAGCAGAAGTGGTAACGCTCACCTTCGTAGTTCATCTGGCGGTGGCTGAGCTTGGTGGGCTCGCCCATCTCGGTAAACAGCGTCGGTACCTGGCATACCTGGCACAGTTGCGGCAGGGTGTTGTTGTAGAAGCGGCGGCCTTCAGCATGCTCTTTGGCCCAATGCTCGTAGCGCGGGCGGTAGTACTTGTCGAAAGTCTCCGGATACTTCTCGGACATCCAGTCCATTTCTTCCTTACCGGGAATCCAGGTATGGAAGTTGGTGGCCTGGCTGTACTGGTAGAACGTGCCCCATAACTGATGGCTGATGTGGTGCTTGGCATCGTTGGCCACATCCTGATATTTGGGCGGGCGGATGCCGTAGCGCTCAAGGTCTTTGAACAGGGCGCCGCCGTTTTGCTCGTAATACACTTCCCAGGCTTCCGACCAGGACATGACCTTGTTCGGCAGCATGTAGTCCATCATCATGCTGACCAGGCTCAGCAGGCGGAAACCGCGCCAGAACCATTTGTCGATCCAGCGCTGGACGATGGGCACGTTGTCCTCATGCTGTTCGAGGATGAACTTGATCACTTCAAGGCCCAGGGTCATGTGCCGTGCTTCGTCGGACTGCGCCGAGAAACCAAAGGTGACGGTGGCCATGTCGCCGTTATAAGCAGCACCGGACATGAACGGAACGAACAAAAGGTTAGTCAGCACATACTCGAACGAGAACGAAATTGCAGTCAGAAACTCGAACGGACCGGCCGAACGGGCATCATCGAAGAACGACTTGGGTACGGACAGAAACCACACCCGGTCGTGCATGTAAGCCGCATCGTGCAGGCCATTAAAATGCTTGTTGTAATGGCTCATCGCATGCTGCTGGGTCTGTGAATGGCGCAGCTCGTCAATGGACTGCATCTGGCACGCCACCCTGGCTCCGGCGCCACTGAACTGGCGCCCCACCTTGGCGTAGCCCTGGAAAGCCGCGTGTTCCAGGGGCGACACACCGGTCAGGAACAGTTTCAGCGCATTCACATAACGGCCGTCCGAAATGTTCTGGTGGCCGTTGTTCTGAGCAAAGGCATCGAAAATGGCGTACAGCTTTTTCTCTTTTTCAGCCTGGTACTTCCAGTAGGCGTCCATGGTCAGACGGAATGGATCTTCCCATTGGGACCAGTCGGTAATCTTGATACCTTCAAAGTCCTCGTCCGGGAAAATGTCCTTCTTCTTTTGATAGGTTGGTTCCCAGGCCATGTCCCGGGTCAGGTACTGGTACTTGTCCTTGAGATTCAGCTTCTTGTTTTTAACAGCCATGATAAGTCTCCCAATTAGGTCCACTGAAGAATGAAGTGGTCGTCGTCTTCGTCGACATTGCCGCCGATACTGATCACGTCGATGAGCATTTCCTGAACATCCCATTCGCGACCGAGCTTCTCTTCCATCGTTTCCCGGTTGATCACCAGGCGCTTCTCGGCCTGGATCCGGATCATTGCCGGCTGGTGCTGAACTTCCGCTTCCGGATTGTCTTCGGCGATGGCTTCCACCAGGTAGCGGGCGTTGTCGTTGTCCTGAAAGGCAATAAATACGAGCTGGCTCATGCGGATACTCCCTGGCTCTGCAGCTGGAATTTCTTGAGTCGGGTGGAGAGTTGAGCGCGGGTTTCATCCAGGGCCTCAATGCCGGTGCTGGCCTCAGCCAGGGGCTTGAGTGCGCTGTACACCTGAGGTTCCCACTGATCGATCCAGGCCTGGAGCTGTTCGCGGTTGGCATCGCTTTCCGCTGCCACAACCTTGATCATGGCGTTGGTCCAGCGCAGGGATTCCTTGTACCAGTCCCGCATGAATTCGGTGAGCATGGAAACATCTTCGGCATCCTGCTCGCCCAGCCACTGGTCCATCCTCTCGTACACCAGGGGAAACAGCAGGCCATCCACCAGCACGTTCTGGACCAGCGTCAACTCGAACCAGTCATCCACCACCAGGGTGTCTTCCACCAGCTTGCGCATTGGCTGCCACAGCTCGTCATCCATCCAGTAGCACTTGGATTCGTCCAGTGCTGCACCGGTACTGCCATCCAGCATCAGGGCAATTCGAGACAGGTACTGGCCAATGCCCAGGCGATCCATGGCGGTATATATGTGCATCTGCGAGACCGTCGTGGCGTTAACATCGCCCGCGATCTTGCTGTTGTTCATGTTGGCACCCAGCTCCACGTGGCGCAGAGGCACCAGCAACCTCAGGATCTGCTTCTGAGTGGCTTCGGGAAGTCGGGTCAGCAGATTGCGCTTTTCGCAGAACCCGAAGCTGGTCTCCGCGGCCTCCTGCATCTTGGCCCGGTTACCAACATAGGCGCCGTAGTAGAACTGGCGGGGATCGGTGACGGCGTACCAGTCTTCCATGCGGATCGACGTGCGTGTGGGGTCGTTCAGCGTATGCTTTGAATCCCACAGCGGGCGGTAGTGAAAGTTGGTTTTGGCCTCCAGGTCATAGCTGGCTTCCTGGTAGCGGGAGGCCGGCTTGTCGCCGAAGCGACGGGCGATGTGCCCGTATGTCTGGCGGATGGGTTCCACCGAATTGGTTTTGATCTCAATGCTCATATCAACTTACCGTTTGTTGTTTTGAGTGGATGATCGATTTGGTGACGTTCAGCGGTGACCCTTCTCGCCGAAGCGCCACTTGACCATGTCCGCATCAATCTCGCGGATCATGTCGGAATCCATGTGAACGACATTGTTGTGCTTGCAGAAGATTTCGAACGCTTCGCGGGGAAGGACAAGCTCAACAAACAGTTCGGGATGTCCGATGGCAAAATCGAACTCTACGAATCTGTCCTCTGGCCCACTTCGGACCCGGATGTAGCGGGTCAGCTCGTCGAAGCTTTTTGCATGCTCAGTCATCGTTGACACCCTTGTGTTTGTTATGGGTTGCCACAGCTGGAGCAACCGCTGTGCCAAGCATCGAAACCTGCCGTCAATAAAAACCCAGACTTCTGTTTTAAAAGGCTTTATATAGAAAGGCGGGCGCTGATACAGAGTGGATTATCGAAGGGTGAGATCAGGAAGCCAGACGAATTTTTCATCATTTGATCAACATGAAATCGTGATCTGAGCAAATGCTCAGATCAGCAGCCAACCGTGACTTTCGCCTGAAATTTCATCATTTGATTGATTTGTGACAAGGATAGGGTGTTATATGAAAAAGGCGGCGTTCGGCTGCCTTCGCGCTGGACGACCTTTCCAGGACGCGACCCCATACAATTACAAACGGGGCTCCTGAGTATGGCTATTACCTACAAACCACAATTGCAGTATGTGGATTTTCAGGATCTTACGGAGCAGATCCGGTTCCAGAGCACGGAAGGCAAAATCTGGTTTGGCGAGCAACGCATGCTACTGATGCAAGTCAGTGCCATGGCCGCCTTTCGTCGCGAAATGGTGAATACCATGGGTATTGAGCGCGCGAAGGGCTTTCTCCTGCGCCTGGGATACCAGTCCGGACTGAAAGACGCCGAACTGGCCCGGAAGCTTCGCCCGCACTGCAGTGAACTCGACATCTTTCTTGCCGGCCCCCAACTGCATTCGCTAAAGGGCATGGTCAAAGTCGTTCCCATGGAGATCGACATTGATCACGACTCCGGCGACTTTTATGGCGAGCTGGAATGGGTCGATTCGTTTGAAGTGGATATCTGCCAGACAGAACTTGGGCAGATGGATGAACCGGTCTGTTGGTCACTGCTTGGATACGCCTGCGCCTATACCTCCTCGTTTATGGGCCGGGAAATCATCTTTCGCGAGGTCAGCTGCCGTGGCTGTGGTGACGAAAAATGCATGATCGTGGGCAAGCCTGCTGAGGAATGGGAAGACGCCGCCGAATTTGCCCAGTACTTCAAGGCAGACACCATCATGGAAGAACTGTATGACCTCCAGAGCCAGGTCAGTTCTTTACGCAGCAGCCTCGAAAAGCAGGAGGGGCAGTATTACGGCATAGGCCAGTCCGCCTCTTACAACAAGGTTTGCAAGATGATCGACAAGGCCGCTCTGGGTAAAGTGTCGGTCCTATTGCTCGGCGAAACCGGCGTAGGTAAGGAAGTGATTGCCCGCAGCGTTCACCTTCGCAGTGAAAGAGCCGAACAACCCTTTATCGCGGTCAACTGCGCCGCTATTCCCCCGGACTTGATCGAAGCGGAACTGTTTGGCGTGGAAAAAGGTGCCTACACCGGTGCCAACCAGTCCCGGCCGGGCCGGTTTGAGCGGGCCAACACCGGCACCATTTTTCTCGACGAGGTGGTTGAGCTCACCCCCCGGGCTCAGGCCACGCTGCTGAGGGTGCTGCAGGAAGGGGAACTGGAGCGCGTGGGTGATAACCGCACACGGGCTGTCGATGTCAGGGTTATTGCGGCCACTAATGAAAGCCTGGAAAAAGCCGTGGAAGAGGGTCGTTTCCGCTCTGATCTGTTTTATCGCCTCAATGTCTTCCCCGTGAAAATTCCGCCGCTCAGGGAACGGCTGGAAGACCTGCCGCTGCTGGCCGAACATTTCCTCAATAAATTCCACTCTGAGTATAACAAGCGCACGCTCGGGCTCTCCGACAAGGCCCTTGAACTCTGCCTGCACTATCATTGGCCGGGAAATATCCGGGAGCTTGAAAACGTTATCGAGCGTGGCGTCATCCTGACTGACAACAATGAGTCCATCAGCCGCGAATCCCTTTTTGCAGGTATTCCCGAGCCGCAACCTAGTCAGCCACAGGGTATTGTCGACAGTCACGGACAACTTGTCGAAAAAACCTCTGAGACCTCCAGAGGCGACTGGGCCAGTCAGATACTGGGCAGTGGTATCGGCCTTGACGATGTCGAGGAAACATTAATGCGGCGTGCCATGGAAGAGGCTAACCAGAACGTTTCCGGCGCAGCGCGTATCCTTGGCCTGACCCGTCCCGCTCTCGCCTACCGGCTCAAAAAGTCCGGTATTCTAGCCGAAAGCTGAACAACAACCGGCGCAGTTAGGACAGGGACGTCCACGGTTCGCTTTGCGGTTTGACGATATCAATAAGTACATCACTCATTTCATCATTTGATAAAAAACAATCCTCTTAATTGCCCCACCCAGCTTCCCTCACACTTCTTAAAATACCCATTTTATATATAAATACATATAGTTAGAGCATACAAGTCGTGCATGGCACACGCGTTGCTAAATCACCGTCAGTCGCGTTATCCACAAAAACAAAGACGGTGACATAAAATGCGAAATGCCCCCCTGCGCACATGGCGCACTACCGGCGCAGCCGTATCGCTGGTCGGATTGTTTTCGGTTCTGTTAACGGGTTGCGAAGCGCCCCTGGATCTTGACGCGGTTCGAGATCAGTCGGGACAGGCCGTTAAACGGACCGATTTCTATCAAGCCATTGCTCGCAATGACGAGGTTATCGTGCTGACTGGCAACAACGGTGTTGTGTTGGTCAGCTCAGACAACGGAGAAAGCTGGAAACGGCAGACGCCAACGTCGGAAAGCTTCCTGGCGTTAGATGTTTGCCCGGACAACAGCTTCATTGCGCTGACGTTTGACAACGAAATCTGGCATGGCGACACCAACGGAGACAACTGGACAGCCCACTCCCTGCCCAGCCAGGAACAGATGATGACCGCCGCTTGCGCTCCGGACGGCAACTGGTGGGCAGCAGGTGCCTTCACCACTATTCAGGGCAGCACCGACCAGGGTGAGACCTGGACCGAGACCTCACTCAACGAAGACGCTATCCTCAACAACCTTCAGTTCATCAACGCCGACCATGCTTTCATCACCGGCGAATATGGCCTCGTACTCAAAACCACAGACGGCGGCGAAAACTGGGACTATGCCGGCTACCTTCCAGACGAATTCTACGCCCATTCCAGCTACTTCCGTTCAGACAATGAAGGTTGGGTTGGCGGACTGAACGGTTTCATCTACCACACCACCGACGGCGGAGAGAACTGGGAGAAATCCCCCACCGGCATCAACGCTCCAATTTTCGGTTTCGTTGCCGGCCCTTCAGGGTTATACGCCCTGGCGGATAACGCCACCGTAATGCAGCAGACAGGTCAATCCTGGCAGAAGATCTCTGCGTCCGACCAACCCCTGTATCTGCGTACCGGCCTGATTCTCCCCAACCACCGACTACTCGCCGCTGGTGGCCGTGGCCTGCTGCTGAACCTTGAAACTCCCGTGGCCCACTCGGCCAGCACTGACTGAGGAAATCCGCCATGCCTGGATTGCATCGATTCACCCATCTCCTGCATTCGCTGGAGCTATGGATCTTCAACAACCCGCGCAAGGTATTGAGCGTGATCGCCATCCTCACACTGGCGTTCGCCCTGCGTATCCCCGGGCTGAAAATCTACACCGACTTCGCCGACCTGTTGCCGCAGCAACATTCCTATATCGAACTGCACAACAGCATCAAGGACAGCTTCGGCGGCGCCAATGTCCTTACGGTGGGCATCGAATTCGAAGACGGCGACATCTTTACCAACGAGAATCTCGCCAAGATCGACCGAATCACCCAGGCCGTCGACAACCTACCAGGGGTGAACCACAACCTTGTGTCCAGCGTGACTCACCGGAATTCCCGCAAGATCTGGCTGACGGAAGTCGGCAGCATCAACTCGGAACCCTACTACGACTCCACCTCTGGCGAGTACTCACGGGAAGCACTGGTTGCCATGAAAGCCGATGTGGCGGCCAACCCACGGGTGTACGGCCCCCTTGTGTCTCCAGATATGAAAATGGCCCTGGTCAAGGCGCAACTGATTGAAGGCAAGCTGGATTACGAAAAGACGTTTGCACAGTTACAACAGCTGCGTGAAGCGGAGGAAAGTGCAGGAGTCAAGATCTACGCCACGGGACAGCCAGTCCTGGTGGGGTGGGCCTACACGTATATGGAACAGATCCTCCAGATATTCATTTTCACCGTAATCACCATGCTGGCCTTGCTCGTTTTCCATTTCCGCAAAGCCTACGGTGTGCTGATCCCCCTTGGTGGCGTTTTGGTCTCCACGATCTGGGGGCTTGGGATCATCAGTCTGCTCGGTTACAACCTGGACCCGCTCGGGCTGGTGATCCCCTTTTTGATTGCAGCCAGGGCGATGAGCCATGGCGTGCAACTTGTTGAACGCTACTATGCGGAAACCCGCGAACTGGGTAGTGGCCCCAAAGCCGCAAAAGCGACCTTTGACAGTCTGTTCCGCCCTGGTTCCCTGGGTGTTGTGTCGGATGCTATTGGCCTGTCGCTCATTGCCATCGGGTCCATTCCGTTGAATACCCATCTGGGCATCTATGCTTCCCTTTGGGCGATCACTGTTGTGTTCACGGTGCTGATCGGCGTGCCTCTGCTGTTATCCATTCTGCCAACGCCCAAAGACCCGAACCTGCGCGAAACCGCCCTGCGCCATATCGGCGCCAGTTGCTCACGCACGGTTGCACGGCCAGGTGCGGCGAAAGTGGTGTTGAGTGTCGCGGCACTGGCGATGGCCGCAGGACTATTAGCGGCGTCCAACGTGCAGATTGGCGACTCGGAGCCAGGCTCTCCCATCCTGTATCCCGACCACGACTACAACGTTTCTTCCCGCGTGGTAAATGAGCGCTTCCCGGGCTCCGAGGAGCTCTACATCGTGGCGGAAACCGAAGAGAAAGGGGGCCTGAAACGTCCAGAGGTACTGGCTGCCCTTTCTGATCTGCAATCCCACATGCTGAAGGACCCGGAAGTAGGCGGCAGCAAAGGCCTGCCCGACCTCGTCAAGCAAGTTAACCGCCTGATGCACAACGACGACCCCCGCTGGTACCAGATTCCTCACGATGCGGGCTATGTCGGCGGGCTGATGTTTACCTACATGGCCTCCAGCCCGATTCCCGGGGCCCTTGATGAATTCAACGACACCGACGACCGCGTTGCCAACTTGGTGTTCTATTACAAGGACCGCCAGGGCGAGACCATCCGCCGTGCCATTCACATGGCCAAGGATTGGATCGCGGAGAACGGTGACAGCGTTGAGGGCCTGACCATCAAACTGGCGGGGGGAACCCTTGGTGTTGCCGCCGCAATGAACGAATCGGCCTTCGAGACCAATGTCATTGTTCTACCACTGGTTTTCCTGCTGATCTTTGCCTTTGTCATGCTGTTCTACACCTCATTGCACGCCGGGCTGATGATGCTGTTGGCGATGATTTTCGCAACCACTCTCACCTACGCCTATATGGGCTTTAATGCGCTCAATATCGACATCAATACCGTGCCGGTGATTGCCGTGGGTATCGGCGTCGGCATCGATTATTCCATCTACATGATGGACCGGATACGGGAAGAAATGGCCCGGCTTGGCAATCTGCGGGACGCCGTCAGGCGAGCCATATCCACCACCGGCATGGCCATCAGTTTCACCGCGCTGACGTTGATGGCGGGCATCATCATGTGGGTCATTTTCTCAGACCTCCGATTCCAGTCTGATGCAGCATTGCTGCTGTGCGTCATGATCGTGATCAACGGCATCGCGGCCATGCTTCTGGTGCCTTCTTGGGTACTGGTCTTCAAGCCTCGCTTTGTTACCGATGTTTACGCCGACGAAGACGGCATTCTCCATGCTGATCGTCATCCACCAACACCATCTCCATCGTCCGGTTCCCCACGGGAACAAGAGGATGGGTTCGTGCCGGGAGAGCCGTACCGGGCCTGAGCCCGGTAGGACACTCCACTAAAACCTGTAACGAGGACATGCCATGCAAACAACAATAAAAGGCCTGAGGCTCTGGTGCTATACCCTTGCGGGAAGTGCCGGCCTGGCGCTGTTACCAATCAACTCCGCCGTCGCCCAGGAAGATACCCGGGTAAACGGCTTCTACGAGAATGCAACCTACGGCCGGGATGGCGTAGGGCTTTCAAAATTCCGCAACACACTACAGCTGGAAGCAGAGAAACGGGCTGGAGATGTCGGCATTTTCAGTAATGTCTCCGTCAACGCCACGCTCCGTGGTAGCTATGACGGTGTTTACGACCTTAATGATGACGAATACGGCCGCAATGCCGGTGGACCGGTCCGCCTGGAAAACCGGGCAGCGGGACCCAACGCCACCGTGCCCCACGGTGGCGGCCTGAAGCTGCCGAACTCCTTCAGTGAAGCGAACAACCCCAACGAAGGCATGATCGTGTTGGGTGAAAACCTGCATGATACCGACGGCGGTGTAGCCTTCGGCGTGCCGGTTCGCCCCTGTGACGAGGACGAACGAGGGTGTATCGACGGTTATTTGGACAAAGACACCAACGACATGCGATTCCAGGAGTTCAACGACCGCGCCGATTTCATCCGCGAACTCTACGTGGATTTCGATTACAACTTCTCGAACGGTAATATCCTCAGCACCCGATTGGGCAAGCAGCAAGTCATCTGGGGACGTACCGACCTTTTTCGGGTGTTGGATGTGATCAACCCGGTGGATTACTCCCGCAACAATATCTACGACGAACTGGAAGACATCCGGATTCCCATGTGGATACTCCGGACCGACTACCGCATGGGGCCAACCGAGGTGTTCGATGGCCTCGCCTTCGACGACCTTAATTTCCAGCTGGTATGGAACTTCGACAAGTTCCGCCCGCACGATATCGGCCAGTGCGGTCAGCCCAACGTTATTCTCGATGCCGGCTGCTTCTTCCGCGGCATGAACAGCCTCTGGGAAAATGGTGGCACAGTGGCCAACTTCGCAGGCGGCGAAGCGGCAACGGATTTCGGCCCCGGCCAGATCGGTATCCGCGAAGCGCACATGCCAAGCTGGAGCCTGGCGAATACCCAGGTCGGCCTCAAGATGGAAGGCGTTTATGGTGATCTGGGCTTCTCGCTCAACGCCCTGACCTATCGCTCCCAACTGCCCTCTCTTCGGGGCGGTATTCCCGCACAAAACGGCTTTACCGGTGAAACCGGTATATGGCCAAGCCTGATTGCCTTCGATATCCACTTCCCGAGGGTCAACCTGTTCGGTGGCTCCCTGGATTACTACGCCCAGAGTGTTGATACCGTCCTCAGGCTTGAAGCGGCCTATACCACCGGCGAGGAATTCGCCAATACGCTGGAGGAAGATCTCTACTCCGAGAGCGACGTGGTTCGCTACGTGGTCGGCGCTGACAAGAACATCTTCATTCCCTTCCTGAACGAACACCAGGCATTCCTGTTCTCCGGCCAGGTATTCGGTCAGCACATCCTGGATCACGAGCGCGAGCAGCGTCGGTTTGGTGAAGCCGGTATTCCCGACTGGAAAGAAAACTGGACAGGCACCCTGCTGATCAAAGGCTTCTACATGAATGGCCGCCTCAGCCCGCAGATCATCACCGCACATGATTTCCGAGCCGGGGCAACCGCGATCGCGCCGTCTGTTGAGTGGCTGGTCAGTGACAACTTCCGTGTCACGGCCGGTGCAAACATCAAGGTGGGTACCGGCGCGCGCAAATTCGATGACTGCCGTAGCTGCAACCCCTGGGATCCGTTCACCGCCACCTATCCGGGGCAACCGGCCGGGGAGTCTGCCGGCCTGGGTGGATACGAGCCGCTGGGCCGCTTCCAATCTGGCCCCATTGGAATGGCTCAGGAAGAAGACGAGCTTCAACTGACCATGCGTTACAGCTTCTGATATAGAGGAAACATCATGAAACGAGCATTCCGAAAATCCGTGTTTAATGGCCTGGTGATCGGTCTTACGGCGGGCGCCTTCTCCGCTGGCGCCTTTGCCAGTGACAAGGTCATCAACGAATCGTTCCATCCATACAAGGATCAAATGCCAAGCCACGAAGGGCTTAGCGCCGGCATGACCATCGACGAATCCAACGTGGCACAGTTCAAGGACGTGATCGATCCGGCCTTCTATACCTTCATCGAGAACGGCTGGACATCCATTGCCGTGGGAAAGACCACGTCCTTCGACCTGCACCCTGCCTATGTGGACGCAACCCGCAACGCCCTGGGTGAGGTTTCCCTGGGTGAGCAGGTCGGGGAAATTAACGGCTGGAAAGCCGGTCGCCCGTTCCCGCAGGAGCCGGATGCGGATGACCCCCGCGCCGGCGAAAAACTGGCCTGGAACTACAAGTACGGCTACAACTGGGGCGACAGCGCCGCCATCATGCCGTTCTACTGGAAGTACCGGGACATGGAATCAGCCAAGGTGGAGCGGACCATCAAATTCAACTTCCACTTCCTGAATTACAAGGGCCGAGTGATACAGGAACCCACCCCGGAAATCACGCCCAACCCGTCTGACCTGTTCCGCGCCATCTATGTACAGGTACTCGACCCAGCGGACGTCCGCAATACGCAACTTCTGATTCACCGGGCCGCCGACGACCTCAAACGTGATAACTCCTGGCTCTATTTGGGCTTCCAGCGCCGCGTGCGCCGCCTGGCCACAGGCCAGGTTACCGATGCCTTTCTCGGTTCGGACCTAATGATCGAAGACTTCGAGGGCTACAACGGCCGCATTTCCGACATGGACTGGACCTATAAGGGCACCCGTTACATGCTGATGCCGTTCTACAATCACAACGAGCTGAAGCTGGACGAAGAAACCCACAGCGACAGCGATGGTTACCAGGTTGTGGCTTTCAGTGGCAAGGGTGGCTGTTTCCCGGACATCACCTGGCAGCTCAGAAAGGTGTACGAAGTGGAGGCGAAACCGGTGGATGAAAGCCATCCGCTGTCGAAACGTATCCACTACATGGACGCCCAGACGTTCACCATTCCCCGCACCGTCGCCTATGACCGTAAGGGCAGCCTGTGGAAAACCTTCACCATCGGACAGGCCCATCCAGACCACCACCTGCCCAAGAACGAGGGTACCGGTGTATCCATTGACGACAGCTTCAGCATGATCGACGTGCAGGCCAGCCACTGCACCACCGGCCAGTTCAAGGGCCAGGTCGACCCCGAGCTGTCCCCCCCCAATATGTTCAACGTGCAGCATCTCCGCGCAACCGGCACCTAAGCCTGGTGCTAGCCCTTGGGCCCGCTTTGGCGGGCCCCTTTTTTGGTTTCGGAGGATAAGATTTATGTCCCGATATGAGCCCCTACCCGACGCCCTCCACGAAGACGACCAACTGCTGGTACTCACTGACAGCAAGGGTGCCATTACCTACGCCAGCAACGCCTTTTGCAGAACCTGCGGCTTCTCGGAACAGGAACTGAAAGCCATGTCTTTCAGCAAACTGCGGCACCCCGACATGCCCGGAGGGCCGCTGAACGACCTGTGGGAAACCATTGGCCGCGGAGAATCCTGGATGGGCATGATCCGCAACCGTAAGGCAGATGGGACCAACTGGTGGCTGGATGCCTTCGTTAGCCCGATTACCGACACGGACGGAACACTGTTGGAATACCAGGCCATTTACCGGTTACCCGATGAAGCCACCATTCGGAGAACCGAACAGGTTTACCATGCCCGCAGCCAAGGCCGGCAGCCCCTTGCCCTCAGGATTCCACGGCTGCCCCCTGCTATCCTGCAGTGGCTGGTCGCCAGCCTCTGTTTTGCCCCCGCCACGATAGCTGGGATGTTCGGCATGCCAACGCTGGCGGCCCTCTTGTTCGTCCTTGGCAGCACACTGTCCCTTGGCCTCTTCTACCAACTCAATCGCCCGCTAGCCCAGCTGTTCATGCGTTGTCGTTCTGTTGTCAGCCATCCCATCAAGCAACTGGTCTACACCGGAAACGCCGGCGTCGCGGGCCAGATTGAGCTGGCCATGCGGCTGGTGGAAGTCCGGCTGAAGGTCATGGTGGCACGTATCAGCGACAGCGGCGGACAGATCGAAGACAATGTCCTGCGGGCCAACTCTCTGCTACAAGGCGGTTCCGAGGCCTGCGGTCAGCAGCAATCAGCACTCTCCTCCGTGGCGACCTCCATCGAGGAATTCACCGCTACCATTCGCGAAGTTTCGGAGAATACCCAGCAGGCTGCTGGTCTCAGTGCGCGAAACCGTGATTCCGGGGAAAACAGCGCCCGTTCTGCAGCCGCCGCGCGCGACAGTATTCTTGCCCTGGCGAGTGAGCTCGAGGAAACCAGCCAAACCGTGGAGGAACTTGATCGGAACAGCCAATCGATTGGCCGGATTCTGGATGTGATCGTCGCGATCGCTGAACAGACCAATTTGCTGGCCCTGAATGCCGCCATTGAGGCCGCCCGGGCCGGCGAAAGTGGGCGCGGTTTTGCGGTGGTTGCCGATGAAGTTCGTTCCCTGGCAAAGCGCACCCAGGAATCCACCAATGAAATCCAGCAAATGATCACTGCCTTGCAGGAAGGCTCCCGCCGGGTGGTCGAATCCATCGCACAGGGAAAACAGCAGTCCGAGAGGAGCGTGGAGCAGGTATCCGCCACCGCAGAGGCAATCCGTAATATTGTGGCGGGCATTGCCGAAAGCGACGGCCTGAACCAGCAGATTGCGGCTGCCAGTGAGCAACAGAGCCAGACCGTTTCACAACTGAACGAGGAAATTCACGACATCCATCAACTGGCCATCAAGACAAGCGAACAGCTTCAGGATACCGTCGAAGCAGGCCAGGCGGTTGGCTACCATGTGGGGCGCCAGCAGCTGTTAGTACGACACCTGGTACCTGGGCGGAGGGGCTAACCGAAATGCTTAGAAATCTGGAATGCGGGCGTCCCTGCCCGGACTTTAAGAATGGTTTTGTGCCCTATCAGAAATGAATCACCGACCGAATACTCTTCCCTTCATGCATCAACTCAAACGCCTCGTTGATGTCCTCAAGAGGCATGTTGTGGGTGATAAACACGTCCAGTGGAATGTCTCCTTTCTCGGCCTTTTCGACATAGCCGGGCAGTTCCGTCCGGCCCTTCACGCCACCAAACGCAGAACCTTTCCAGACCCGGCCGGTAACCAGCTGGAACGGCCGGGTGCTGATTTCCTCACCGGCACCGGCCACGCCGATGATGATGGATTCACCCCAGCCTTTATGACAGCACTCCAGGGCTGAGCGCATCACGTTGACGTTGCCGATACACTCAAAGGAGTAGTCCACACCGCCGTCTGTCATTTCAACGATGACTTCCTGAATCGGCTTGTCGTAGTCCTTGGGGTTCACTACGTCCGTGGCACCCAGCTGTCTGGCGATATCGAACTTGCCGGGGTTGATGTCGATGGCGATGATGCGGCTGGCCTTGGCCATGGTGGCGCCAATAATCGCCGCCAGGCCGATTCCGCCGAGACCGAAGATAGCGACCGTCGCGCCTTCTTCCACCTTCGCTGTGTTCAGCACCGCGCCGATACCGGTAGTGACGCCACAGCCCAGAAGGCAGACTTTGTCCAGTGGTGCATCCTTGGGTATCTTCGCCAGGGAAACTTCCGGCAATACCGTGTATTCAGAGAAGGTGGAGCACCCCATGTAGTGATAGACAGGCTCACCCTTGTAGGAGAAACGGGAGGTACCGTCCGGCATCACTCCCTTGCCCTGGGTTTCGCGCACGGAACCACACAGGTTGGTTTTGCCGGACGTACAGAACTTACATGTTCCACATTCGGCGGTATAAAGAGGGATCACGTGATCACCCACTTCGACGGAGGTGACACCTTCTCCAACCGCCTCAACAATGCCGCCGCCTTCGTGGCCGAGGATGGCCGGAAAATTCCCTTCGGAATCGGCGCCGGACAGCGTGTAGGCGTCCGTGTGGCAGACGCCGGTGGCAACGATACGCACCAGCACCTCCCCTTTCTGGGGCGGAGCAACATCCACTTCCACAATTTCCAGCGGTTTGTTGGGGGCAAACGCCACCGCAGCACGGGATTTGATCACTGGCAGACTCCTTGAACGTGGTTCGGAATAAAATGTCTCGGGTTTTACGGGTTTGACGCTTACTAGACGACCGGTCTAATATACCAGCCATGACATCGAACGACACCCGCAATCACATTATCCACACCGGCGCCGACCTGATTGGTCAAAAAGGCTTCGGCGCGACGGGCATCAATGCCGTGCTGACCGCCGCCGGTGTACCCAAAGGGTCGTTCTACCATTACTTTAGCAGCAAGAACGATTTCGGGTTGGCTGTCATCGACACCTTTGCGCAGGAATACGACACCAAGCTGGATCGGATTCTGAACGACCACACCCGCTCGGCGGTGGACCGCCTTAGGGCCTACTTCGACACTGGTCTGGAAACCATGACCAGCTGCGAATTCACCCGGGGCTGCCTGATTGGCAATCTTGGCCAGGAGCTGGCCGGGCAAAACGAAACCTTCCGCAGACGCCTCGACACCGTCTTTCAGGGTTGGGAAAAACGCTTTGAGCGTTGTGTTGAAGAGGCTCGTCAGGCCGGCGATATCGATGCATCCATCGACCCTGCCGACGTCGCCAGCTTTCTGCTTTCCGGCTGGGAAGGCGCCATTCTCAGAGCCAAGGTTCTGAAGTCTACCGAGCCCATGGAGCGGTTTGTGCGGGTCTTTTTCCGCCAATGTCTTGGCCTTCACTGAACGCCCACATTTTTTTCAGTCATTACTAGTAGACTGGTCTAATTACACTCAGTTAATCCTCAAGGAGAGTGATCAATGAACAACGTAAACGACGCACTGTTTCAACCGCACGATCTCGGCACCCTGACGCTGCCCAACCGCGTTCTGATGTCTCCCCTGACCCGTTCGCGCTCCAGCCAACCTGGAGACGTACCGAACGACATGAACGCGCAGTACTATCAGCAGCGTGCCGGTGCAGGACTGATCATCAGCGAAGCAACCCAGGTGTCACCTCAGGGTAAGGGCTATGCATTCACGCCAGGCATCCACTCGGAGGAGCAGATTGAGGGCTGGCGCAAGGTCACCAGTGCGGTGCACATGGCGGGCGGACGCATTCACATGCAGCTCTGGCACGTTGGCCGAATTTCCCATACGGCGCTGCAGCCGGATGGCAACAAGCCTGTAGCACCATCGGCGATCAAACCCGAGGGCGCCAAGACCTTCATCAGCGCCGACTCCGGCATGGTGGACGTGCCCGAGCCCAGAGCTCTTGAAGCCGGCGAAATGGCGGACATCGTGGAGCAGTATCGCCAGGGCGCGCTGAACGCCAAAGCGGCCGGGTTTGATGGCGTTGAAGTACACGCCGCCAACGGATACCTGCTGGACCAGTTTCTCAAGAGCGGCAGCAACCACCGCAGTGATGAGTTTGGCGGCTCCGTTGAAAACCGGATGCGCCTGCCACTGATGGTGATCGAGGCCGTGATCGACGTCTGGGGCAAGGACAATGTCGGCGTTCGGGTCAGCCCGACCGGCAGCTTCAACGCCATGTACGACGAGGACCCGGTCGAAACCTTTGGTGAATTCGCGAAGCGGCTGAACGACCTGGGCATCAGCTACATCGAGGTCGTGGAAGACTCGTTCCAGGGCAACCATGCGAACGGCCGCCCGGAATCGGTGATCGATGCCATCCAGGCTGGATTCCACGGCACTTACATCGCCAACGGCGCCTACACCGCTGAGGAAGCTCGCAAACGGATCGGCAATGACCGTTGTGATCTGGTGACCTTTGGCCGTCCGTTCATTGCCAATCCCGATTTGCCCGAGCGTTTCCGCCAGCATGCGGAACTGAACAAATGGGATGACAGCACTTTCTACGGCGGCGATGAGCGCGGCTACACCGATTACCCGACGCTGAAGGAACTTGAACCCAGCGTCTGAACATCACTTTCACACGAGTAAGGAGTCAAACCATGAGCAATACCAACGACCCAATCAATAGCAAAGTCGTGATTATCACCGGCGCCAGCAGTGGCCTGGGTGAGGCAACTGCCCGCCGCCTGGCAGCGCGAGGAGCCCGGCTGGTGCTTGCGGCCCGTCGCGAAGACCGCCTGTCCAAACTGGCAGAAGACCTGAAAGCCGAGGGTGCTGAAGTCACCTGGAAGGTGACCGATGTGACTGACCGAAACCAGGTCGAGTCACTGGCTGCCACCGCGAAAGAAACCTTCGGCCGGATCGACGTACTGATCAACAACGCCGGCCTGATGCCACTGGCACCGCTGGACGCTTTGAAGGTTGATGAGTGGGACCAGATGGTGGACGTCAACATTAAAGGCGTGATGTATGGCATCGCGGCTGTGCTGCCGACCATGCGGGAGCAACACAGCGGGCATGTGATCAACCTGTCGTCCGTTGCCGGACACAAACTGTTCCCCGGTGCCGCTGTGTACTGCGCCACGAAATACGCGGTGAAAGCGCTGTCTGAAGGCTTGCGCATGGAAGCCGGCGACGAGATCCGCAGCACCAATATCTCACCGGGCGCCATCGACACCGAGCTGACCAGCACCATCACTGACCCGAACGCCAAACAGGCAGCGGATGAACTCTACAAGGTGGCGATTGATTCCGATGCGGTGGCGCGGGCCATCGTCTATGCCATCGAACAGCCTGCGGACGTGGATATCAACGAAATTATCCTGCGGCCAACGGCTCAGGAGCTCTAAGGCTGTTGCTTGCTGAACGCTGTCGGCGTGCATCTGGTTGATGCCGCCGACAGGCGGGTGTGATACTGGTTGTTCCATTCCAGACGGACACACCAAACATGACCACTGTGCAGCAGGCCCTGGCCCGCATTATCGATACCTGCCAACCGGCCACACTGGTGGTTTGCGGCGAGATCGCTGGTGAGGTTGGGGATCACTGGTGCCGGCACCACAGCGAGTCGGCCATGACCACCCTGGATACCAGCGCCCCCAACGATGCCTTCCCTCTGCCCGAGACCCAGGACCTGGCCCTGGTGACCAACACGCTCGAACACCTGAACCACGACGAGGGCCAAGTACTGCTGGGCCAACTGCGCAACTACGGCACCCACCAGATTGCCGTTGTGGTGAAAGACTGCCCCGGTTGGTCGTTTACGGATTTCATCGGGCTGGGATTCCGCCGGCAGGCTGAGCTTGGTGACGAAGAGAGCCCTCTCACGCTCTACACCTACAACATCGACAGCTACAACCACAAACGCGCCTGGAACAATCCCGACAACTGGGCCAATCCGGAAATGTGGGACAAGGCCTGGTGGTAGCGACCACGCTTACAGCGAGGCCACCACGTCAAGGTTGTGGCGACAGGCGCTCAGATAGGATGCCCCGAAAAGGTTGTAGTGATTGAGGGTGTGGTACAGATTGTAGATGGCCCGCTTGGTGTCGTAGACATCCGTTCTGGGGTAGACCCGGTCATAGGCACGATAAAAAGCCGAGGAGAAGCCACCAAACAGCTCTGTCATGGCAATGTCCGCCTCCCGGTCACCGTAATAAACCGCGGGATCAATGAGCCATGGCCCGGTGCTGTCGAACAGGACATTCCCGGACCATAGGTCGCCGTGGAGCAGGCTTGGGTGTTCGCAATGCGCATTCAGAAACCGGGCAAGCTTGTCGCCCTGACGCTCAAGCACCGTTTCAAACTCTCTCCGGACATGGTCGTTGCGGATCATGCCTACCTGCACACCCAGTCGATCTCTCAGGAAAAACGCCCCCCAATCGTCCGTCAGGCGGTTCTTCTGTGGTGACATCCCAATCATGTTATCGGCGTCAAACCCGTACTCGGGCTGACGTACCGCATGCATTTGCGCCAGGCCCTCACCAAGTGCGGCCATGGCTTCCTCGCCCGCCGGGCCAGGATGGATCTTCGGAATCACCAGCTCGCGGGCTGATACGGCTTTCACCTCCGGCACATGCACTCTGCTGACACCAGCCGCCTTGAGAGTGTCTGCCAAAACCTCAAGGCCGCGGGCTTCGCACAACAGCGCATCGGGAAAGGACGAAGGATTCTGTTTCACGTAATCGGTCATGCCACCAGTATAACCATGATCGGAAATCGCCTCGCAAACATCCTTGGCTTTGTCACAGGCTTCATGGATCATGGAGCTGCAAGGCCATCCCACACAGGAATAGCCCGATGACAGGTTTTAGCAAGCGCACGGCAAACGAACAGTTGAATCAAGAGGCGGACAAGGTTCACCGCAGAGATGTGGGCGCCCTGCTCGACCGCCAGCAGGCCATCGAGGACAAAGTCAGGAACAGTGGCAAACTGAGCCGGTTCAGCACTGACATCCGGCTGATGTTTTCCATGCTCAGGGACTACTGGCAGGGCAACTATCGCGAAGTACCCTGGAAAAGCATTGCGGCGATCGCCGGTGCCCTTGTTTACGTACTCAATCCCCTGGATTTGATTCCGGACCTGCTGCTGGGATTCGGCCTGCTGGACGACGCCGGTGTGGTGGCCGCATGCCTGGCCCTGGTGGAATCCGACCTGCTTCGTTACGCAGCGTGGAAAGATCTTAAAATAGAAACACAAACGCTTACGGATAGCGATTGATTCAATAGTGGACTACCGTTAATCTTCGAAAGCCCTCTGAATCACAAAACCCTTTGGAGCTAATGTGGATTTTGCCACCCTGATCGGCCTTGTTGGGGCCATCCTGCTTATAGCCTCAGCCGTCATTCTTGGCGTGTCGCCGGATGTTTTTATCAATCCCCCCTCCATACTGATTGTGGTCGGTGGCACCATGCTGGTTGTGCTGGCGAAATTCAGCTTCAACCAGTTTTTCAGCGCCTTCAAAGTGGCCGCTCGAGCGTTCAAATTCCGCTTGCCGGACACCCGTGAAAGCATTGATGAACTGATTGAAGTAGCCAATGTTGCCCGCAAGCAAGGCATGCTCGGCCTGGAAGAGCGCGAAGTTGGCTCGCCGTTTCTCGGCCAGGGAATACAGATGCTGGTCGATGGCCAGGATGCTGAAACCATCAAACACCTGCTGTCCAAGGAGCGCCTACTGACGCTGGATCACAACCGGTCTGGCGCAAAAGTCTTTACGGCAATGGCCGATGTGGCCCCTGCCATGGGGATGATCGGAACCCTGATCGGGCTGGTGCAGATGCTGTCCAACATGGAAGACCCGAAATCCATCGGTCCTGCCATGGCGGTTGCCCTGCTAACCACACTCTACGGCGCAATGATTGCCACCATGATCGCCACCCCCATCGCGGACAAACTCTCGCTGCGAATGACTGAGGAAGCGCGTCTGCAATCGCTCTATATTGATGCGCTGGTTGCTATCAAGGAAGGCACCAATCCGCGGATTATCGAACAGATGCTGTCGAGTTACCTGACCCCGAAAGAACGTGAGAAAAACTCAGAAGCCGAGACCGCAGGCGTTTAGCCATGGACGAATTACCAGAAGAGGAAAAAGCGGGCATTCCCGCCTGGGTAGTGACATTCGCGGACCTGATGTCGCTGCTGATGTGCTTTTTCGTCCTGCTGTTGTCGTTCTCCGAGATCGACGCACAGAAGTTCAAACAGATCGCTGGTGAACTGTCGAAAGCGTTTGGTGTGCAGCGCGAGGTGCCCGTCCTTGAGGTACCCATGGGCACCAGCCCGATTTTCGATCAGTTTTCTCCGGCACCGCCCGAGCCCACCGTCGTCAACGAAGTCAAACAGACAACCACCGACGAGCAGCCCGAACTGGAAACCCTGAAAAGCCCTACGGATGTGGCTGTGGAATCCGCCATCCAGGAAGAGCTCGAGAAGACCCTGGAACAGGTTCGATCGGTTCTTGAGACAGCCATCGAAGACGGCCGGGTCAACCTCATCCAGGACAATCATAGAATCATTGTTCGCGTTGAGGAGAAGGGGGCGTTCCCCTCCGGTTCGGCGGACCTGACCTGGGAGTTTGAAGGTCTGTTGCTGGAAATGGCCGACATACTGGTGCAGATCCCCGGCAAGCTGACCATCGAAGGCCATACCGACGATGTTCCCATCCGTACGCAGCGGTTCTACAGCAACTGGGATCTATCCGCCGCCCGGGCGGCAGCGGTTGCCAATGCGCTCCTCGCCGAGGGTAATCTGAAGCCTGCCCGGCTGGCGGTCACCGGTCTCGCTTATACCGAGCCACGAGTACCAAACACCTCTTCGGAGAACCGCGCCAAAAATCGCCGGGTGGAAATCATTATCGATCTGTCCGGACCGATCGAGGAACAGGAGATGCGGTTAAGGGAACTCATGAACCCCGAAGCCGATGTGTCTGCTGCACCGGATTCCCGCAGTTCCGACGACTCCGACCAGGACGAATTACTGTGGTAGACGGCCATATTGGTGCGCTCGGCCCATTAATGCACCATTAAAGAGCGCAAACACCCCGTCTTCAACTCAACCCCGCCCAATTTCAGAGCGGAAAATCACCTAATCGACTACCCGCTCTGAATTTGCCTCAAAATGGAACACTCCTTGCTTGGTGTGCACGCTATCAATGCACAACCCGCCCGTGACAGGTGGATAAAACCAAAAAATCAGGAGCAACCAACCCGTGGACATCACGAGTGCAGTACATACCCTGACCGAAAGCGCCAACACACTGTTCATTCTGATCGGTGCCATCATGGTACTGGCCATGCATGCTGGCTTCGCCTTCCTGGAAGTCGGCACCGTGCGCCACAAAAACCAGGTGAATGCCCTGGTAAAAATCATGACCGACTTCGGCATCTCCGCCGTGGCCTATTTTTTCATTGGCTACTACATCGCCTACGGCAGCCACTTTATGGCCGGCGCTTCAGAGCTAACGGCCGCAAATGGCTATGACCTGGTCAAGTTCTTCTTCCTGATGACCTTCGCCGCCGCCATTCCCGCCATCGTCTCCGGCGGTATCGCCGAGCGTGCGAAGTTCTACCCCATGCTTATCGCCTCCGGGCTGATCGTGGCATTTGTATATCCCTTCTTCGAGGGCATGATCTGGAACGGCAACTACGGCTTCCAGGCCTGGCTGGAGAACCAGTTTGGTGCAGCCTTCCACGACTTTGCCGGCTCGGTCGTGGTGCACGCCGTGGGCGGCTGGATCGCCCTGGCCGCCGTGCTCCTGCTGGGCGCACGTAAAGGCCGTTACCGCAATGGCCGCGTGGTGGCGTTTGCCCCCTCCAACATTCCATTCCTGGCGCTGGGCGCCTGGATTCTCACCGTCGGCTGGTTCGGCTTTAACGTGATGTCCGCCCAGACCCTGGATGGCATCAGCGGCCTGGTGGCGGTGAACAGCCTCATGGCCATGGTGGGTGGCGTTCTGGTGGCCATGCTGGTCGGCCGCAAGGACCCGGGCTTCATCCACAACGGACCGCTCGCCGGCCTGGTGGCGGTGTGCGCCGGTTCGGACCTGATGCACCCGGTCGGTGCGCTGATTACCGGTGGCATCGCCGGCGCCATCTTCGTGTACATGTTTGAGTGGGCCCAGGACAAGATTGAGCGCCTGGACGATGTACTGGGTGTATGGCCCCTGCACGGTGTGTGCGGTGTATGGGGTGCCATTGCCGCCGGCATCTTTGGCCAGGAAGCGTTCGGGGGCCTGGGCGGGGTCAGCCTGATGTCGCAGATCATCGGTGCGGTTGCCGGTGTTGTGGTGGCTTTTGTCGGCGGCCTGATCGTCTACGGCATTGTTAACGCCATCTCCGGCCTGCGTCTCACAGAAGAAGAGGAATTCAACGGTGCGGATGTCAGTATTCACCGCATTGGCGCTACGTCCCTGGAATAACCCTTGCCCGCCAGCCGCCTTTCCCGGCGGCTGGCAATGCTTTTTATTGACACTTCCCTCCGTCTGGCCTTTGCTTAAATAACCCGTTCCGGTGATAAACCCACGGTTTGCCGCCAGAGTGGCCTGCCTTTTGCTGTTCCTTTACATCATGGGAATGGCTGAATACCGACCGCCCACATCCGGTGGACGGCGTGTTCAGGAGAGGGTCATGGTTATGTTGATACAAACCCCACCCGAGGGTATCTACGACGAACTGTTCGACCAGAATAATCGGGTACGACCCAGCTGCAGGATGCTGGAGGACTGGCTGATCCGATCCGACGAAGCCCTGTTGGCCGAGAAGCGCCGCGAGGCAGACGTGCTGTTCCAACGCCTGGGCATCACCTTTAACGTCTATGGCGAAGACCAGGGGGCCGAACGGCTTATCCCGTTTGATCTGATCCCACGAGTAATCTCCGCCAGCGACTGGCAACGTCTGCAAGCTGGTTTGCGCCAGCGGGTGCAGGCGTTGAACCGCTTCCTGTTCGATATCTATCACGAGTTCGAGATTATTCGCGCCGGTGTCATCAGTGCTGAACAGGTATTCGCCAACCCCCAGTACCAGCCCGGCATGCAAAACCTCAAGCTGCCACGTAATCTGTATTCCCACATAGCCGGCATCGATTTGATCCGCCACAACGACGGCGATTTCTACGTGCTGGAAGACAATCTCCGCTGCCCCAGCGGTGTCTCCTACATGCTGGAAAACCGGCGCATGATGATGCGCCTGTTTCCAGAACTGTTTGCCAAGGCCCCGGTAGCACCGGTTGAACATTACCCGGCCCTGTTGGGCGAAACACTGCGCGCAGCGTCGCTAAATCCCAACCCCACCGTGGTGGTGCTAACCCCCGGTCGTTTCAACAGTGCCTATTTTGAACACGCCTTCCTGGCCCGGCAGATGGGTATCGAACTGGTGGAAGGGGCGGACCTGTTTGTACGTCGCAATAAGGTCTACATGAAGACCACCGTCGGCCCCCAGCAGGTGGACGTGATTTACCGGCGGGTCGACGACGACTTCCTCGATCCGCTGGCTGGCAACCCGGATTCCATGCTGGGTGTCCCCGGGCTCTATGCAGCCTACCGCACCGGCAATGTGGTGCTTGCCAACGCCATGGGTACCGGCGTCGCCGACGACAAGGCCATTTACCCCTTCGTACCCGAGATGATCCGCTTCTACCTGGGGGAAGAACCGATCCTGAAAAATGTCCCCACCTGGCAGGGCCGCAAGCCAAAAGACCTCAAGTACATCCTCGACAACCTGCCGGACCTGGTGGTCAAGGAAACCCAGGGCGCTGGTGGCTACGGCATGCTGATCGGCCCCAAGGCCAGCAAAAAAGAGCTGAGCCATTTCCGCTCGCTGTTGCGGGCCAGGCCAGACAACTACATTGCCCAGCCCACACTGAGCCTGTCTACCTGCCCGACGTTTGTAAACGAAGGCGTAGCGCCCCGACACCTCGACCTGCGGCCTTTTGTGCTTTCGGGTAAGAAAGTGCAGATGGTACCTGGTGGATTGACCAGGGTGGCCCTGAAAGAAGGGTCGCTGGTGGTGAATTCGTCCCAGGGCGGTGGCACCAAGGACACCTGGGTACTGGAGGGCGAGGAATGCTGAGCCGAGCTGCATCAAGTCTGTTCTGGATGGCCCGCTATCTTGAGCGGGCGGAAACCCAGGCCCGTCTGCTGGACGTCAGCCTCACCATGGCGTTGATCGACGTTCCCGAAGACCGCGAGGAACAGCTATCCGTGCCATTGCTGGTGACCGGTAGCCGCGAAACCTTTCACGAGCTCTACCCGGAAATCACCCCCCAGAACCTGATTGATTTCCTGCTTCTGGACGACCGCCACCCTGCCAGTGTGTTCAGTGTAATCCGCAGCGCCCGGGATAACGCCCTGCACGTGCGAGGCAATCTCTCCGCAGATGTCTGGGAGAGTATTAACCTGGCCTGGATGGAGCTGAAGGAACTACGCCATAAAGGGGTGACCGAATCCAACGCCAGCCGGGTGTTTGACTGGACCCGCGAACGCTCAAACGTGTTCCGTGGTGCAGCCTATGGCACCCTGCTGCGCAATGACGCCTTCCATTTCCTGCTCCTGGGTACGTTTATCGAGCGTGCAGACGCCACCGCCCGCGTGCTGAACATCCGCCACCACATGGCCACCAAATCCCTGGAAGGGCACCCCACCCAGTCGTTCTTCGAATGGACGGCGCTGCTGCACTCGTTGGCCGCCTTTGAGGCCTACCAGAACACCTACGGCCACAATATCGAACCGATGAATGTGGCCGAACTGCTGATTCTCAAACCGGATGTTCCCCGTTCGCTCCACGCCTGCCTGGAGGAAATCGCGGATCTGCTGGAGCAGATCGAAAGCGGCGAGGCCCGCCGGGCCCGGCGCCTGGCCACAAGCCTGTATGCCAACATCCGCTACGGCGACCGCGAGTACATTGCCGAGCGCGGCCTGAATGAGTATCTGACCGACTTCCTGCAACGCATCCAACGCATCGCCGGCCAGATCCAGAAAGACTACATGGGGTGGAAACAATGAAGCTGAATATCCGCCATGACACCACCTATAGCTACGACGAACCCATGCACAAAGGCATCCAGTATCTACGCCTGACACCCCGTAACACACCCCAGCAGAAGATACTGGAGTGGCACCTGAGTGCCCCCGGCGAAACCAGCCAGATGACGGACGGCTTCGGCAATATTGTCACCGTCATGACCATGGACAAAGCGACCAGGGAGATCACCCTGACGGCGGAGGGCGTGGTTGATCTCACGGGCAAACCATTAACCAAGGACGACTCACCGTTTCCGCCCGAGGTGTTCCTGCGCCACACTCCGTTAACCGACGCCGACAAAGCCATCAAGGCCTTCGCAAGCCAGTTCTCCGCCAACAAGCGCAGCCTGGTGCGAATGATGAACCGTATCCTCGAGCACATCGAATTCACGCCCGGCGTCACCACGGTGACCCACACAGCCGCCGAAGCCTTCCAGCAGAAGGCGGGGGTGTGCCAGGACCATACCCATGTATTCATCTCCTGCTGCCGCCACATTGGGGTGCCGGTGCGGTATGTCAGCGGTTACATCCACACGTTCAGCGATGACCACCTGGCCACCCACGCCTGGGCCGAGGCCTGGCTGGGCCACAACTGGCATACCTTTGATGTGGTGAACCTGCTCAATGTTGCTGAAAGCCATATCAAGCTGGCAACCGGGCTGGATTACCGGGATGCAGCACCCGTGCGGGGCATTCGCAGCGGCGGCGGTATGGAGCACCTGCAGACCCGTGCCTGGGTCACCATGGCCGGGGAAAGCCAGTAACAAAAAGCTGTGCAAATTCCACACGCCGCTCCATGCTTTCTGCGCAGAAACGGGTAAACTGAGCGCATTCAGTACGACCCGAGGGTAGCCCCATGACCTATTGTGTGGCGATGCGCCTGGCCGACGGCCTGGTTTTCGCATCCGACTCCCGCACCAACGCGGGCTTTGACCAGATTTCGACCTTCCGCAAAATGCATGTCTTCGAACAGCCGGGGGAACGGGAACTGGTGATTCTATCGGCGGGCAACCTGGCCACCAGCCAGAGCGTGATCAGCCTGCTGGAAAAACGCGCCGGCTCCGAAGACCCCAATGTGTTCTCCACCGCCTCCATGTTCGAGACGGCAGAGGTTGTCGGCAGAACCATCCGCGAGGTTATTCACCGCGACAACCCCGAGGGCAAAGTGAACCATGTGGACTTCAGCTGTTCACTGATACTGGGCGGCCAGATCCGGGGCGAACAGGTACGCCTGTTCAACATCTACCCCGAAGGCAACTTCATTGAAGCCACTGAAGAAACGCCTTATTTCCAGATTGGCGAGTCGAAATACGGCAAGCCCATCCTCGACCGCGTCGTGAACTACAATTCCTCGCTGGACCGGGCCTACCAGTGCGCCCTGATTTCCTTCGACTCCACCATGAAAAGCAACCTGTCGGTGGGGATGCCGCTGGATGTGGCCATTTACCGCAACAACGAACTGAAGCCCTGCTTCGTCGACCGGGTGGACGAACACAACGATTACTTCCACCAACTCCGCCAACAGTGGCACCGGGGCATCCAGGAACTGATCAGCGGTCTGCAGCCGCCGGCGATCCGCTAGCTCAGTTGCGGTAACCGGTCAGTTCCATATACCCCACACCATCGTGGGAACCTGTCACCGTCACCGGGCTTTCCCAATACGGGTAGAGCCCGGCATTCCAGTAGTCGCCGGGCGGCGCGGCAACCTGTATATCCACGTCTTGCGTTGGCATCCGCAGGCGCCACTCCACAGGAACCCTGCCCTGCGGCGAGGATTGCCAGTTGAGCGGGCTCAGGCTGATGTCGTTTCCGTTCAACGTTTCAACCTCCCCATTGGCGTTTACCCAGCTGCCAGACACGAAGGCGCCTTGGTCTTCCCGCAGGCGAAACGCCATCAGTTTATGGCCGTCATCCAGATGCAGGGCGAACCAGTCCCAGCCCTGCTGGCCAGCTTTCAGAAACTGGCTGCTCCACTCGCGATCAAACCAGCCCTTGCCGGAAACGGCCAGGGTTTCATCGCCAAGGGTCACCCTACCCTCAATGTGCAGATCCACCAGGCTGAAATACATTGAGCCCTCGCCACTGGCGGATTTGGCACTGAACCCGTTTTTTCCATGGGGCACCGGTTTGCCGGTGTTGCTCAGGCGCAGATCGTAGCGCCAGTTACCGCCCTCAACCTGCAGATGCCACTGTTCGGAATCCGGTTGCGATACCAGCCGCCAGTCATCCAGCCATACCTGTAACGGGTCCGCCCTGGCCCCGGCATGCCCCAAATCACCCCGGGCCAGCTTTTCTTCAAACCAGTGTTCACCCTCAAATGACACGGCGGCGTGTGCCATCCACGCCGCGTCCAGGGGCCAGGCACTGGCCTCTGGTGGTTCTGCATTGGCGGGTCGCGGTTTCAAAGCCTGATGGAACTGTGTCCACTGCAGCCCCAGCGGTCTGCCGTCCTGGGTTTCCAGGTTAGCGGTCAGGTACCACCATTCAATACGGTGTTGCGGATGGGGCCCCCAGTCCTCGGGAAAGATCAGGGTGTCGCCTGGCTCCGGCTGCTGGAATTGCGATTGCTCCACCTCGCCTGTCTGCTGCGCAAGCCCGGCGAATCCGGTGTCGTTCTCCGAATCCGTACAGCCCGCAAGGACGACCGCCAGTAGGCCGGCAACAACGCCGGTTTGGATATTCATGGCTCCACCTGTTTAATGCTGTCCATGTGGCCAAGCTGCCGGCGCATCAGATGGGCGATTATCAGCCCTGTCGCCACGGCCACCAAACCCAGTTCAATCCAGAACAACGGGTACAGGTCCATCGGCAATGACCACCCAAAAGCCAGCGGGTTGATGCGACTGACCAGCACCCAGGTCAGCCACACGCCCAGCGGTAGCGCAGCAATGGTCACCGTGAGGGTCAGCGCCACCGACAGGCGCCGGAGCTGACGCCTGACCTTCGATGCAGGCAGTCCCCAAACGCCCAGCAGTTGAAAGTATTTCACCCGGGTAGTGAAAAAGACCCATCCCATAATCAGCAGGGCCATCGCCGCCAGCAACAAGGTCAACAGGCTGATGGCGCGGGTAAGCAGGAACGTCTGACTGAATACCTTCGACGCCAGGGCCCGGATGCTGTCGTTGTCCCTGATGGTGAGTTCCGACGTCTGCCAGGTGTCCGACAGGCGCCCGCGGATGTCGGACATCGCCACGCTGCCGGGCGTCACCGAAAAGCTTTGGAAGTGGGGCTTTAATGCCGCCGGCAGCGCAGAACCGGCCATCAGAATTTCCCCCGCAGGCCGCCCGTAGTCGGCGTAGATAGCCACCACTTCTGCATTGCGATTGGTATCCGCTAATCTGATGTCGAGGGTGTCGCCCACCTCAAGCCGGTAGCGCCGGGCCAACTGCTCATTGATCATTACGCCATCGGTCTCAAGCTTTTGCCAGGGCGCCTCAACACTTTCCAACAGAGACCATTTTGTCACCAGATCACTGATTGGCATCAGGGCAAACAGGTCCACCGCAATGCGCTCATCGCCAAGGCCGCGTTGGCTCCCGGAATCCGCCCTCGCAATGTGTGCCTGGCCACGGATCACCCGATGCCACGGCCCGATGCCGTCCAGGCTCTGCAATTGCGCAGCCGCCATGTCGGCGTCTGCATTCGCAGGCACCTCCACATAGAACTCCGCTTCCAGGCGCTGGGCCAGCCAGGTTTCGAAGGTGCCCTCAAAGGTCGTCACCAACGCCTGCACCGCCAGCACCGTGGCCATGGCAAATTGCAGCGCCACCACCGGCAACGCCAGGTGCCGGAACATCACCGCCAGTTCCCGTTGCCGCCAGCGGGCAAGTGGGTCTTCTCTTCGTGAGCCAGTGCGATTGGAAAGCCGTTGGGCAAGCAGCGACAACCATCCAGGTGTCAGCCAACCGGCGCCCGCGAACACCATCGCCGTCGCGACAAAGACCCAGGCCAGGGCCGGGGCCAGGGCAACCCCCACCAACCCGACCAGAAACATCAGGAAGGCAATCGTTCGCCCCCGGCCCTGGCCAGCCATCGCCCGCCAATGCGCCGGGACCACCCAGTCCACCAGACAGGCCGCCAGCACCAGAAAGACCACGATGGCGGCGGCCCTCCAGGGCAGCGCTTCTTCAGCGCCGGCATAGACGGCCACATCAAACAGACTGTCGAGGGCCTGGCCGAAACCGCTACCCAGCATCCCGGCAAGCCTTGTCCCCAACCATAACCCCGGCACAACGCAAATACCGGTCAGCACCAACAGCTCCAAGGTCAGCCACTGCGTTATCCGTTGGCGAGGCACTCCGATCCGGTGCAGCAGGGCAAAGCTGCCGTGCCGTTGAGCAATCCCCAATCGATGTACGCTGCGCACCAGAAGGCCCGTAATCAGAAGCACCAGGAGGCTCAGGGCATCCAGATTCAGCAGGAAACTGTCCGCCAGTTCACCGGTGGGTGGGCCCATGGAAAACTCACGCAGGATATAACCGGTTGGCAAATCACGGTTCTCATCCCGCGCCAGCAGGTAAAGCCGGCTGCCGTACCCTTCTTTCGAAAGTTCTGCGGCCTCGCTGATATCGAGGAAAGGCGCACCATCCAACGTGTCGGCACCACTGCCGAGGCCAGTGTCACCGAAACACCCCATCGCCAGCGGGTCGATGCCGATCACCCGCCCTTCCGGCGGCGGTCGCCGCAGCTCCAGCCAGGGCGCCACACACACGCCAGCCATACGCAGGGCCGCAAAGTCATCCACACCCACCGGTCGCCCATCCGAGCGAATCACATGAGCCCGAGCCGCCACCGCATTCTCGCTCTGCAACAGGCTATTGCGGGCCTGGTCTGTCAGTACCGTCACCCCGGTCCAAAGCATGGTTGCCAGCACAATCATCAACGCCAGAGCCAACAGCTGGATGGGGTGGCGGCAGTAGTGGCTGACGAAGGCGCGCGCTAGCATCATTGGTCAAACAGTCGTGCTGAGATCAAGCAAATGGTCGCAGCGGGACGCCAGATTCCTGTCGTGGGTAGCAAGGACCAGTGCACAACCGGTTTGCTGTTGCACAGTGAACAGGCAGTCCGCCACCTCATCAGCGGTGTGACGATCAAGGCTGCCGGTGGGCTCGTCCGCCAGAATCAACGCCGGAGCCATGGCGAATACCATGGCCAGTGCCGCTCGCTGGGCCTGGCCACCCGACACCTGATCCGGGTAACGGTCAGCTTCGGCCCCCACACCCAGGCGCTCCAGCCACTCACGCTCGCCGCCAGCATCGTGGCCGGCCAGATGGGAGCGCAGGCGAACGTTGTCCAGCAGCGAGAGCGCGGGCATCAGATTAACGTCCTGGAACACCACGCCAATGGTGCGCCGGCGGAGTTCTGCCCAGCGCCCTTCGGCGCCTGCACCAGCTGCTGCAAAGGACTCACCCGCGACGGCGATGCGTCCGTCATCCAGTGTCTGCAGGCCACACAACAGGTTCAACAGAGTGCTCTTACCGGAACCTGATCGTCCCACAACCGCCAGGGACTCCCCCGAACAAACCGACAGGGACAGATCCGCCAGCACGGACACCCGCTGGCGACCGCTGATATAACCTTTGCTTAACCCTTCAACGGCCAATACCGGACTTCCCATCATGCGCTCCGCTGGACAGTATCTTTAAGTACTATACAGCCCGAATGCCCTTATGGATCCGGGCCGGGACGTTGGTGAATTTGGATTTAGAGATAAAAATACTACGACTTTAGTCTTACATCCCCTCACTTTTTTGTTGAAAATCTGATCTAATTCGCCCCTCTTTACTTGTGCTTACATTACCTACATATTTTTACCGCCTGGATACATTGAGTTACCGGGCCACCAAAGATCTCGCCTCATGGATAGCTACAAAGAACCCCTGAAAGCCCTGGCTCGCCCCTATCGCAAGGCGGTATTAAAGGCGTTGCTGGTTCTCACCATGCTCGGGGGCGCCCTGTTTGCCATGCTCAACCTGCTAACAGGCAGTTATCCGTTAGCCATCGTCGAACTCGCAATGGGTGCATACGCCATTCTCGTTTACAGGGCGGTACGCAACACACAGCATCTTGAGCGCTGGATCATTGCTTACGCCATCCCGTTTTTCACCGCCATGATGTTCGCCATGACCATCCCCAGAGCCTCGGCCACCGTACACGCCTGGGTGCTCCTGATTCCGATCGTCTCTCACCTGCTGATGGGGCGTCGACTCGGCCTGGCTATATCCGTGTTCTACATGAGTATCGCCGGCATTATTTTCCTGCTCAGATATCACGATGAGCCGGCCATGATGCAAGCGCTGCCGATCGCCAACATTGCCGTCATCTCCCTGTGCATCCTGGTGTTCTCCCACGTCTACGAAGTGACCCGGGAACAGTCACAGCGCCAACTGCTCAAGATTGCCCAGACCGACACCCTCACCGGCCTTGCCAACCGGGCCAGGCTCAGTGACATCTTCAAACGGGAGCAACAGCGCACCCGACGCTATAACACGCCGATGACCCTGCTCGCGCTCGACCTCGATCATTTCAAAGAGGTCAACGACCGCTATGGCCACGACACCGGCGATCTGGCCCTGCAACACGTTGCCCGTATTTTCCGGGAATGCCTGCGTGCAACCGATCTGGCGGCACGCCTGGGAGGGGAAGAGTTTGGCATACTGCTGACCAATACCAATGGCCAGCAAGGCCTGGAGGTGGCTGAAAAAATCCGTATTGCGGTCGCCTCTACCCCATTGACCGTCAACAACGACGTTATCCGTCTGACTCTCAGTGGTGGCGTCGCGGAGTTCGGGCCAGACGGCGAGACCCTGCGCCAGTTGGTAAGAGAAGCCGACAAACGTCTGTACGAAGCAAAGGACCGGGGCCGCAATCTGATCATCCCGGCGGAGACAACCGCCAGCCTTCTGGAACCGCTGGAGTCAGACACCCACCGCGCATGAGACAGAATGCCGCATCCGACTGAAGACATTCCCGCAGTAGCACCGTCGAAAACCCGCTAGAATGCATGCCATGGAATGGCTGACTCACTCACAAACCGGTTTTCAACAGGCGGCGCGCTACCTTCTCACCATGCGTCTGGCCATCGTGGTCATTCAGTTGGTCGCCGTTGCCATCGCCGACACCATGGTCACCCTGGCCCATCGGCCAGAAGCCCTGTTGATCTGCCTGCTCTACACCGTACTGGCAACCCTTGGCTGGCTCTGGTTTACCCGCCGGCCTCCCCGTTTGACGGTTACGGTCAGCCTCGGGCTCGCCCTGGATCTTTTCCTGATCAGCGCCTGGCTATTCCTCACAGGAGGCTATACCAATCCGCTTGTCTCGCTGCTGCTGCTTCCCATTGCCGTTGCCATCATCCTGGTCCCCTTGCGCGAAAGCATTGCTCTGACGGTCATCGGTTTTGGCTTCTACACCGCCATGGTGCTGTGGCACACGCCGCTTACCCACGAACATCACAACGCCAACCTGACCCAACTGCACCTGATGGGCATGTGGGCCACCTTTGCCATCACTGCCACCATGCTGTTGCTGGTGGTTGGCTCACTGGCCCGTCGGTTGCGACAGAAACAGGGACAACTGGCCGAATTCCGGGAGAACCGGCTCAGGGATGAACAGGTGATTGCCCTGGGCCTGTCCGCCGCGGCGGTGGCGCATCGGCTGGGTACGCCGCTGAACACCATGGCCCTGCTGGTGGACGAAATGAAATCCGTGCACACCGACCCTTCGCTTGCAGACGACCTTGGGTTGATGGAGAAGCAACTGGGCCTTTGCAGCAACCACCTGCACCAACTGTCTACTGCCGCCATGCAGGCCAAGGCCGCGCAGCAGGAAATCCTTCCGCTGCACTTCTGGATGATGCGGCTGCGGGAGTCAGCCACGCTGTTGTGGCCGGCGTCGCCCATCCACTGGCAGGCGCCATTCCCCGACCAGCCCGTCGCCGTGGATGCCACCCTGGACCAGGCCATACTGAACCTTCTGGCCAACGCCCTGACGGCCAGCCCATCGTGGGTCACGGTCAGCGCGGGGGACAGCGACGAGGGACGGGTCGCAATCGTGGTTGAGGATCATGGCAAGGGTCTGGAACTCTCACTGCAGAACACCGCCGGCGATGGCGTTGTAGACTCCGAACATGGCCTGGGCGTAGGGCTGTTCCTCTCCAACGCCACCATCCAGCGCCACGGCGGCACCCTCAAAGCCAGGGCCGACCGCACGGGCACCACCATGATCATCGACCTGCCACAAGCGCAAGCCCATACCCAGGGCGACAAGGAGGCGGAATGAACGGCCAGCCGACCTGGTTGCTGATCGACGATGACGAAGCCTTCGTGCAGGTGCTACAGCGTTCCCTGAAGCGCCAGAACATCGAGGCCACGTGTGCCCTCAACCGTCTGGAGGCCATAGCAGCACTGGAATCACAGACCTTTCATCGCTGCGTGCTGGATCTCAACCTGGCCGGCGAAAGCGGCCTGCAATTACTGCCGGAGCTGCTGGCCCTTCAACCCGAACTGGAGGTGCTGGTACTGACGGGGTATGGCAGCATCGCCACCGCCGTGGAAGCCATGCGCCGGGGTGCCGTCAACTACCTGTGCAAACCGGTCACACTGAGCCAACTGACGGCCGGTTTCAGCCCACTGGACGGCCCACCGGCAACCCGTGAAGAACCCCCAACGGTGGAGGAAATGGAGTGGGAACACATTCAACGGGTGCTGAACGAGCACGACGGCAATGTGTCCTCAACGGCCCGGGCGCTGAACATGCACCGGCGAACCCTGCAACGGAAGCTTCAGAAGCATTCCCGCTGGCGGAATCAGTGATGCTATGAACACGCAGCGTTGGGCGCGGGTTAAACGGCGTCAGGCCAGGCGCCGTAGCCAGGTTTCACGCCGCAGGTAGATCACCATCATAACGGCTTTCACCACTTCATCCGCAACAAAGCCGGCAAACACACCCCAAAGGCCAAACCCGAGATAGAGCCCAAAATACCAGGCCACGGGCACCCCGACACCGGCAAAGCCAATCAGGGTGATCACCATCGGTGCGCGGGTATCGCCACCGGCCCTCAGAATGCCCGGAATAATCATGGTTAACGCCGTGGCACCGCTGTAAAGAACGCTCAGAGCCACCATCCAAATCACCCGCTCCCGGGTTAACTCGCTGATTTCGTAGAACTGCAGGAACAAGGGGGTAAGCAATGCCACAATCAAGGTCAGCAACGGCAGCACCAGCAACACCATGCGGATACCCATGGCGGTGTACGCTCGTGCCCGCTGAGGATGCCGGCCACCCAGCGATTCCCCCAGGGCAATGCTAACGGCCTGCTGTAACCCGACACCCGGAGCCAGCGAAAACCCACGAATAATCGACGCCACCAAAAAGGCCGCGTAAGCTTCCGCACCCACCCGGTTAAACATCATGGTGTAAATGAACGCCGACCCCTGCCACAGAAAACCATCTACGGACAGCGGATACCCCAGGTACAGGATTCGCCTGAGCCGTTGCCACGCCAGCCCGGAGACATCCCTTACCCGGGCATTGACCGCCGGATGGCGGAGAACGGCGCGTAGCATGAACACCGCCTGAAACAACCACGCCAGCACAGTGGCGATCGCAACACCGGGAAGCCCAAGAGGCGGAAACAGGGGCTCGGTTACGCCCTGAATGGCACCGCCAAACAGCAACAGGTAGTTACCCAGGGCGTTAAGTACATTGCCATACAGGGCCAGTCGCATGGGGGTGCGGGTGTTGCCCAGGGACTGGAGCACATACATGGCCACATGGGCAATCACCAGCGCAGGCAACCCCAGCCCGATGATCCACAGGTAGCCATAGCCAATGCCCGGCAGCCCGGAGCGCTCCGCCGGAGCACGGAACAGGTCCGTAGTCAGCAAAGCCAGAAGCGACTCGCCAAAGACAACATAGAGAGCCCCAATGGCCACGCCCGTAAACAGGCCGGCGGTCAGCAGGGTTGCCAGGGTCTCACGGATCTCGGCGTGCTTCCGGGCGCCACGCAACTGGGCGGTAATCACGGCGCCACCCTCGGTCAGGGCCGCGTAGCAAAGCACCACCAGGAAATTCAGCTGCAGGCAGATTCCCAGCGCTGCGATGGTCTGCTCACCGAACTGACCCACCATCAGGTTGTCCACCACGCCGGTGAGCTGAAACAGATAGAACTGGATAATGATGGGCCAGGCCAGGGTCATCAACCGCTGGCGCACGGGGCCTGAACTGGGGACCATAGGCCGTTCCGGAAAGGGTATTGCCAGATACTAACAAGCCGGGGCTGGCTTGCAGTCCTCCCCGAACGCCTTTTGGGGGGCGTAGGTTGCTCCTGGGCTATCGGTTGCTGAAAACAACACCCAGGAGTTCTCACCGCCGCTTTTGCGGCAGTTTTTCCGACAGTCGCCATTGTGGCGCCGTGGGTGCGGCGGATCGTTGAGCGACTGACCGCTTGAATAGTGAGTTTCAATCCACCACGAAGAGCTTTGCGCCCCGCTCGGTCGAGGAGCGATGAAGCTCGGCGTCGTCCGCTACCTGATAACTAGAACCCGGCTTGAGCACAAAGCAACGCCCGTCCTTTAACTCAGTGTGGAGTTCACCTTCCAGGCAGAGCAGGATATGCCCTTTGGCGCACCAATGATCAGCCAGATAGCCGGGGCTGTACTCGACCATACGAACCCGGATATCGCCGAAAGTGCGGGTCTGCCAATAAGCAACTCCCTGCTCCCCTGTGTGTTCAGTCCTCTCAACTTCAGACCAGTCAGTAACCCCAAAGGGTAGATTCCTTATGTCCAATTTGCTTCTCCTTAAGCACATGACGCGAAGCTAAGCGGCAATTTGTGAGCCGCGAAGCGAAGAAAAGACCGTCCGGTGGACCACCGAAAGGCCGGGAACGTACTTAAGCGGTTTTTCTAGCGTGGATCTGACGGACAAAGCCGGCTTCATCTCTGACACCTACCCGGTTGCCATCGGGATCACTGATGTTGATAGTCCTGCCCCAAGGGTTTTCTGTGATGTCAGCGTCGATTCCCCATGCTCTAATTTCCGCCAAGGCCTCCTCCAGGTCTTTGACGTTGAAACGCAGTTTGAAGCTTCCCTTAACGGACCAGGGACTGTCCATGCCCGACTCATGTTGATCTGTAAGTCGATGGAGATGGTGTGTTAGCCAGGTCGAATCCTCAACAACGCGAGCAGTCCCTTCTGCATGGACGGCCAAATAGTTCCACGTTGGAACAACCCGGCCTGTTTCTGCCTTGTTCTCATACCACGAGGGTGAAACGTAGGCATCAGGGCCCTGAAAAACCACAAGAACTCGAACTCCATTATACAGACGCTGCCAGACAGGATTGCTTCGAGCCAGATGGCACTGCAGCTGCCCAAGCGAGTCATCGTTTTCAGAAATCAAATGAAAGGGGACATGGTTCGCCTCAATTCCACCCTCATCTGCTACTACCAGCAGACCAAACCCGTAGTCACGAATATATTGCTGAAGCTTGCCGATATCGTCTTCTTTGAAATGACTCGGGACATACATGCTATGAAACTCCTTGATTGAGGGCTCGCCCAGCAAACAGCGTTTAGGCTTCAACACTATAAAGGGCGTTACGCACGTACCCGACTGCTTCCGGCATACCGCCGAGAACCGCAACTGCCAAATTAAAGTCCTGATTTTTAGACATTTCCGTAGGCAGTGCGTATTCTGGCGATTTCGATCACCCGTTCCGGTTTATTCCGATCACCTGTTCAACCTAACGCGCCGAGGGTCATCCTATCACTCGGAGTGATCGGAATGCCCCATTTTGCTCATGGCTTTTCTCATGGATTCCCCTTTCAGATTCAACTTGTGACTGTTGTGTAAAAGGCGGTCGAGAATCGCGTCTGCCAGAGTCGCGTCGCCGATGGCTTTGTGCCATTGACCGATCGGCAGTTGGCTGGTGATCAGGGTGGAACGTTGGCCATGGCGGTCTTCCATGATTTCCAGTAAATCGTTCCGCTGACTCAAGGTCATTTTCTCCAGTCCCCAGTCGTCCAGTACCAGTAAATCCGTTTTGGCCAACTGCTGGATTAGCTTGGCGAAGCGCCCATCGCCATGAGCAATACTGAGCGACTCCAACAGCCGGGAAGTCCGGAAGTAGCGCACGGATAAGCCGTGACGGCAGGCCTGGTTCGCCAGGGCACAGCCCAGGTAGGTCTTGCCGCAGCCGGTGGGTCCGGTGATGAGGACGTTCTGGTGCTGATGGATCCAGTGACTGCTGAGCAGATCGGCGAACTGGCTGCGTTGCAGGCCGCGCGGGTGCTGGTAATCGATCTCTTCAGGGTGGGCCTGGACTTTCAGGCGGGCGGCCTTGAGCAGACGGGCCACCTTGTTATTGTTGCGGTGCGTGGTCTCCCGGTCGACCATCAGGGCAAGGCGTTCCTCAAAGCCCAGTTCAGAATGGGTAGAGGGTTGCGCCAGTTGTTGCTCCAGGCCTTCGGCCATGCCGGTGAGCTTCAGGCTGCGTAAGGTGTTCAGGGTTTGGTTGGTAAGCATTTCAGTCTCTCTAATGTCGGTTAGTGGTAGTACTCTTCACCGCGCAGGTTTTCGTGGTGATCCAGGAATAGCTCGTCCTGAGTGGGTGCCTCCTCCGCTGTCAGAGGCTGTTGATCCAGCCCCTGCTTGAGAATGGACTCCACGCTGCTGCGGGTTGGCGAGTGGATGGCCAAGGCCCGGGCGCAGGCTTTGTTGAGCCGGTCACGGTCGTATTTCCTGGCATTGCCCAGCAACGCCAGAACTCGGCGGAAGCTCTGTTCCTGGTGGCGCTTTTCTTTCAGCAAGTGGCTCACCACCTCGCGGGTGGCTTCACCGATATCGTCGGCCCAACTGAGGAAGCGCTCCGGTGACCAGTCGTGGATGGCCTTGTGGGAGGGCGGCATGTGTTCCGGGCAGGTGGTGTGGCCACCCTGGCGGTAACTGCGCGGGTGGCTGGCCAGTCGCTTGCCCTGGCTGTAGATGGCCACCACACGGCTGCTGCTCTGAACCTCCACTGCCTGCTTTACCAGATGGTGAGGAACCGAGTAGTAGTGCTTGTCATACTCGATGTGGCAATCGATATGAACGCGGGCCTGCTTGATTTCAGCGTACTCATAAGGCTGGGTGGGCAGTGAACGCAGGGCCGGCTTATCCAGCTGTTCGAACTGACTGGCGCGGGAGCCAGGTAGCTTCTTAAACGGCCGCTGGTTGAGATCCTCCAGCAGGAAGCGGATGGCCTGGTTGAGTGAGAAGAGGGTAAAGAACGACTGATGACGCAGTCGGGCCATGATCCAGCGCTCGACGATCTGGACCGCCACTTCAGCCTTGGCTTTGTCCTTGGGCTTGTAGGGACGCGCCGGAACGATGGCGGTGTGGTAGTGCGCGGCCAGCTGCTGGTAGCTGGGATTGATCACTGGCTCGTAACGGTGGGATTTGCGAACAGCACTTTTCAGATTGTCCGGAACGACCAACTCCGGGACCCCGCCGAAGAACTCAAAGGCCCGCACGTGGGCGTCCAGCCAATCTGCCTGGCCCTGGCTCCAGTGAGCGCAGGCGAAGGTGTAATTGGACGCTCCCAGCACCGCCACAAAGACCTGAGCCGTGCGGGCTTCGCCCGTATCCGGGTTCACGACGATTAACGTGGGACCGCAATAGTCAACGAACAGCTTCTCCCCGGCCCGGTGTGACTGGCGCATGCTGCGTTGCTGACGTCCAAGCCAGGACTTGTAGCGATGGCAGAACTGGGCATAGCTGTAGCCGTCTTCGGGATGCTGCTGGCGATATTCCTGCCACAGCAGCTGCTTGGTCACCGTCTTGTTTTTGAGTTCCAGGTGGATGGCGGGGAAGTCTGGTTCCGCAAAACGCCGCTGGCCAGTCACCGGTTGGGTTGGAAAGAGGAGCCGACCGAGATCACGCTCACACAGGTCTTCGGGAATGGGCCAACTGAGTCCTGCCTGCTTGGCTCTGGTCAGGTAATCCACCACGGTGCCGTAGCCAATATTGAGCGACTGGGCGATGGCCCGATAGCTCAACCCAGCCTCATGCCGAAGACGCAGAATGTCTTTAATTTTGCGCATTGTTAGTCTCATCTTGGCCACTGCTCACACTCCTTGCCTCGGGAAAGGCGGGGAGGTTAGCAGGGTTCGAATCAAATCAATGCGTTAGATTGGTATTTGGAAGCCAGTGACCCGTCATTCTGGATTCCGATCACCGATTCTGGAAAATCGGCAAAAATGATCGGATAAAACCAGAATCAATGATCGGAAAGTTCCAGAATGGGTGATCGGATTAAACCGGAATCAGTGATCGGAATGGGCCAGAATATGCAGGCAGTGCCACACAGTCGATACCAGCCTTAGAGGCAGCTTCAAGCCCATGTTGCGTATCTTCAATTGCCAGACATTCACCAGAGGAGACACCAAGCCGTTGGAGTGCTAATAAATAGCAGTCAGGTGCAGGCTTACTTGCTCGGACGTCATCTCCTGAAACGACCGCAGAAAAATAGCGATTAAACTTGTTGGCCCGTAGCGTCGAAGAACCTGCGCCCACATTCTGTAATGGATGGGCTCGGAATTGACGAGCGTGCCGTCGTGGTCAAATAGAACTGCACGTAGTTGCATGTGGTTTCCGGGGGAAATGATGTGTGAAGTCTAACGCGGACCAAGTCAGTGGCGTCCTGCGGCCACCGGCCGCGTACCGATGCAAATGGTTATAGGTTTGGCTTGAGAGCATGAGCTATAGCCTCGTTGAGCCAACATACACCGAAAGCAAGCACACCACACACAGCACTTGCTTGGACATAGATCCCCAAGGCCTCGGCAAGACCGTGAAACTCGATGAAGCCAGCGACTCCTGATTTTCCGATTACTTCTCCTGATTCGCTGATTTCCCTTACCGGACCAACAGTGACGACCAGAAAATAGGCCCAGGGCATTATCAGACCAACGATAAGACTTGTAAGGAGTTTCGATTTCAATCGACCAATTTTCATTTTGGTTTTAGGCTATAACGCGAAACGAAGCGGCGTGCGTCAGCACGTCCGCCTTGCGTGACTTGTTATACCTTGCACTAAGAGGCTCAATGCAACTGGTTAAAGACTTCAGGGTGCTGTTCGGCAATACGCAACAACGCAACTGCTGGGCCTTGCGGCTCTCGACGCCCTTGCTCCCAATCCTGGAGGGTCCGGACGCTCACTCCCATGAGGCCTGCAAAGGCTGACTGGGACATTTTCAGCTTCAACCGAATAACTTGTGGGGGCGATGGCTCTGACAACTCATGAGTGCGCAGCGCCAGTTTGCCCTTTTTGAATTGCTTGATTTCATTGATACCGTCAAGAATCTCTGCCCCAAGGTTCCTGTCACCCATTTTTGATTGCCTCCGCTATCTGTTTAAGCGTATGACCAGGAATACTGGCACGCTCTGATTTACTGTACAGCGTGAGCATCCATATCTCGTGGTCAGATTTCTTCCAGTAATAAATGGCTCTGATACCACCGCTCTTTCCCGAACCCGCCGGTGCCCACCGAACCTTGCGAACACCACCTGAACCTTTAATCAGATCCCCGGCATCCGGCTTCTGCAAAAGGTAGTTCTGAAGTCCTCGGTACTCCTCATCCGTGAGGTAGTTCGACAACAACTTGGTGAACGTTGAGGTTTCGATGAATAGCATGACCAAAATATACGGCAATGCCGTATAATAATCAAGACTGCATCAGTGACGCCGGAGCGCCAGCGGAGGGCACCATAAGCGGTACGCTTTTGGTGCCCTCCGCTGGAAGAAATGCTTTTAGTGGCAATGATAGGGCTGTGAGCCTGCGTGACAGCATTGCCCGGGAGGACTGTCTTTCCGGCAACCGCCCCCATGGGCGAACGCCGTCGTCGTGAGTAGTACAAGAACCAACGTTAGCATTATTTTTTTCATGGCCTTTCTCCAGGATTAAAGTGCTAGCGCACCGAAAACCTCCATGTTTATTGCCCTCCAACTATATTGGCACCACCTGAAAAATGTAGACGAAATATACGTAAAGCACCATAACAGCGGCTTTGCGCAGCGAAGAAAAAGCCTTCCTGTGGAGGTTCAGACAAAACATCCCAGAAAATTAAGGACTTGCTAGTCCGACGCTCTCAGCTTCTGGAAATGTCCACCATGGAAAAAACCGTATCCAGATACTCCCGAAAACCCTTCATCGCTCCATTAAAAGCTTGCCAAAGATACTGCAGGCTCAGATCGAAACCATCACCCGACAGATCGAACAGGAAGTCGCCAAGGTAGACCACTGGCGTATCAAAACGGAGATCCTGACCAGCATTCCGAGCGTCGGCAAAGTCCTCGCCTACACCCTGCTCAGTGAGCTTCCAGAACTCGGTTCTCTCAATCGAAAAGAGATAGCTGCACTGGTCGGTGTCGCGCCCATCAACCGGGACAGAGGTAAGCTCAACGGCAAACGAAGAATACGGGGAGGACGCCATAGAATCCGCACAGTCATGTTCATGGCCATGCTCTCATCCATCCAATGCAATCCGGGTTTCAAACGCTTCTACGAGCGTCTGAAGGCTCAGGGAAAGATCCCCAAAGTCGCCCTCGTTGCCTGTATGAGAAAGATGATTGTGGTGCTCAATACCATGATCAAAAACCAGGAACCCTGGCGAGGTGAAATGGCTTAATTTATGGAATTGACACCACAGTCACTTGTTAGAAACCTACAAAGCAACGTCATGGTGATGAACGGTTTCCTCGTAGTGCGACACCAGTGCTTTTACCTGTTCCGGGACTACCGCCTGCTCGAAGTTCGGGCCAGCAAAGCTTTTTACCGCTTCAAGCGATTCAAACCAGAATATAGTTGTGAATTCCACATTGTCACCAGTTTCGCGGCGTAGCAAGTTGGTACTAATGTATCCGTCCACTCCCTGGGTAACTTTTGGAAGGACATTATTCTTGAAAAGATCCTCGTAGGCCGAGGCATTATCATGAGTGGTCCATCCTTTCCAAATTCGAGCAATCACCTCGATCTCTCCCTGATTTCTAACGCCGCTCAGCACGCGCGGTTACGGAATGGAGGCGCAGCCGCAATGTAGTAACCGTCGCCGTGACTGGCATTGTTAGATTGCTCGGACACGTCACACCTCTGATTGAACTGCATCGATTAAACGATCAAAGAACTCATACACCGGATACGAACCCGATCCTTGGACGTTGAGATTGAGATCGCCCAACCATTTTGGATGGCACCTGTCCGTTATTTTCTTAGCCGCAGAGGATCTTGCGGAATAGTCATTAGAAGCCAATTGCTTTTCCCATAGGCGAAAGCATTCCACATCATCATGGAGCCCAATTTCAGCGAGTGCTTCCTTGAGTTCCCTTAACAAACCTTCCGTACAACTCTTCATAGCCAATTCAATCTAACGCTGAAGCACAGCGGCGGCTGAAAGCCGTCCGGCGGCCATCGGCCGCGAACTGCTGCGCCTTGTTAGTTGTTTATTTACCGGATGCCTTTCCAGCGCCAAGACCACCAAAAAACGCAAGCATGGCAATTACCATTTTCTCCGCCATGGATTCATTGCCCTGACTGAGAGCGTAGCCCGCCAATACAAGGATCATGAATGCAATTCCGAAAAGCGCAAGAATTGCACGATTGGCGACAGTTGCAACGATACTAGCCCTTTTCGTTGCCTCTTTTTCGGAGGTTTCCTGCGCCTGGGCAAAAGGTGTGACCACCCCTTCCAGGATTGCCGATATTCCTTCGAGCTCTTTCTCGGAATCCTCTCTCGTTAACAACTGAGCTTCTTTTTTGGATTCGGTATCTTCTTTGACAGAGTCGTTCACGGGGTCTCCTATAGACAATTAACGCCAGGGTTCAGCGGCCGATTTGGAGGCGCACCGCGCCGGAAAAGCAATCAGCTGCAGCCCCTGGTTAAGCTGATTCAAAGCCATACCTTCCAGAAACTCGGAGAAACAATCGCATGCTGAAGATGAGAGAGCTTTCTCTCAACATGCTCATAGAAACCATGAAGCTCTTCTTCCGAATGATGCAGCTTTATTAGAACATTTGAAGGCAGCGCTTCAGACAGATAGCGCTCCCAAATCTCAATAAACTCCGAAAAGGATTCGTAATACTCTCGTGTATCTTCATCGGCGAGCCAATATTTTTCTGTGAAAATACGCAGTATTTCGCGATACAGAGGGATGAGTTCTTCGCGCAATTGCGCGTTATCGTACTCTATGATCTTTCCATATGGCTCGAATTCTTTTTCTCGCTCATCTTTAGTTTCCCAAGCTGGATTCCTTTTGGCTACGGCCTCTTTCCATGCCTCTTGAGCAACTGAAGACACTTTTTCTCGAATTTCGCTTTTGGATTGTATGCGCTTGCGGTAACCGGCGATCGGAGAGTAAAACTCGGATAGTTGCTTCTGAAAAAAGGCGTTCCTCACATCGATAGAGGACTTTCGTACTCCGAAAATGTAGACCACCAAAGCTCCTACCAATGCGGAAAAGAACTGCATTAATATCACTTCCATGGTGCATCCTCTAAGAAAGCTTAACGCCAAGGTAAGCCGCTGGTGCGAAGCGCAGCGTAGTACCGGTCGGCTTCACCTACTGGTTAAGTTTTTGATGGACAGCGGACTCGGAGTAGTTGTCGTTAAAACATTGCTTAAAGTCAGAGTAACCGACACCTTCCCTTTCAAGCATTTCTACCATTGCGCATTGGGTAAATTCGACCCCAATAGTTTCTTTAGCAGCCCCATCAGCTAAGTCCGCTCCATGGATAAATTTACTAGCGCATTTCCGAGAATTTTGAACCACGTATTCCGTGCATGACTTAGATTCCAGCTCCACTTCCGGGTTTATACAAGGGAGAAAGTTCTTGTTTCCAACGCAAAAGTAAGAGGATGTATTTGAGATAAACATCTGTTCTCTTGCAATATCACGTGGTCCAGTGTTTGTCGGTACATTGGTACAACCAACTAGGATCAAAAAAAACAACAATGAGAGATACTTCATCAATTCTCCATAGACGCTTAACGCCCGCAGCATGCGCGGCTTTGGAATGAAGGCGAAGCCGCAATGGAAAAGACGTCGCCGTGCCTGCGATGGTTAGGCATCGCCGTGTTCCCCGACTTCCCGTCTTAGCTTCAAGAGATTCAGCCTTGCTATTTCATCCTGCACGGGCTGGACTTCGGTGTGCCATTTCCTAAACCCGTACCAGACCATGAAGCTCCCGACTGTAATGATCACCCCAAGACAAAACATGAAAGTCTTCTTATTCAGCCCCGCAATTTCGAGCTTCTTTTCTAGAACAGTGAATCGAGCCTCATCTGCCACAGAACGCACCGGGTCAGCTTTCAACGTTTCATATTCGACGGCCACCTCGAAAGCCAAGTCGTTGGTTGACTGATTCACGTAAAGCATTGCGCCGATTGAGAAAATAATAAGTAGAACGCCAAACAAGGCATAGAACTTGTAGATATTATCCGTCGGCAGTGGAACACGATTTTCCATTCAGATTCCTAAGATTGAGTTCTTGCCTAACATTTGTTTAGGCATTATCTGACGACCGCCCGGCAACTAAGAAATACCAAGCTTTGACTCCAGTTGAGACGCCAGCTCGTTGAACTCGTCGCCCCAGCCATTTTCTATGGATAACTCCTGAAGATTGGCAGTGGGTAACAAAAGGCCCCTCACGCCATCAGTCGATGGATTGCTGAGCAAGAAGTCTATATCTCGCAGCGCCCTGTCGCGATCACCGTAGATCGATCCATCTTCGCTTGCTGCCGCTCTCTTTCGCAGTTCCTCAAGGACTTTACGAGCCATTTGATCAGTGTCCATACTAAGTGCCTAACGCTGAACGAAGCGGCGCGTCTTACGCGTCCGCCTTCCGTGACTTGTTAGAGCTATTTGCGAGCAGGGCTTTATATCTTGTCGCCGAATCGACTAAGTCTAAATCACTGTATCGATCATTTGAGATCACTGGAAATGTAGAGTAAACAAGTTGAATAAAGTCCTCATAGTTTTTTTGTTTAGTTGCATCAATAACAAAATCAGCAATTTTCTTTTGTTCTTCTGTGAGTTCTATGCTCCCTTTGTAGCTTGAAGAGAGTTTGAATAGCTGTTTTCTCCCACCATAAAAATTGGCAGTATTTTCTACGGATATCTCCTTGTCATCCCTAGCTAGCTTCACAAAGTCATCAACGTAAGGCCCGTAGTGATTAAAGTGCCACTTTGCATCTGTTATTTGCCGCCCATGATCTATTGCGCTTTTCCAGTCCATCAAATATATCATCTTGGTAAGCCTAGATGCCGAAAGCTCCGTTTTGTGCGGGTACTCTTTTAACAAATACTTTACGATATTAGAGATCACGCTTTTCATTAAAAGCCCTCCTCTCTGGCAGACTCCAGAGTTGGAATATGCTCATCTAAAGACTCAATTAGAGCAGTTAGATTCGTTTTTTCTTGATCGTTTAGCAATCGCCTTAGCTTGCCAAATGGCAACCCGTTATTATTCAGAGATTCAAATAATAAAACCGCAGTCGTTTCATTCTTCGAATTTTTTAGCCTTACTCCATAGAATGCGCGGCTTTTCATTCGTATTTTTTTTAACTCTTCTTCTGTGAAACTGTAGTTTTTCACATTATAGTCAATCCATTTTTGAAGATCTTCTTCAGGATCTGGGGCATCAGCGTCTTCAAAAACCCCCACTTCCCAAGCTCGAGATATCCCACCTTGCTCTCTTGGATAAAGTCGAGAGGGCTTGCTGTTGTAGATCTCATTCTCAGAGTACCGGCCAATACAAGAGAACAAGTTCATATCCAATTTGTACAAGCTCACTCTCTCATTAACAGTTAAACCAAGATGGTTGCTGTACGAATATAGCCAATTACTAAAAAGTCGATAGCAATTGATTGATTTGCTCTCACTCTCCTGCTTTAGAGCAGAATAAGACTCGTATAGTTCCTTACACTTTCGCCTCATCAACGCCAAGGTCACATGACTTCCGAGGCCGCTCCAGATCAGGCATACAACGCTCACAACAAGAACTATAATTAGCCAAGTTCCTGCAGAACACAATAACAAAAGATGCTCTCTCAAAACTTCGGGAAGCCAGCGTCTAACAGTAATTTGCAGGCTTTCAGGTATCCCTATATAGGCAAAACCTATCGCACTTACGATTGCAGGAATAAGACCTGCGCCCGCAATTTTGTAGCCCCATCGCTTGTAAAATGGCATTTCCTCAAGTGCAATTTCCATTAGTACTCGCTATGTCCTTTTGTTCCAGTCGCGCTCTAACGTTTGGCTTTGCGGTGTGCCGGAGCGTGGCATAGGTATGTTCGACAACAGCCATTTTTTAGATATTTGATCAACGATAAAACCTAGAAATTTAAAATTTTATTCAATAGCTCTTCTTTAGTAACGTTATCAATGTCAATTGAATCATCACTTCCAATGCTATTTCGATAGCCAGAAAGCTTAGCCTTTCCAATATCTTCGATGACTTGAAGGGCTCCTCGCAACGGCAACACAGAATAGTAGTCTGTGCGTTCTTGGCCCAAACTATCTCGGTAGGAGATTTCAAAAAATCTACTCAACTTAAATTCTGCATAAAAACCCTGTTTTTCAGCATACTGCTCGAACGTATTCGTGAGATCTATTAGTTTTTTACTGTTCCTATGACCTTTCAATGTAAACATCAGGCCTTCGGGATCCTGAGTGACTTCTGTAGCGGAAAAATAGCCGCGCATCGGTAATTCTGCCTCGATAATGTTCTTGCCGGTATCTTCCGGGTATAGCTTGACGCGCAACCACACCGCGTTGGATATATCCGCTGCTAATGCCGGGGCTCCCAGATTATAGACTCTGAGCTCTTCCTCAGAAAAACGTCCCGTTTCCGGATTTCTAACTTGAACCACGAATGCATGAATGCTCGGGCTTATGGATTGCTCCGCGACAATCAGCTGGGCTTCTGCCAGCTCGGTTTGTTTCCAAGACAGTAACACCTGCGATATTGAGACCAAGACGGCCATGACCCCCAATAAAGAAGCCGCGGCCGTTTCAAAATATATTTTGTTTTCTGTAAGCCACTTCTTCATGTAACTCTGCCCAAATCAAACTGATAATCTAACGCTGAGTGCAGGGGCGCGCGCAAGCGCGTCCGCTGGCACGACTGGTTAGCTGGGGGCAACTGGAGGCATAGCCGCTGGCAACCAACATGACGGCCTACTCCGTTGCCCTGGCACCAACCACCTGCTGATGCACCGTGATGAAAACCACCGCCAATGATGCGGCGAATGAACCTGAACTTTAGAGTAGCAGGGCTGAACCCGGTTTTCGGCGAACGGCCCCGCAAGGCAAGTACCGATTTCTATACCAGCGCCAACAACTGATTGGGCTGCTAGCAAGACGCGAATGCTGACGGCCTTGGCGAACACCCGACATTACCGGTTTTGCTACCTGCTTACGGCCAAGGCCATTGGCACAGAGTCGCTAAAAAAGAAGCAAGGCCTTACCAGCTAACGCGAAGCTAAGCGGCGCCCTGACAAGGGCGTCCGGTGGACGGCCGTCAGGCCGGGAACGAACTTAAGCGACTGGTTAGCTGGGGGTAACGAGAAGGACCAATCCCTGGCTAACAACATGACGGCATGCTCCGCTGCCCTGGCACCGCCATACGCCGATGCACCGTGATTAAGACCACCGCCTTTGATGCGGTGAATGAACCTGAACTTCAGAGTAACAGGTAAGCAAGGAACCAAGTTTCGACGGACGGCCCCGCAACGCAAACACCTACCTTTATACCAACACCAAAACCCGTTGAGCTACCAACAAGACGACGAACTTTGACGGCCTTGGCAAACCACGGAAACCATCGGTCTTCCTGCCAATTTGAGGCCAAGGCCCGATGGCACCCAACCACCACAAAAAGACCAAGGCACTACCAGCTAACAGCGTATTATACGAACCCGTTCGTATATCATCCATTCGTATAACTCCAATTCCAGCCGCCCCTTCCAATCCAATAAATTTCTTTAGAATCAAAACCTAAACAGGAAACACCACGGCTACCGCCGGAGTTATACGCCCTCCTTGGTCTCTAACGCACCCACGAATAAGGGCGTATAACTCCACAATGCTCTAAACCAGCTTCAACAGTATCAGATACTTATAACGATTTGCCGCCCCTTGCCTGGAGTTTTGCGAACCGGTTCGTATAACTCCAGGCTGCGAGGTCGGTTTTAGACCAAGCCTGTTCGCCGATCAGGGGCCACGGGTAACGCCGAATTTCCGGTGCGGAACAGGCTCACGCAACGTTAATGCTAAACTGGCCGCAGACTCACACCAACTCCAAAGGCAGGACAGCGCATTGAGCCAACTGAAACCTCTCGTTTCCAGGGAATGGCAGGCCTTCTGGCTGGCCATCGGTTTCCTGACACGCATTCCCATGCTGGTGCGTATCGACTATTCCCCCCGCCTGATGAATCAGTGCAGTGTCTATTTCCCTCTGGTTGGGCTGGTGCTCGGCGTCATCTATGCAGGGCTGTACATGGTTGTTGTGCAGCTTTGGAGCCCGCTGGTCAGTCTTATCCTCATCCTCGGTTTTCACCTGTGGATTACCGGCGCGTTCCACGAGGATGGATTGGCCGACAGTGTCGACGCGTTGGGCGGCGGGTATACCCTGGAAGCCAGGTTGCGGATCATGAAGGACAGCCGCATCGGCACCTACGGTACGGTGGCGCTGGTGGTCGCGTTGGTGCTGAAACTTGCGCTGCTGGCTGAAGCTCAACCGGTGTGGCTGGCGCTGATCCTGGCCCCGATGGTGTCGCGTCTCGCGCCACTGATGATCATGGGCTTCCTGCCGTATGTGACCGACCCGGACAAGAGCAAGAGCAAGCCGGTAGCGGAAGACTTCTCGCGTTCACGACTGGCGATTGCCACCGTGTTCACCGCCATTGTCTCTCTGGCCCTCATCCCGTTTGAGACCGAAGCCCTGCTGTGGCTCGTTATCGCCACGCTGGGTACGGCCATTGTCTGGGGCGGGTACCTGCGCCGGCAACTGGGTGGCTATACCGGCGATACCCTCGGGGCCAGCGTGGTGTTTGCGGAACTGGTCCTGCTGCTTGGGCTTGCGATGTAAAGGTTCAACGGTCAGTTCCGAATCCGGCGAGTTTTTCCGGGTTCCGCTGGTACACTTTCCATCATGGACACATTAAACGATGACCTTTGCTACCAGGCACTGAAAACCCGTGACGCCCGATTCGACGGTCGCTTCTACACCGCTGTGTTGACCACCGGGATTTTCTGCCGCCCCATTTGCCCGGCGGTGACGCCCAAGCGGGGGAATGTGCGTTTTTACCCGTCTGCAGAAACGGCCATGGCCAACGGCTTTCGACCCTGCCTGCGGTGCCGGCCAGAAGCGGCACCTGGTAGCCCGGCTGCCGCCGGGGTTCACACCACCGTGGCCCGGGCAGTACGGCTGGTGGACGAAGGTGCTCTGGATAACGGCTCCGTGGCGGACCTGGCCGAGCGGCTGGGCATTACCGACCGCTACCTGCGCCAGCTCTACAAACGCCACACCGGAGCCACCCCACAACAACACGCCCAGGCCCGGCGCTTACTGCGGGCCCGGCAGTTGATTGTCGACAGCAACCTCAGCATGACGGAGATCGCGGAGATTGCCGGTTTCAGCAGCTTGAGACGCTTCAACCACACCCTGAAAGAAGCCTACGGCAATGCACCGACGGCATTCCGCAGAGGTCTCAAGCCACCACTCAAAGCCACACAGAACGGTGCAGACGATCTTTTTCTGCCGGCACACGACGACCTGGTTCTGTTCCTGCGGGCCCGGCCACCGTTCGACAGTGAGCAGTTACTGACCTTCTTTCGGGCACGGGCCATTCCGGGCCTGGAAGCGGTTGGCGCGCACCACTACGCGCGATCGCTCTGCATTGCTGGGCAACCGGGGCTGGTCATCTGCCGCCCAAGCGACAATCCCCCGGGGGTGCAGGTTATCCTTCGTGGGCCGGCGCGGCAGACCATTCTGGAGGTGAGTGCGCGGATACGCCGTTTGCTTGATCTGGATGCGGACCTGCCCGGCATCAGCGAACACCTGGCGCAGGACCCGCTATTGGAACCACTGGTCGCACGGCATCCCGGCCTGCGCGTTCCGGGCAGTTGGGACCGGTTCGAGTTTGCGGTTCGGGCCATTCTGGGGCAGCAGGTGTCCCTCTCCGCGGCGCGAACCCTGGCCGGGCGGCTGGTGGCTCGTTATGGGCGGCCCCTTCCCGACGATCTTGCCGGGGGCACGGGTATTACCCATAGATTCCCGGAACCGGCAGCACTCGTCGGCCAGCCGTTGAACAAACTGGGTATGCCCGGCAGCCGTGCAGACACCCTGGCACGAATCACCGCCCGGTTTGCCGAACCCGGTTTTGCCGAGCAGGATGGCAACACCCTACTGGCGCAATTGGCACCCATGCGGGGCATCGGCCCCTGGACACTCCACTACCTGGCCCTGCGCGGCCTGGGGGATCCAGACGCGTTTCCCGCCAGCGATCTGGGCATACTCAAGGCCTCGGCCCATCTGGGCGGCCCGCGGGACGCCAAAGCCCTGACGCGCCACGCCGAACGCTGGCGGCCATGGCGGGCTTACGCAGCGCAGTACCTGTGGACATCACTGAACACCCATCCACCCCGGCAGGAGACACCATCATGACAACTCAAATTCATGTCAGCCGCTTCCCCAGTCCCGTTGGCCCCCTGAGCCTGGCCACGGTGGATGACCAACTGGTGCACCTGGACTTCGACGACAACGAAGAGCGCATGCATATGCTGCAAAACCGCCGGTTCCGGCAGCCGGAGTGGCGCGAGCAACCGAACAGCGCCCCCGGGACCATTATCGAGTGGCTGGACGCCTACTTCTCAGGGGTGATCAAGCCCCTGCCGTGGAAGGACATCCGCTTGACCGGCACTGAGTTCCAACAGCAGGTCTGGCAGGGGCTGACCGGGATTCCAGCGGGTGAGCACCGCTCGTACAGCGCGCTGGCAAACACCCTGGGCAACCCGAAGGCGGTGCGTGCCGTGGCTCGTGCCAATGCCCTCAACCCCATTGCCATTCTGATCCCCTGCCACCGGGTGATCGGAGCCAATGGTACGTTGACGGGCTACGCCGGCGGCCTGGAACGCAAGGCGTGGTTGCTGGACCACGAATCACGGAACCTGAAGAGGGTTTAACCCCACGGGGCTGTGCATTTGTGGCGATAATGGCGACAATCACCGCACGGATTTATCGTGTAAGGATCAGGAGCCCAGCCCCACATGTCATCGCAATCGCCTGTCGCCCCCACACAGGGCAAGCCGGAAGACAAACGCGCGCTCTGGTCCTGGGCGCTCTACGACTGGGCCAACAGCGCCTTTTTCACCATCATTCTGACCTTTGTCTTCGCTCAGTACTTCAGCGTGTCAGTGGTGCAGGACGAGGTAAAAGGCACGGAAGCCTGGGGCAACATCGTTGGCATTGCCGGTGTGTTCATCGCAATCCTGGCACCGATATTGGGGGCCATTGCAGACCAGTCCGGCCGTCGTAAACCCTGGTTTATCAGCTTCACCCTGCTTTGCGTGGTCTCCTGCGCCATGTTGTGGACGGTCAAGCCGGAGCAGAATCAGTTCTGGAACGCAGCACTGTGGGTCGGCCTGGGTACACTCGGCGCCGAGTTTGCGTTCATTTTCTACAACTCCATGCTGCCGGATCTCGCAAGCCCGGCGCGAACCGGGCGCTGGTCAGGCTGGGCCTGGGGGCTGGGTTACACCGGCGGCGTGCTGAGCCTTATCGTGGCGCTGTATGGCTTTATCGAAGCCGATGCCAACCTGTTCGACCTCAATCGGGACAGCGCCGAGCACGTGCGTGCCACGTTTGTGCTGGTAGCGGTGTGGTATCTGGTATTTGCCCTGCCGGCCTTTATCTTTGTTCCCGACCGCCCATCCACCGGCCTGGGAATTGCCGCCGCCACCCGCGCCGGGTTCCGGCAACTGAAGGAGTCCATCGCCCAGGTTCGCCAGTACAAGGACATCGTGCGCTTCCTGATCGCCCGCATGCTCTACACCGATGGCCTGGCCACTATCTTTACCTTCGGCGGGGTGTACGCGGCGGGTACGTTCAATATGGGCTCTACGGAAGTACTGCAATTCGCCATCGCCCTGAACGTCACCGCCGGCCTGGGCGCACTGGGCTTCGCCTGGGTGGATGACGCCCTCGGCGGGCGCAACACCATCCTGCTGTCACTGGTGGGATTGGGCTGCAGTGCCCTCGCCATTCTGGTAGTGGACGGCGCCACCGCGTTCTGGGTATGGGGCATGATCCTGGGCATCTTCGTGGGGCCATTGCAGTCCGCCAGCCGCTCTCACCTGGCCCGCATTGCGCCGCCGCACCTGCAAACGCAGATGTTCGGCCTGTTCGCGTTCTCTGGCAAAGCCACCGCGTTTGCTGGCCCGCTGTTGGTGGGATGGGTCACGGCCGTTACTGACAGCCAGCGCTGGGGCATGAGCACCATTCTGGTGTTCCTGGTGATTGGCTTCCTGCTGATGTTGACCATACCGGCCAGCGAAACACGGGAATCTGAAGCGGCAGGCTGACACCTTCAAGGCGCGGCGCTGGTTATCCATCCGATAATGGCGACCGCGGCCAACAGCCCGAGCCACAACCACACGCCGCGATGTACAAGTTGGATCGCCGCATCAATGGTCTCGGCCGATGCCGGTTCACCTTCACCGAGCATGGGCCGTTGCTTGATGCCTGAGGCGTAGGGCGCAGGGCCACCGAGTACAACTCTCAAAGCCCCGGCCCCTGCCGCCATGACCGGGCCGGCGTTCGGGCTGTCCCAGGCCGGCGCCTGTGCCCGCCAGCAACGAAAGCCGCCACGGACATCGCCAAGCAGGCTGTAGGTCAGCGCCGTGAGGCGAGCGGGTACCCAGTTCAATACGTCGTCCAGCCTCGCCGCAGCGCGGCCAAAATACTGGTAGCGATCAGTTCGATACCCCCACATAGCGTCCAGGGTGTTCACCAGCCGGTGAAGCAATACGCCCGGAACGCCGGCTACGAGAAACCAGAACAGGCTGGCGAACACGGCATCGGCGCCGTTTTCCAACATGGACTCGGTCGCGGCTGTTGCTACGCCACTGTCATCAAGCGCCGCTGCATCACGACTGACGATACGACCGACCTGTGCCCGGGCATTCTCAAGGTCGCCCCCATGCAACGCGTCAGACACTGCCCGGCCGTGCTCCGTCAGGCCACGAATGGACAGGGCGAAATACAGCACCACAGCCTGAACCAGCAAGTATTCCCAGTTCCCCAACCACCAGCGCAACCACTCGGCTGCCGCCAGTACGGGTATCACAGCGATGAACAGGGCCAGGAACCCGAGAACCATCGATCCCGCCATTCGCTCAGGTAGACGATTCATTCTCTGTTCGAGGAAGGCGGCGACATGCCCAAAGCCAACGAGCGGGTGCCACCGTCGCGGCTCACCCAGCCAGCGGTCCAATACGACGGCGATACAACAAGCTGTCACGGCAAGAATGAAGGCGTTCAAATCAGCAATGTCTCTTCGAGCGGGCGGTGGGTTGTCGTGATCGAAAGGAAGTCTAACCGAGTGGCTGCTATCCTTGACACTTTTTCAGGCCGGGTAGACCATCTTCGGCTCCCGACACTTTGCCACCTCAGGATCCAACCATGCCGCTGCCTTCCTGCTGGACACAGCCGTTGCCACCCTCCGACACCCATTTTTCTGAGCGGGCACGGCAACGCCAACACGTGCTTACCAAGCCCCGGGGGTCTCTGGGGCAGCTGGAAGACGTAGCGATTACACTGGCGGGCCTTCAGCGCACGCAACATCCGCAGGTCGACCCTGTCCGCATCGCTGTTTTCGCGGCGGATCACGGCGTCTGTGCGGAGGGCGTATCCGCGTACCCCCAGGAAGTCACCGCCCAGATGATTGCGAACTTTGCCAGCGGGGGTGCGGCTATCAGCGTGTTGGCTCGGGAACTGGGAGCCTCGCTGGAAGTGGTAAATCTCGGAACCGTCGGCGACGTTCCGCCGTTGACCGATGTACGTGATGAGCAGATCGCAGCGGGCACCGCCAATCTGGCCACAACCGACGCGATGACGCCGGGCCAGTTTGAACAGGCGCTGGCCAGTGGTGACAGGGCCGCCGCCCGCGCCGCGGATGACGGGTGCCGACTGTTTGTGGGCGGCGATATGGGCATCGGCAATACCACCAGTGCCACCGCCGTGGCCTGCGCGTTGCTGGAACAAAGCCCGGAAAACCTGGCCGGGCCGGGCACGGGGCTGGACGCAGCCGGCGTGTCTCGAAAGTGTGAGGTCATCGCCCAGGCGTTGGCCAGGCATGGCAACAACCGCGATCCCCTGGCGGTGCTGGCCTCCCTCGGCGGGTTCGAGATTGCTGCGCTGGCAGGCGCCATTCTGGGTAGCGCGGCGCGCGGCATTCCCGTACTGGTGGACGGATTCATTGTTTCCGTTGCCGCCTTAGTAGCTGTTCGCCAACAACCACAACTGCGGCACTGGCTTGTGTTCGCCCATCGTTCGGCGGAACCGGGGCACCAGGCGGTGCTCGACGCCATGAATGCCAGGCCGTTGCTGGATCTGGGTATGCGCCTGGGTGAAGGCAGCGGCGCTGCGGTGGCGGTTCCGCTGCTTCGCAGTGCCTGTGCCCTGCACAACCAGATGGCCAGCTTCGCTGACGCCGGCGTGACCGACAAGGACGAGGACTGAAGCGGGGATGACCAATAACCAGAACACCACTGCGTTTTTCGACCTGATCCGTCATGGTGAACCTGCCGGCGGGCCCATGTTCCGGGGCAGCAAGGATGATCCACTGAGCGACACCGGCTGGCAGCAGATGAACGCGGCTATCAGGGACGATGACCAGTGGGATGTGATCATCACCTCCCCACTGCTGCGCTGCCGCCTCTTCGCGGAACAGTTGGCGGAGCAACGTCAGATTCCGTTGCACCAGGAGCCACGGCTGAGGGAGATTGCGTTCGGTGACTGGGAGGGCAGAACCTCCGAGAACATCATGGCGGATACGCCCGAGGCGCTGACCCGCTTCTGGAGCGACCCGGTTCGTTATCCTCCGCCCGGTGGTGAGGCTATCACCGAGTTCCGGCAAAGGGTCAGCAGCGCCTGGCAGGATTGGCAAACCCAAGCGGCAGGCAAGCGGGTACTCGTGGTGTGCCATGGCGGCGTGATTCGCATGCTCCTGGCGGAGGTGATGGGTATCCCCACTGAACGCTCTTTTTCAGCGTTAACGGTACCCTACGCCTGCCGCAGCCGTATCCGCGTGGACATCTCGGAGCATGGCCTGCTCAGTTGCCTGCAAACGCACGGCGCATAATCAGCCTTTCAACGTTTGCGACAGCCCCGCCACGCTCATCAGCACCCGCTCACAACGGGCGGCAAGATCCTGGTTGAGCCACCCCAGTTCATCGCAGAAACGGCGGGTGAGCGGGTCCATGCCGATGGTACCCAGGCCCACTTCATTACTGACAATCACGATTGGGCCCGGGTAGTTCTCCAGTGCCCGCAGGAAGGCGGTACGCTCACGGGCAAACACTTCATCGCCTGCAAACAGCAGGTTGCTCACCCACAGGCTCATGCAATCCACCAGCAACAAGGGTGGTTGTGGTTCCCTGGCGTAACCATCCAGCAGGGAGGCCAGCTTCAAGGGCTCTTCTGCCAACCCCCATTCCGGCGGCCGATTCTGCCGGTGGCGGGCCACCCGCCGGGTCATTTCTTCATCGTCGGCGGTCGCCGTTGCAACATAGACCACCGGTGAACCGGCGTCACAGGCAATACGCTCCGCCAGCGCGGTTTTGCCGGATCGAATGCCCCCAAGGACCAGTGTATGAATAGCAGACAAAACCCAACCTCTCGTGTGTAAACCAACGCTATCTTGCCCAACATCATGGCCGTAAAACAGCGCCACTGCTATATTGCGTGATAAATTCCAGAGGCGTAACCGGTGCGAAAAGGAAGCGAACAATGCAGGCAGAGCTGATCGAGATACGCAACCACCTGGCCCAGCACGCCCCGTTTGATGAAATGCCGGAGAATGTCCTGGATCGTATTGTCTCCAGCATCGAAGTCGCCTATTTCCGCGCTGGCACAGACATTCTCACGCTGGGCGAACGAAACACCTACCTGCACTATGTGCGCAGCGGCGCCGTCGAGATTTATCGCCGCTCTGGCGAGCTATACAACCGCATTACCGAAGGTGAGATTTTCGGTCAGTTTGGTCTGCTGATGAACAAAACCGTGCGGTTTCCGGCCAAGGCTATTGAAGACTCCCTGATCTACCTGATTCCCGACGAAATATTTCAATATTTGTGGGAAAACGACGAAAATTTCACCGATTTTGTCGAAATTGAAGACCATTCACGTCTTCGGTCGGCACTTTCACGGCGGGAGAAATCGAATCAACCGATGACAGCACGGGTGACCCGGCTGATTTCCCGCGAGCCCGTGATGGCGCCCAACACCGTGCGCCTTCAGGAGGCCGCCCGAATCATGACGGACCGGGGAGTGTCGGCCCTCTTGCTGATGGACGAGAGCGGCAAACAGCCCCGGCTTTCAGGCATCATTACCGACCGTGACCTGCGCACCCGCGCCCTCTGCGAGGCACTGCCGTCGGAAACACCCATCAGCGACATCATGACGGAAGAGCTGATCACCACCCGTTCCGACGCCTTCATTTTCGAGGCCATGCTGACCATGCTGCACAACAACGTGCACCACCTGCCGGTAATGGAGGGTGACAAGGTGCGGGGTGTAATTGCACTGTCGGACATCGTCAAACACGAATCCCAGAGCAGCCTGTATCTGGTCAGTAACATCTATCATCAGCAGGATGTGAAGGGCCTGAAGCGCCTGAGCAAGGACGTGCCCAACACCTTTGTGCGCATGGTCCGTGAAGATGCGAACTCCCATATGATCGGCAGTGCCATGGCTGGCATCGGGCGCACCTTCAGCCAACGACTGCTTGAGCTGGGAGAGGAAAAGCTGGGGCCACCACCCGTGCCTTATTGTTTTATGGCACTCGGCTCCATGGCCCGGGACGAACAACTCGTTGTCACCGACCAGGACAACGCCATGGTGCTGGACGACAGCTTCGATCCGACCCAGCACGACGAGTATTTCCTCGCCCTGGCGAAGTTCGTCAGTGATGGCCTGGCAGAGTGCGGCTACAGTTACTGCACCGGCGATATCATGGCCACCAACCAGAAGTGGCGACAACCGCTGCGGGTGTGGAAGGAATACTTCGCCGACTGGATCGAAAATCCCAAGGCGGAGGCGCTGCTCAATAGCAATATCTTCTTCGACCTGGACGGCATCCATGGCCGCACCGAATATACCGAAGAGTTGAAAACCTTCATTGCGGATAAAGCGAGCAATAGCCAGCGCTTCCTGGCCATGCTGGCCCGCAACGCCCTCAACCGCACGCCACCGCTGGGCTTTTTCCGTACCTTTGTGATGGAGGAAAGCGGCAAGCAGGCCAAAACCTTCAACCTGAAGCGTCGCGGCACGGCACCGGTGTCGGATCTGATCCGGGTGCATGCCCTGGCCTGTGGCTCACGGGCACAGAATACCTTCAACCGGCTCAAGGCCATTGGGCAAACCAAACTGATCCCGGAAGATGGCGTTGATAACCTTCGGGATGCCTTCGAGTTTATTGCCATAGTACGTATTCGACATCAGGCCCTCTCCATCGAAGCAGGAAGAGAGCCGGACAACAATGTGCGGCCGGAAGACCTTTCGCCATTCGAACGCAGTCACCTGAAAGACGCTTTTCAGGTGGTCGGCCAGGCACAAAAGTTCCTCAAATTCCGCTACAACCCCCAGGCTACCCGGAATGTCTGATGGTAAGGCAACACAGATCGACACTTTGTCCTGGCCCGAACAGTACCGGGAACTGGCAACACAAACGAAAGACCCGCGACTGAAGACGTTCTACGAGGCAGGTTGTGTGGCGCCGGAAACGCCTCTGAGCGACGCCCCGTTTGTAGCCGTGGATTTCGAAACCACCGGCCTGGACCCTGACAGTCACTCCATCGTCAGTATCGGTGTGGTGCCCTTTACCCTTGACCGTGTGCAACTGGGTGGTTCGCGGCACTGGCTGGTGAAACCGCAACTGCCGTTACACCAGACCTCTATCACGATACATGGCATAACCCATGCCGATATCGACAAGGCCCCTGATCTGGCCGACGTACTGGACGAATTTCTGGAAAGCATGGCCGGGCGCGTACCGGTGGTGCACTACCGCAATATCGAACGTCCGTTCCTGAACATGGCACTGAAGTGGCGAATCGGGGAGGACATACGCTTTCCGGTGATGGATACCATGGCCATTGAGGCTTACCTGCATCCGAACCGGAAACGCTCCTGGTGGCAGAAGTTGAAGGGTCAGCAGCCGATCTCAATTCGGCTGGCAGACAGCCGGCGGCGGTATGGGCTGCCACACTACCCACCGCACAATGCCCTGGTGGATGCGCTGGCCAGCGCCGAGTTGCTGATGGCGCAGGTCCAGCATCACTTTTCGCCAGAGACCCCCATCGGGGATCTCTGGCTGTAACGGGTTGTTTTAGTTGGAAGCGGTACGGCTGGCTTCTTTCACTTCACTGATCAGCGCGCCATACCCTTCCTTCTCCATGTTCTCCAACGGGATGAACCGGAGCGCGGCCGAGTTCATGCAGTAGCGCAACCCCGTTGGCGCCGGGCCGTCGTTGAACACATGCCCGAGGTGGGAATCCGCATAGCGGCTACGGATCTCCGTACGGGTCATGAAGAAGCTGTTGTCCTCTTTCTCCACCACCATGTCCGGGCTGATCGGCTTGGTAAAGCTGGGCCAGCCAGTGTTGGACTTATACTTGTCACGGGAAGAGAACAGCGGCTCGCCGGACACAATGTCCACGTAGATACCGGCCCGTTTTTCATCGTAATACTCATTACGATAGGCAGGCTCGGTGCCATCCTCCTGGGTGATTTCGTACTGCGTCTCGGTCAACCGTGCCTTGAGTGTTTTGTCGTCAGGCTTGGTGAACGTGTCCGGATTGAATGCCTCAACCCGGCTGAGGTTCATGCCGGTATTGCCCTCAGATGCTTTGTTAACAGTGGCCTGTGCGGAACCACCGTTGTTCTCGGGGCGATACTGCGCATAGTCCACTTTCTCGTCCTCGCCCCAGACTTTCTCGATAAACTGGTAGCGGCCGGAGTTGAAGGTGTAGAACTGGTAGCGCACCGGGTTCTTCTTGTAGTAATCCTGATGGTATTCCTCGGCATCGTAGAACGCTTCGAAAGGCACCACTTCAATCTTGACCGGATGATCGTAACGGCCGGATTCTTCCAGTGCCTTTATCGAGGCTTCGGCGGCGCGCTTCTGGGCGTCGTTGTGATAGAAAATCGCCGGCCGGTACTGTTTGCCCCGGTCCACATACTGGCCTTTCACGTCGGTTGGGTTGGCCGTACGCCACAGAGCCTGGAGCAGGCCTTCGTAGGTAATCGTGTCAGGGTCGTAGTACACCTGGACCGCCTCGGTATGGCCTGTGCGGCCACCAGCTACCTGTTTATAGTTCGGGTTCTTCTCGTCGCCGCCACTATAACCAGACACCGCCTCAACAACGCCGGGCACTTTCTCTTCATACGCCGCTTCCACACACCAGAAGCAGCCACCAGCGAACGTAGCAACCGCCAGGCCTGGATCATCCGGGGCGTATTGAGATTCCGTCCCTTTGGAGGCCCCAACCTGGAAACCGGTCAATGCGATCGCGGCCGCGATAGACGTCAGTAACAGATACCGTTTCATAACCTTAACCTCTTGCCTTTTGAATACTGTGACCAGTTTGCACGGGATTCATCACATCACTTTCTCCAGTTTATTACGTTTGTATAACGCCGGAGAGATCATTACGGATGCAGGCAGCCTATTTGGGTGGCCCTATCGGCAAGCATATGCAGAAAGATGCGCCGCCGGAGCTCAGGTTCTCAACGCTGATATCACCGCCCTGAAGAGTCATGATTCTGCGAGCGATGGCCAGCCCCAGGCCGGCATGGCCGGAACCGCCGGACGATTCGCCACGGTAGAAAGGGTCGAAGATGTGGGGCAGGTCCTGCTCCGGAATACCCGGGCCACTGTCGTGAACGTAAACCTGCGGCAGTCCGTCCGCCTGCCCTAACACCACTTCAATACGGCTCTCTGAGGGACTGTAAGCAATGGCATTGCCGATCAGGTTATCCAGCACCCGCTCGGTCATGGCCAGGTCAGCGTACGCCAGGGGGAGGTCGGGATCGCCATCCACCACAAGTTCCAACTGCCGGGCGCTGGCCTCTTGTCCATGCTTCTGGACCACGTCGTGCACCAGTTCAGCCAGCGGAAAGGGTTCCGGCACGGGCTGCTTTTCCCGGGCCTCGAGGGCCGCAAGCTCAAACAGCTCGTCCACCAGGCGGCTCAGGCGTCGGCCCTCCTTGAGGGCAATGTCGAGAAAGCGGTCCTGTTCTTCCGCTGTCAGCCGGTCGCGCCGTAGCTTGAGGCTTTCAATGTAGCCCTGCATGGAGGCCAGCGGCGTACGCAGGTCATGGGACACCTGGGCCACCAGTTGCCGGCGCTGGGCGTCTTTTTCCGTCAGCAGTTCGATCTGGGATGCAATGCGGCTGGCCATGTCATCAAAGGTGGCACCCAGGTAGTCAATTTCGTCGCGCACCACTGGCCGTCGGTCCCGCCAGGTGCTCTGTAGGGCCTGTCGACTCATGTCACTGTGCTCGAAATCTTCCACCAGCCGGGTCAGCAAGGTCAGCCGGCGTGTCAGCAGCCGGAAGACCGCCAGCCCCGCAATCATCACCACCGCCAGACTGATAATCAGAGCCCAGGCGCTCAGCTCCACCAACTGGCCACCCCGGGCCATGGTTTCGGCAGCATCGTATTCCTCGCCGCGCAGCACCACATAGAGATACCCTTCAGGGTTTTCAGCCGACGGCACCGGTGTTACGGAAAAGACTTTCTGCCGGTCATGGCTGCGGGGGTCGTCGCCCAGTACCGGGTAGCTGTCCATATCGTTCATCAGGCGGCGGATGGGTTCGAGCGAGACCTGCTTGCGTTTGATCTTCGCCGGATCAGCGGAGTAAGAGAGGATGGTGCCGTCCAAATCCAGCAGGTAGATTTCAATGCTGGGATTGATGGTCATGTACAGCGCAAAGAGTTCTTTCAGGGCGCCGCGGTCGAGTTCCCCTTCACTGACCAGATTCCTGTCTGCCACCAGGTCTTTCGCCAGATCCCGGTGCAGCTCCTGATTAACAGACGCGTTGTACTCCCGCAGGGAATACAAGCTGAAAAAGGTGTACAGCAGACCAACGGCCAACAGGAGCAGGAAAAGACCTAACGTCAACCGGGTGTAGAGTGTCTTCAGCATGGTTCAGTCCCGGAAGCGATAGCCCACCCCCCAGACGGTTTCGATAAACTCCGGTCGCGCCGGGTCTTGCTCAATCTTGCCGCGCAGACGGTTAATGTGGGTATTGACGGTATGCTCGTACCCTTCGTGGTTATAGCCCCAGACCTTGTCCAGCAGCTGAACCCGGCTGAACACACGTCCCGGGTGGCTGGCAAAGTGCCAGAGCAGGTCGAACTCGCGGGCCGTCAGTTCCACCTCCTGTTCCCATACGAACACTCGGCGCCGGGCCGGATCGATACGCAAGCCTTCGGTGTCCAACTCACCCAACTCTTCGGGCCCGGACGTTTCGCCTGACGAACTCGACATGGCGTCCACCCGCCGGAACAGGGCTTTCACCCGTGCCGACAGCTCGGCCACGCTGAAGGGTTTGGTGAGGTAATCGTCCGCCCCCATCTCCAACCCCAGTACACGATCCAGCTCCGTGCTTTTCGCTGTCAACATCAGCACCGGCACATACCCGGGGCCGGAGCGAATCTCCCGACACACCGAGAGACCGTCCATTCCAGGCAACATCAGATCAAGCACCACCAGGTCGATGTCCCCTTCGCGAAAACGCTCCAGCCCGGTATCGCCCCGGTCACAGAGAACGGCATTCATGCCAAGGTCCGCCACGTGCATTCGCACCAGCTCCCCGATACCCGGGTTATCCTCAACAATCAGTACGTTTCGTGTCATAAGTTACTGGCTCTGGAAGCTCGCAAATTACCGTTAGTTGATACCAGTGTAGAGCCAAAAGTTCACAAATGTATCACGCCGATATCAGGCCTCCAGGCTGCCCAGCAGGCGTTGACGGATAATATTGTCTGCTTCATCCATAATGCGGCCAATCAGTTCCTCACAACTGGGAATGTCGTGAATCAGCCCCGCCACCATGCCACAGCTCCAGGCGGCCTCATCCATCTTACCTTCCTGAAGCACCAATCTGCCTTTCACACCGGTGACCAGATGGCGAATGTCATCAATGGTTTCGGTGCCGGCTTTCGCGTGCTCGATGCGGATGATTTCTTCCACGGCAGCGTTGTTCATTACCCGCTCGGTGTTACGGAGGTTCCGCATAATGAGGCGGGTCTGGAGTTCGTCCGCTTCGACAATGGCCTGCTTGACGTTATTGTGGATGGGGGCGTCTGTGGTGGCCAGAAAACGGGTACCCATGTTCATGCCCTCTGCACCCAGTGCCATCGCGGCTACCAGGCTGCGACCATCCGCCATACCGCCTGACGCAACAAATGGAATGGTGAGTTCTTCCGCAGCGCGGGGCAGCAGGATAAAGTTGGGAATGTCATCCTCGCCCGGGTGGCCGCCACATTCGAAGCCGTCCACACTGACCGCATCGCAACCAATTTTTTCGGCCTTCAGGGCATGGCGCACCGAGGTGCATTTATGGATAACCTTGATACCCGCGGCCTTGAGCTGCGGCATGTATTGCTCGGGACTGCGCCCGGCGGTTTCCACCACCTTGACGCCACCGTCGACAATGGCCTGGATATAGTCCGGATAGGGGGGCGCCTTGAAGGATGGCAGGAAGGTCAGGTTTACTCCGAAAGGCTGGTCGGTCATCTCAGCACAACGTGCAATTTCCCGAGACAGGTCTTCCGGGGTAGGCTGGGTCAGCCCGGTGATTATACCAAGGCCACCGGCGTTGGAGACGGCTGCTGCCAGCTCTGCATAACCCACGTGATGCATGCCACCCTGGATAATCGGGTGACGGATACCAAACAATTCGGTGATTCTGGTCTTCATAGCGGGCTTCCTGTTTTGTCGTTAGAATGAAATCGAGTACCGATACGAGGTTGCAGTGACAGAAAAAACAACAACAAGGGCGACACCAGCAGATGCCTTCCGGCGTGCACGGAGAATGTGGCTGAAAGGTGAACGAATTCATCTGGCATCGCTGTCTGCAGAATTGAATATTGGCAGGGCCACCCTGTTTCGCTGGGTTGGCAACAAGGATTTACTGCTGGGGGAAGTGCTCTGGTCACTCTACGAACCCCTGAGGCTGGAAGCGCTGAACGCAACACCGGGGAACGGCGTCGACTTTGTCGTCGGGGTATACCGTCACATTAACTCCACCCTGTTGCACTCTGAACCTTTGCGGCGGTTTATCCGCGAAGACCCGGAGTACGCACTCAAAATCCTGACGTCATCCCAGTCCACGCTTCACAGCCGTACTGTTGAGGCCAACACCCGCACCCTTCGGGATCAGATTGCGGGCGGACATATTAATCCACCCCTGAACGTGAACAGCCTGTCCTACTTCATGGTGCGCCTGGCCGAATCCTGCCTGTACAGCGACATCATTAACGGCCGCGAACCTCGTGAAGAGGAACTGGAGGACGCCTGTACCGCTGTTCGTGTAATGCTTGGCGGAACAGCCTGAACAGAGACCTATCCGCCAAAGTCCGTCAGGCACGGGGTGGGGCCCTTTTCTGCCGGGAAAAAGATGTCTGAGCGAAGCGAGTTCTTTTTCCCAGAAGAAAAGGGCACCACCTCGGGCCCAGCCCGCTGACGAGCAGGCTTAAAGCTGCAGGGACCGCACCTCCAGAAACTCTTCAAGTCCCCATTTGCCGAATTCGCGGCCGATACCGGAGTGGCCGAAGCCGCCAAACGGCGCCAACGGGTTGAAGTCCCCGCCGTTGACGAACACCTGCCCGGTGCGCAGTTTACCTGCCACTTTTTTCGCGTGGGCGTCATCGGCCGACCAGACAGCGCCGGACAGGCCATAGGCGGTGCCATTGGCGATCTCGATGGCCTCGGCTTCGTCCTCATAAGGAATCACGCACAGCACAGGGCCGAAGATTTCCTCCTGGGCAATGCGGCTGTCGGGTTTGACGTTACCGAACACCGTGGCCTTCACGAAGTAGCCCTTGTCGCAGCCTTCCGGAGCTTCTGGGCCGCCAGCAACCAGGGTGGCGCCTTCTTTGATACCAATGTTGATAAAGTCGATGACCTTGTCCCGCTGTTGAGCGGAAGCCAGCGGGCCCAGGCGTGTGGTTTCTTCCAGCGGATTGCCCGGCGTCATTTTCGCCACCGCGTTAGCGGCCAGTTCGCAGGCTTCGTCATGCTTCTGGGCCGGAACCAGCATGCGGGTCAGCGCCGTGCAGGTCTGGCCTGAGTTCAGCAGGCAGTTGTTGACGGTTCCCTTGACCGCTTTCGCCAGGTCAGCATCCGACAGGATAACCGATGCAGATTTGCCGCCCATCTCCAGGGCAAAGCGCTTGAAATCATCGGCGGCAGCGTGGGCAATCAGGCTGCCGGTGCGGGTGGAGCCGGTGAACGACACCATGTTGACATCCGGGTGCTTGATCAGCGTGTCGCCCACTGTATGGCCTTCGCCGCAGACGAGATTGAAGACACCCTCGGGAAGGTCTGTCTGGTCCAGAATATCCGCCAGGATATAGGCACTCTGGGGCGCGATTTCAGACGGCTTGAGCACCACCGTGCAACCGGCGGCAATGGCCGGAACCACCTTGAGGATGACCTGGTGCAGAGGGTAGTTCCAGGGGGTGATGCATCCCACCACGCCCACCGGCGTGTACTGCACCTCGGAGTTGCCGACCTGTTCGGCAAAGGTGAATTCGGGCAGCATTTTCAGGTAGCTTTTGGTGATGGTGGCCGGCAGCCCCGCCTGAATGCCGGTGGCCAGTTTGATGGGCATACCCACTTCCCGGCATACGGTTTCGGCTATCTCACCCGCCCGTTCTTTCAGGCCGGCATGCAATTGCTCCAGAACGTGCAATCGCTTTTCCAGTGTGCTTTCCGACCAGCTTTCGAAAGCAGTGCTGGCAGCGGCGATGGCCTTTTCCATTTCCTCGCGACCGGAGGCGGGAACCTTGGCAATCACGTCGCCAGTGGCCGCTTCGTGAACATCAATGGTCTCTCCATTCCAGTTCTGCCATTGGCCGTTGATGTAGTTTTTGCTGAGATCATTCATGGTTCTGCTCCTGAATCAGTCGAACACGATCACGCCACGGGCGTTCTTGCCAGCCAACATATCATCGAAGGCCTGGGGTGCGTCATCAATGTGGTAAGTGCGGGTGACAAGTTCGTCGAGTTTGAGTTTGCCCGCTTTGTAGAGCCCCAGGATACGTGGGAAATCGTATTGTGGACGTGCGGAGCCCAGCCAGCTGCCCTTGAGGGTTTTCTCGTCGGCTGGAAGCGTCAATGTGGTGATAGAAGTTCTATCCTTTGGGTCTGAAACGCCCACCACCACGGCGGTACCACCCCGACCCAGGCATTTGTAGGCCTGTTCAACCACTGCGCCGGCGCCCACGCATTCGAAGGCGTAGTCCACGCCGCCCGTGAGTTTTTTCACGGCTTTGGCGCCGTCCTCCACCTCGCTGATATTGACGGTGTGCGTGGCACCGAACTCACGGGCCATTTCCAGCTTTTTCGCGTTGTTGTCCACTGCCACGATCATTTCCGCGCCGGCGGTGACGCAGCCCTGAATGGCGTTCAGCCCCACGCCGCCTATACCGAATACCGCCGTGCGGGACCCCGGTTCAACGTTGGCGGTGTTGAACACGGCACCAACGCCGGTCATCACCGCGCAGCCCACCAGAGCGGCGTTCTGCATGGGCACGGATTCATCCACTTTGACGCAGTTGTCCACGTGCATGGTGGCATATTCCGCCATCACGCCGCAGGCGCCGAACACGTTGAGATCCTCACCATCCGCGCCTTTGGTGCGAACAGTGCCATCGGGCAGGGTAAACATTGCTTTCCGGGCGTTTTCACAGAGCACCGGGCGGCCACGAACACACTGACGGCATTTGCCGCACATGGAAATAAAGGAACTGACCACGTGGTCGCCTTCCTTGAAGGCGGTGACACCCTCGCCCACTTCAATAACAACACCGGCGGCTTCGTGACCGAGCACCAGGGGCGCGGGGTAGGGAATTTTGCCGGTGGTGGCGGACTGGTCACTATGGCAAACGCCACAGGCTCCGATCCTGATGGTGATTTCGTCCCGCCTCGGACCTTCCACGGTAATGGTTTCCACCTGAACGGGTTGGCCCCATTCGCGGCAGACGACGGCTTTGGCTTTTCTGTCCATTCTGTTTACACCACCTCGAAAAGACCAGCCGCGCCCTGGCCACCGCCGATGCACATAGTTACGACCACATACTTGGCACCACGGCGCTTACCTTCGATCAGGGCATGACCGGCCAAACGAGAGCCCGTGACACCGTAGGGATGGCCAATGGAGATAGAGCCGCCGTTGACGTTCAGCTTTTCCATGGGAATGCCCAGGCGATCACGGCAGTAAACTACCTGCGACGCGAAGGCTTCGTTCAATTCCCACAGGTCGATATCGTCCATCTTCAGGCCATTCCGCTCCAACAGGCGTGGAATCGCGAAAACAGGGCCAATACCCATCTCATCCGGCTCACAGCCCGCCACCGCGAAGCCGCGGAAAATACCCATGGGCTCGATGTTGTTTTTCTCGGCATAGGCGCTGTTCATCACCGTACACACGGACGCACCGTCAGACAGCTGGGACGCGTTACCGGCGGTGACGAACTGATTGTCTCCGCGCACCGGATTCAGGCCCTGGAGGCCTTCCAGAGTGGTGTTGGGGCGGTTGCACTCGTCACGGGTCAGGGTGACGTCCTTATAACTGACATCCCCCGTTTCCTTGTCCTTCACCATCATAGTGGCGTCAAAGGGCACGATTTCATCGTCAAACCGACCCGCTTCCTGAGCTGCGGCGGTGCGCTGCTGGGAGATCAACGCGTACTCGTCCTGAGCCTCACGGCTAACGCCATAGCGCTGCGCGACAATGTCGGCGGTCTCAATCATCGCCAGATACAACTCGGGCTTGTTCTTCATCAGCCAATCGTTGGTAGCGTGGAAGCTGTTGAGCTTCTCGTTCTGCACCATGGAAATGGATTCGACGCCACCCGCCACCATGGCCGGTACCTTCTCCGACACCACCCGCTGGGCAGCAATAGCGATGGACTGAAGGCCGGAACTACAGAAACGGTTGATCGAAAGCCCTGCCGTCGTCACCGGCAGACCGGCACGAATCGCCGCCAGCCGAGCGATGTTCTTGCCCTGGGCGCCTTCATGGAACGTAGCGCCGAGGATGACATCTTCAACAATATTCGGGTCGATACCCGCACGCTGCACAGCCTGCTGGATCACATGGCCGGCCAGATCCACGCTGTGGGTGTTGTTCAGTGCGCCACGGTAGGATTTACCAAGACCGGTACGGGCAGTGGACACAATAACGGCATCAGACATAACAAACTCCTTCGTAAACGTGTAGGTGGCTCAAACCTCGGGATCAGCCCCAAAACCAGCAGGCCAGGCTTTTAAAGGTCCGAAAACTTGCGTCCTTCACTGACCAGTTCCTGCAACAACCCCGCCGGCTTCCACTGATCGCCCCCCAGGTCATCGTAGAACTGTTCAACGGTGCCAAGTATGTTGTCCAGACCAATCTGATCCGCCCAGAACATCGGCCCACCCCGATAGGCCGGGAAGCCATAGCCATAGATCCAGGTAATGTCGATATCCAGAGACCGGTCCGCAATGCCCTCCTCCAGAATCTTGGCACCCTCATTGACCATCACGTACATGCACCGCTCCAGAATCTCCTGGTCGGTGATCTCGCGGGACTTGATACCCTGCTCCTGACGGAACTCGGCAATAACCCGGTCCACTTCCGGATCGGGAATCGGCTTGCGGTTACCCTCTTCGTATCTGTACACGCCCGCCTGAGTCTTCTGGCCAAGGCGCCCCTGCTCCGCCAGCTTATCCATCCAGCTCGCCGGCACGTCCTCACCTGCCTTGCGACGTTCCTGACGGATGCTGTAGCCAATATCGATACCGGCCAGGTCCGACATCGCAAACTGCCCCATGGGGAAGCCCAAGTCGGTCAGTACCTTGTCCACCTGTTCCGGGCTCGCACCTTCGTTGACCAGCGCCATGGCCTCTGCACCTCGCTTGTGCAGCATGCGATTGCCAACGAAGCCATAGCAGTTGCCCACCATGACCCCGACCTTGCGAATCTTCTTCGCCAGCGCCATGGCGGTGGCCTTGACCTCATCAGAGGTTTTTTCGCCGCGCACAATTTCCAGCAGCTTCATCACGTTGGCGGGGCTGAAGAAGTGCAGGCCAATCACGTCCTGCGGACGTTTCGTTGCCGCCGCAATGTCATCAATACTGAGGGTGGAGGTGTTGGACGCCAGAATCGCACCCGGTTTGCAGGCGTCGTCCAACTGACCGAAGATCTTTCTCTTCAGGTCCATGCTTTCAAACACCGCCTCGATCACCAGATCCACATCGCTGAAATCGTCATAGGTCAGGGTGCCGCTGATCAGGCTCATGCGCTCCTCAACCTGGGCCTGGGTGATACGGCCTTTCTTCGCGGTGTTCTCGTAGTTTCGGCGAATCACTGCCAGACCCTTGTCCAGCGCCTCCTGCTTGACCTCGGCGATGGTCACGGGTATCCCGGCGTTGGCGAAGTTCATGGCAATGCCGCCGCCCATGGTGCCTGCACCTATAACACCCACTTTATGGATGTCACGAACAGGTGTTTCCTTGGGAAGACCTTTCACTTTGGCGACTTCCCGCTCGGCAAAGAAGGCATGAATCAGGCCCGCACGCTGTGGGGACTCCATGCACTCCATAAACAGTTCACGCTCACGCTTCATACCGTCTTCAAAGGGCAGGCTGAAGGCGGCTTCCACCGCATCCACGCACTTGAACGGGGAAAACTGGCCCCGAGCTTTCTTCTGCAGGCCAGCGCGGAACTGTTCAAACACCTCGCTACCCTTGTCGGCCTCAAGCTTATCGGTCAGATCCCGTACGCGACGAACTGGCTTTCCTTCATCGGCAATGTTCTGTGCGTAGGCCAGGCCAACGGCCTTGATGTCATTGCCATCTTTAACCGCATCAACAATGCCCAGGGCCAGAGCGTCTTTAGCGCCAACAAACTCACCGGAAGTGATCATTTCCAGGGCTTTCTGCGCACCCGTCAAACGTGGCAGGCGCTGAGTGCCCCCGGCTCCGGGCAACAAGCCCAGCTTTACTTCCGGCAATCCCACCTTGGCGCTGCTCAAGGCCACCCGGTAATGGCAACCCAAAGCGGTTTCCAGGCCACCGCCCAGCGCAGTGCCGTGAATTGCCGCAACAATTGGCTTGTCGCAGTTCTCATATTGGTCAACAACGGACGGCAGCCCCGGATCCTGCATGGGCTTGCCGAACTCGCTAATGTCGGCCCCGGCAATAAAAGTGCGGCCTTCGCACACCAGCAACAGTACCTTGGCGTCGGCGTCTTTCTGGCCCTGCTCCAGTGCAGCCACCAGGCCGGAACGAACCGCATGGCTGAGGGCGTTCACCGGCGGATAGTTCACGGTGATCACGCCAATGGAGCCTTCCCGGTTATAAGTCACGACCTCAGACATAATATCTCCTCGCCATATATGGAATGTAGTTTTAACAAGCGAAACATAGTCACGATTTAATACAAGTTTTCGGCAGGTTTCAACCATGAACTAAAATGCAGGCATAAAAAAACCCCAGAACGAATTCTGGGGTTTTCGAGAAAATCGGCTCGGGGAAGGCCCGGACGGGGATCTCTCTCCGAAACACGCTGTAAATACATCCCTGTACGCTCGGCTCCGCCATCCATGGCTCCGCACGGTTTCGGAGAGAGATCCCCGTCCGGGTCCACGCTTTATCAGTTAGCCCGCAAAATCAAACACCAAGCGATTCAATATCGCTGGCCAGCATCGCCAGTTGGTGAGCAATGGATTCCCGCAGCTTTTCCCCGGAAATCAGATAGGAAGGCGCCGCACAAGTCAGCGCCATAATGGTGCCATCCTGCAGGTGAATGGGCACACCCGCAGAGTTGATGTTGCGATCCCACTCGCCAAGCGACAGGCAGAAGCCATACTTCTTGTAGTCTTCCATAGAACGTTCGAGGCCCTCCTGCTTCTCAGGCCAGGCGTCACCATATTTGGCTTCCATGGCGTCCGTGATGACCTTGCGGCCTTTATCCGAAATGGCACAGTAGTAGGCTCGCCCGGCCGATGTCGTGGCCATGGGCAGCTTCAGACCGATATCCATACGCAGCAGCGATGCTTCCGGCGGCAGGCGATTTTCCACATAGATCATGTGCAGACGATCGCGGCACGTCAGGCCCACGGACATGTTGGTCTGACGGGCAAACTCGTCCATGTAAGGCTTAGCCAGCTGGCGCACTTTAAGGTTGGAAACGTAGGCGTAACCAAGAGCCAATACACCGGAGCTGAGCTGGTACTTTTCCAACTGGGCGTTATAACTGAGGTAACCCAGCTTGGTCAGGGTGTAGGTCATGCGCGAAACGGTGGGTTTCGGCAGCCCGGTCAGGCGCGCGATGTCCTGATTGCCCAGAATCACCGAGCCCTGGCTAAAGGCGCGAAGCACATCCAGGCCACGGGAAAGTGCCTCTACAAACTTGCGATCTTTCTCAGGCTTTACCGGTTCACCATCACCGGATGCTGCCAGGAGTTCCGGCGGGGTAGCTTGTGCTTTTGTCATAAACGGGCGTCCTCCAACAGCTGCGCCTGATCCGCTGTGCCCGGACTACCGGGGCTATGTTCGGATAGTAAGAAAAGATGCGGTATTTTAATCGCTGCAGATATCAAGTACCAGAAACCATTATCAAAAGTCGTGCCAAATATGAAACACTCTTCCTTTATGTTTCAATTCTCTTCCAATATCGCGACACAAGACCCCGGGTTTACGGATAGTTTGCGGTATATTATTCTGCAATGTGAAACTTGGTAACTGAATTAGAAGCCGATGACAACCCCGGAGAGCACATGAAAGTTCTATTTGTCGCAGGAGACCCCAAACCGGAGCGCTGGACCGTTCCCATAAAGGAGCTGCTTCCGGAAGCCGAGGTTCACGTATGGGACGCCAACGGCCCGGCGGTGGATGCCGATTACGCCATTGTCTGGCAACCACCGGAACAACTGTTTGAGCGCGAGAAAAAGCTTAAAGCCGTGTTTAACCTGGGCGCGGGAATCGATGGGTTGCTGGCCGTGCCCAATCTGCCGCCTCAATTGCCCATCGTGCGCCTGGAAGATGCCGGCATGTCCGCGCAAATGGCGGAATACGTGTTGCATCAGCTACTGGAAGCCAGCCGGGGCATGGAAACCTACCGCGAGCAGCAACGCCAGGGTATCTGGAAAATCCATCGCCCGATCAAGCGCAGTGAGTGGCCCGTAGGCGTCATGGGCCTTGGCCATATTGGCAAGCGGGTGGCGCGCACCCTCGCCGGCCTGGATTACCGGGTCAACGGCTGGGCCCGCAGCAAGCACGACCTGGACGGCGTCTCGACCTTTTCCGGTACCGAAAACCTGACCGATTTCCTGCAATCAACCAGGGTTCTGGTGAACACTCTTCCACTGACCGACGAAACCCGGGACATCCTCAATCATAAGCACCTCAGCCAACTCATGCCCAATGCCGTGGTGATCAACGTGGGCCGGGGAGAACACCTGGTGGAAGAGGACCTGATCAAAGCCATCGAAGACGGCCATGTCGCCCGGGCGTCCCTGGATGTGTTTCGCCAGGAACCCCTGCCCGCGGATCACCCCTTCTGGCAGCGGCCGGAGATCACCATTACGCCACATATCTCGGCGCGCACCCTGAGGGAGGCCACCCTGGAGCAGATCACCGGTAAGATCCAGGCACACCACAACGGTCAGCCGATTTCCGGCATCGTGGACCCCAGCCGAGGATATTGAAACCCTATACATTTGCGCCGGTCAGCCAGTGGCCGGCGCCACCACAAATATCCCCCACAGCATCAGCAATAACAACGGAATGGAGAGCAGGACAAAAGCGCCGTTCCAACCAAACGCCACCACCCAGCGTGACACCTGCCCGAATCGTGACAGCAGCATAACGGCCGGGCCGAACGGCGACAGCATCATGGCAAGGGAGAAACCAATCACCAGGGCGACCGCAATCGGCAGGGGGTTCACGCCCTCGGCGACCAATTGCGGCATCAACCCTGCCTGAACACTCAGCACAGTAATCGGGATGATGCCGATGGCTGAGAGCATCGGCATCATCAATAACCCACCCACAGCCAGTAAAAATACGCCCAGCTCACCAGTCGCCATGCCTGCCAGGGCATCCGCCGGAATCACCGAGACCAACGCCACGCCCAACCCGGCGGAACCTGCGAAGATCGACATTTCGTTGCTCATACCGAGCATATTGTCGGTGGCTTCACGTACCGCCATAGCTGGCGAGCGATCGTGCCAGAACATATAAAGAAGGGTGACCACCGGCACCGTCAGCATCGCGGCCACTGACACTTTCAGTTCCGTTAACTGCACCAGCAGGCCCATCGCCGTGAAGATGATCAATACCAGCAACAACAACCGCCCACTTCCAGCCGGCCAGGCTTCCAGCGGTTCGCGCTCACCGCTGACCCGACGAAAACGCTTGTGCTCCAACCCCCACCCCACCAGAACCAGCAACACCGCGCTGCCAATGCCATAGGGCAGCAGGCCCGACCAGCTCAGGGAGGGCACTTCACGGGTAATAATGGCGACCGCAACACTGGTTGGTGCAACCAGCGGCACCAGCGCAAATCCTCGCAATGTACTGATCAGCACACTGCGCAACCAGCGCACCCGCGAAGCCCCGGTAATACCCCGCTGCCGCAGGGTATCCGACAACGTACCGCAAAGCAGGTTCATCACGCCGAAGCTCAGCACTGATGCAATGCCACAACTCACTACCGCGTATTTCGGGTACAGCAACGCCGGGCGACCACCCAGCAACACGTCGTGTATACGCTGCAGCACCTCAAGCCGTCGAACCAGGCATTGCATCATCCCCAGGCTTCCCAGGAACGCTGCATAAAAGGCAGCGTTGGACGCGGCACGAATCAGATCCTCGGCGGCCAGTTGCCGGATAAACCCCAGATAACCGATCACAACCAGCGAGATCAGGAACAGGTAACGGGAATACGATTGCAGCCGCCTCAGCGCCAGCGTGAAATAAAGCACAAACAACACACCCGCAAAGGCACTGACCTTTATGCTGGAAAGGCAAAGCGCCAAAAGCTCCAGAAAAACCGCAGCAGGAACCAGAAAACGGCTCATAGCAGATTACTGACCTTGGTTGGTGGTATCGGTTGCATTTCAAACAGACCCGGATTAGTCTTCAACAACCAATATACAAAACTTAGTTCCGCTATACGAAACTATATCAACACTAATGACATGACAAGCCCACCCCTTCCCTCCTTACAAACGGAAGATCACAATGGGAACCATGTCTGATCAAATGGGAGATGCCATGAGCGCTTTCATCTACGATGGGCTACGAACACCCTTCGGTCGACACGCCGGCGCACTGGCCAGGGTTCGCCCCGACAACCTTCTGGCCAGCGTTATCAAAGCGCTGGTTGAGCGCAACGCCTTTGCCCTTGAGGCCTACGAAGACGTTATTGCCGGTTGCACCAACCAGGCCGGCGAGGACGCCCGAAACCTGGCCCGCCACGCCGGGCTGTTGGCCGGCCTTCCTGTTGAAACCGGTGGCCTGACCGTTAACCGCCTGTGTGGCTCTGGCCTGGCAGCCATCATCGACGCCGCCAGGGCGGTTCGCTGCGATGAGGGCGAGCTGTTTGTCGCCGGCGGCGCTGAAAGCATGAGCCGGGCACCGTTTGTGATGGCCAAGAGCGAAAGCCCGTTCAGCCGCGACTTTCGTGCCTTTGACAGCACCATCGGGGCCCGCTTCCCCAACCCTCGCATTGAGGCCGACTTCGGTGCCGACACCATGCCCGAAACCGCCGACAACATTGCCAGGGAGCTCAACCTCAGCCGGGACACCGTGGATCAGTTTGCCGCTCAGAGCCAGGCCCGATACGACGCTGCCCTGAAAGATGGCTTCTATAATGAAGAGATTATGCCCATTGACGTCCCTCAGGGCCGGAAAAAACCACCCGTCAGCGTGAACAGCGATGAGCATCCGCGGCCTCAGTCCACCCACGAGGCACTGGCCGGCCTGCGCCCGCTGTTCGAAGGAGGCGTGGTGACTGCCGGCAACGCCTCGGGCATCAACGATGGCGCCGCGGCCCTGATCATCGGCTCTCGCAAAGCCGGCGAAAAGGCCGGTATTCAGCCCCGTGCCCGTATTGTATCCGCAGCGATCGCCGGTGTTCCGCCACAGGTCATGGGCTACGGCCCGGTACCCGCCAGCGAGAAGGCCCTCGCCCGCGCGGGCCTTGGCATCAACGATATGGACGTCATCGAGATCAACGAAGCCTTTGCGGCCCAGGTTCTTGGCTGCACCCACAAACTGGGCATCGACCCGACCGATTCCAGGCTGAACCCCAACGGTGGCGCCATTGCGGTTGGCCACCCCCTTGGGGCGTCCGGTGCACGGATTGCATTGACCGCCACCCGCCAGCTTGAACGCAGTGGCGGACGTTACGCATTAATCAGCATGTGCATTGGCGTTGGCCAAGGCATTGCGGCTGTTATTGAGCGAGTATCTGATTAAAAGAGCAACCGACTAATTTTCTGAGGAGACACACCATGGCTTCCGCACCCTGGGATGACCTGCTGCAGTTCGACAAGCAACTGGATGAAACCGAGCGTCAGGTACGTGACAGTATCCGTTCGTTCTGCGATCAGCGCCTGATGCCCGGCATTACCGAAGCGAACCGGCATGAGAAGTTCGACCGTTCCATTTTTACCGACATGGGCGATCTGGGCATGCTCGGCGCTACCCTGCCGGAAGAATACGGCGGCCCCGGCCTGAACCACGTGTGCTACGGCCTGATTGCCCGCGAAGTGGAACGGGTTGATAGCGCCTATCGTTCAGCCCTGAGTGTCCAGTCGTCATTGGTTATTCACCCGATTCACGCCTTTGGCCAGGAAGCCCTGAAAAAACGCATCCTGCCCCAACTGGCATCCGGCGAAAAAGTGGGCTGCTTTGGCCTGACCGAGCCCAACCATGGGTCTGACCCGGGCAACATGGAAACCCGCGCCAAGAAAGTCGACGGCGGCTATCTGGTCAGTGGCTCCAAAACCTGGATCACCAACTCCCCCATTGCCGATGTTTGTGTGGTCTGGGCCAAGCTCGAGGGCAAAATCACCGGTTTCGTGATTGAACGCGAAGGTGCCAAGGGCCTGGACACGCCGAAGATTGAGGGTAAGTTTTCCCTGCGGGCTTCCGAGACCGGGTCCATCTTTATGGACGAAGTCTTTGTCCCGGACGAGAACAAGCTCGACGTAGAAGGTCTGAAAGGTCCTTTCAGTTGCCTGAACAAGGCCCGTTTCGGCATCAGCTGGGGCTCCATGGGCGCTGCCGAGTTCTGCTGGCACGCGGCCCTCAATTACACGCTCGAGCGCAAGCAGTTTGGCAAGCCTCTGGCGGCCAACCAGCTGATCCAGAAGAAGCTGGCGGATATGCAGACCGAGATCACCCTGGGCCTTCAGGGCGCCTTGCAACTGGGCCGTATGATAGACGCCGGCAACTACTCGACGGACGCCATCTCCATGCTCAAGCGCAACAACTGCGGCAAGGCCCTGGACATCGCACGGGTAGCCCGTGACATGCACGGCGGCAATGGTATCGCCGACGAATACCATGTCATCCGCCACGTGATGAACCTGGAGGCGGTGAATACCTATGAAGGTACTCACGATGTCCACGCCCTGATTCTGGGCCGCGGACAGACCGGGATTCAGGCTTTCAGCTGATCCTGCTGCCCATAGCTCCAAAAAGCAGAGCTCCGGCTCTGCTTTTTTTATGCCCACAAAAAAGCCCCGGAGCGGGGGAGCACTCCGAGGCAAGGATGCATAAAAGCACCTTAGAATTGGTTTATGTCAGACGTTTATCGATCAGAAGCTCAATTTCGCGGAGGCCATGACCTGCTCATACTGCATGCTGCTACTGGTGGCAATCTCACCGAAATCCCAATAGGCGTACTCCAGCCCCAGCGTCAGATTGCGGTGGGCAGACCATAGTATGTTGGCGTGAACCGAGGTCGACGAGTCGAAGTAACTCAACGTTCCGGCAGGCGGTGCGACCAGATCATCAACAATTTCCGTGTGCGAGACCGTCAGGGTGCTACGCCATGCAGGCGACCAGAAGTGGCGATAGGCCGCTGTGGCACCATAGGTCTTGAGAGGTTCGACATCGCCTTGGGCGAGAGCTGCCAGATCCACGTCCGGGTAAGTCAGCAGGCCCATGTACCGGCCGAGCGCGCCATAGCTGTACTGCAGGCGCAGATCATCACGGCCAACCGTCGGAATGCGGGCACTCAAAGATACGGCTCCGTCAGTTATGGTTTCATCCGCTGCGTTGTCTTCAAAATTCCGCAGCAAACCGGCAATGGAGTAAAACCCGTAGTTACCTCGAATCTGATACCGCATTGCGAGATCCGGGTAGGACTGATCGTCGTAGGAGTTGCCGTAGTAGCCGTCTTCGGGATTCTCCAGGGAAACCATTAGCTTCCCGCCTGGCGCAGCCATGTTGTAGCGAATCATGGGCTGGGTTGCGTAGATAAAAGCCGCTTGCTTGCCCTGATCAAGGATTTCCGGCATGGCCGCCAGGTCGGTGAACGTGGTGTAGGTCTGACCAAAATCCCAGCCGTTCCAGGAACCGTAGGCCTGGCGCAAACGGGGGGAATAACTGTTGGACACGATCTCGTTACCGGTTTCATTCATGCCGTCGTTAAGGTCCTGGTTAAAGTCCATCTCCAGGTAGGTGGTCAGCGTGTGACCGACGACATCCTCGGTTTTGGTGCCGATACTGATCCGTGATTCCCGGGCCGAGAAACCGGTCTTCCAGTCGCTTTCATCCGAAGCCGCGGCACTCGCGAAGGTTCTCGGCAAACCAATGCTGTAGCTGTTCAGGCTGCCATTCCCGTGGGAACCAAAAATAGCGTCGGCCTTGATAAAACCACCGAATGAAATCGTTGTGCTTCCAATCTTGATCCCGTCGCCGTCTCGCAGCAAATAGGGGTTGTCTTCTGTCAATTCAGGCGCGGTAGACACCGCGCCTTCCAGTTTGTTTTCCAGCTGTTGGACCCGCTCTCGCAGCTCGTCCAGCTCAGTGCTTTGCGCCAGCGCGGAGCCGGAACCGATGGCCATCAGCGGCAGCCCGGCAATAACCACGGCTCGGAGCAAGGGACGCACTTGGGAAGGTATTGTTGTTGTCATCTCAAACCTCTTAACGGAGTTGATTTCATGTCGTTGTTATTGGACGTTCCGGTGCCGGCACTGGGACACACCAAATCAATCACGCTGTTTCACTGTGCGGTATTTTGTGATTGTTAGGTTTCGCATAGCAGTACCAGCTTCCGTTTTTTCGAATATAGACAATACTTTTGTTATCAACAAATGAGTGAAACCAAATTTTAATGAAATCGGTAATTACTCTGTGTTTTGTTGTTTCATTAGCATTGACAGACGAGCAACCCATGAAAGATCATTGAGTAATTCTGCTATGCGGTATATATTTTCGCTGTAATGCATTAACGAGGTTGATTCGATGAACATGAACTACACCGCCGAGGAACTCGCCTTCCGTGACGAAGTGCGTGCGTTCCTGGATGAAAAGCTGCCGGCCGACATCGCCGCCAAAGTGAAAGGATTCCGCCGCCTGTCCAAAGAGGACCATCAGCGCTGGCAGAAAATCCTTTGCGAGCAGGGCTGGTACGCGACCCACTGGCCGGAAGAGTACGGCGGTGTAGAGTGGACGCCCGTGCAAAAGCACATCTGGGACGAAGAATCCTGCCGTTACGGCGTTCCCCGCTCCATCCCGTTCGGGGTGAATATGGTGGCGCCGGTGATCATCAAGTTCGGCAGCGAGGAACAGAAGCAGACGTACCTGCCGCGCATCCTCAGCGGCGAGGACTGGTGGTGCCAGGGGTATTCCGAACCCGGCGCGGGCTCTGACCTGGCGTCTCTTAAAACCCGTGCTGTGCGTGATGGCGACCATTACATTGTTAACGGCCAGAAAACCTGGACCACCCTGGGCCAGCACGCCAACATGATCTTCTGCCTGGTGCGTACCAACACCGAGGTCAAGAACCAGGAAGGTATTTCGTTCCTGCTCATCGATATGGACACACCGGGCATTACCGTGCGCCCCATCATCACTCTGGATGGTGAGCATGAAGTTAACGAAGTGTTCTTCGAGGACGTGAAGGTGCCGGTTGAGAACCTGGTGGGCGAAGAGGATAAAGGCTGGACCTATGCCAAGTATCTTCTGACTTACGAGCGCACCGGCCTGGCCGGTATCGGTATGTCCAAGGCAGCACTGTCGCACCTGAAAAACCTGGCATCACGCCGCCTGAAAAACGGTCGGCCGCTGCTTGAGGACCCCTCATTCAGTCAGCGCATCGCCAAAGTGGAAATCGACCTCACGGCAGCCGCCATCAGCAACCTGCGTATTATTGCCTCTGTTGAAGGTGGCGGTGTGCCGGGTGCGGAAAGTTCCATGCTGAAAGTAAAAGGCACCGAGATCCGCCAGGCCATCAATGATCTCGCCCGCCGCGCGATCGGGCCCTATGCCCTGCCGTTCCTCGAAGAGGAGATGGATATGGATTACGAGGGCGACTTCCTGTCGGATAAAGATGCCGCTCCCCTGTCGGCCCAGTACTTCAACAACCGCAAGCTGTCGATCTTCGGCGGATCCAATGAGATCCAGAAGAACATCGTGTCGAAAATGATTCTCGGGCTTTAAGGAGACGACCATGGATTTCCGACTTAATGAAGAGCAGCAGATGCTGCAGGACACCGTGGAACGGCTGGTGCGCGGTGAGTACAGTTTTGAAAAACGACTGGCGTTCAGTGAGACGGAACTGGGCTTCAGCGCCGATTTCTGGCAGCAGCTTAGCGAGCTGGGCCTGACCGCTGTACCTTTTTCCGAGGAACTCGGTGGCTTTGGCGGCAGCGGTGTGGAAGTTCAGTCCGTTATGACTGAGCTGGGCCGCGGGCTTTGCCTGGAGCCATATGTGCAGTCCATTATTCTGGGCGGCGGCCTGATTGGCCAGGCAGGCAACGACAGCCAGAAAGACACCTGGCTGGCCGGCATCGCCAGCGGCGAACTGAAAGCCGCTGTAGGCCTGCAAGAGCCCCAGAGCTTCTATGACCTGAATAACGTGGAAACCCGTGCCGAGAAAAACGGCGAGGGCTATGCTCTGAACGGCCGCAAGGCCGTGGTGATCAGCGGCCACTGTGCCGACCTGATCGTGGTGTCCGCACGCACCTCAGGCGACGCCCGCGATGCCGACGGCATCAGCCTGTTTGCCCTGAGCCCGGATACCGCTGGCGTTGAGCGCCGAGCTTACCCCACTATCGACGGCTCCCGCGGCTGTGACATTACCTTGAACAACGTCCAGGTCGGTGCCGACACGTTGCTGGGAGAAGAAGGCAAGGCTGCCGGGGTGATCGAGTATCAGGCCGGTCGCGCTATCGCCGCCATCTGCGCCGAGGCTGTGGGTGTCATGGAAATGGCCAATGAGCTGACTCTGGACTACCTCAAACAGCGCAAGCAGTTTGGCGTGCCTATCGGCCGGTTCCAGGTGTTGCAGCACCGTATGGTGGATATGATGTCGGAACTGGAGCAGGCTCGTTCCATGGCAATTCTTGCCGCCAGCGTCGCCGACAGCGAACCCAGTGATGAACGCCGCCGCGTGCTGGCCGCCGCCAAGAACGTGATTGGCCGTGCCGGTCAATTCATCTCCGAGGCCGGCATTCAGTCCCACGGTGGTATCGGCATGACCTGGGAGTACAACTTTGCCCACTACGCGAAGCGGCTGATCGCCATCAATCACCAGTTGGGGGATGACGATTACCATCTGGAGCAATACGCCACTTTGTTGCAGGCAGGCTGACAGCTGAGGCTCTCATCATGACGACAACAGACGATCAGTCATCACAACGGGATCTGAGAAAAGCCGAATGGAAGGTCCGTACCGAGCTGGCCGCCGCCTATCGCCTGGTGGCGCTGTTTGGCTGGGACGATCTGGTGTTCACCCACCTTTCGGCACGGGTGCCGGGGCCGGATCATCATTTCCTGATCAACCCCTATGGGCTTCTGTTCCATGAAATCACCGCGTCGTCACTGGTGAAGGTGGATAAGGACGGCCAGGTGGCGGAGTCTGGCGGCCTCGCCCGTGTCAACCCGGCTGGATTTACCATTCACAGTGCCGTTCACATGGGCCGCGAGGATGCCGGAGCGGTGATGCACCTGCACGCGCCGGATGGGGTGGCTGTGTCGGCGCACCGGGATGGTCTGTTGCCCCTGAGCCAGACAGCGATGCTGTGCCTGAATCATCTGAGCTATCACGATTATGAAGGTGTGGCGCTGAACCTGGATGAGCGGGAGCGGCTGATCAGGGATCTGGGTGACAAGTCGATGATGATGCTGCGCAATCACGGGGTGCTGACGGCGGGCAAGGACGTGCCGGAGACGTTCACCTATCTGTATTTTCTGATGAAGGCCTGCGAGATTCAGGTCAAAGCCCAGAGTTGTGGGCCAACCTGCATGCCGTCAGAGCAGGCCATTCAGACAACCGCTGACCAGTCTCAGGAACTTGGCAGTGCGGCGGCGTTGACCTGGCCCGCATTGGTTCGGCTTCTGGATAGCAAGAATCCCGGGTACGCTGTTTGAGTCTCTGACTTTGCACCTTGTGCACCATGGAAGCAGATATGCTCTCTGTTGAATTAAACGATCTTGAACATTTTTGCGGCACTACCATTGGCCACAGCCCTTGGAAAACCGTCACCCAGGAGATGATTCAGGCGTTTGCGGACGCCACGGGCGATCATCAGTGGATTCACGTGGACGTGGAGCGGGCCACGCGGGAAACGCCGTGGAAGAGCCCCGTCGCCCATGGGTTTCTGACCGTGTCGCTGATTCCACTGCTGAATCAGGAGGTGATTGACGTGCAGGGCAAAGGCGCCAGCATTAATTACGGCATCAACAAACTGCGCTTTCCTGCGGCGGTGAAATCCGGGGCGGATATCCGTAGCAAGATGGAATTGCTGGATGTGTCCAGGGTGGATGATCAGCGCACGCTGGCCACCTACCGAACCACCGTGGAAATCCGTGGAGAGGACAAGCCTGCCTGCGTGGCAGAGAACCTGGTGATGTACGTGGCCTGAGCGGTCAGACGCCCGAAGCAAATCGAGTAGGAGGGGGAGTT